>NZ_CP071462.1:1274497-1593121 GCF_017352155.2 Haloterrigena alkaliphila
GAGGTTGACGATGAAGACGAACACCACCGTCGCGATGCCGGCCGTCGCGACGTTCTGTGCCGCGAAGACGTCGTCCGCGGCGCCGTAGGTCGTGACCCGCATCGTCGCTTCGCCGCTGCCGATCGTCGCCGTCGTCGCGGCGACTTCCTGCTCGCTTCCGTCGGGCGTCACCCTCGCGACCTCCGACGCGTCGTCACCCAGCGCGCCGAGCACGGCCTCGTCGGTCGCGTCGACCTCGGCGTCGCCGACGCCGACGATCTGCTCGCCGTCGGCACCGGTGACGACGGTTCGATAGTCGTCACTCGTCTCGAGGGCCGACGCGAAGGCGCCGACCGGCGCCGAGAGGGCGACGTAGCGGTCCTCGCCGGGAACGCTCGAGACGAACGAGAGTACCTCGTCGTCGGTCGCGAGCGCCTCGTGGGGCGTCGTTGGACCGTCGGTCGCCCCCTCGACGCCGGCGGCGTCGAAGAAGTTCTGGCCGGTCGCCGCCTCGTCGCTGCTCGCGAGTACCTCGCCGTCGGCGCCGAGGTAGTGGAGCTCGGCGACGCGATCGCCGCGAGTATCCTGCGCGGTGGCGAGTCGATCGCCGATCGCATCGGGATCGCCGTCGCGGACGGTCGCGTCCGCGGACAGCCCCGCGGCCGTCTCCGCGTTCGTCTCGAGCCACGTCTCCGCGACGTCGCTGCGGTCGTCGGTCCGGTCGCTGAAGTGGTCCGCCGCCGTCGGACCGACCGCACCGGAAACGTGCGCGAAGAAGACCGCCGAGACGACCAGCGTCACCAGGGCGATCGCGACGAATATGAGACCGATCTTTACACTGTACGATTGCCTGAACCGATCGGGGATGTAGTCCTCGAGTGCCATTGTACCTGAGTCGAGCAGCCGATGCTGCGAACGCTCTTTCGTGATACTGAACAGGCAAGCCAATTGAATGTATTGGTGGAGATGAACTCCACAATATCTGTTAATTTAATCGGCTGTAGGAGTTAGTATCAACGGAGCAGAGGTAGCGAGAGAGGCGAAGTATCAGCGGGTGGTAACCCCCGCCGACGCTGATTCGAATCCGGCCGTTGTCGCTAGTGGACGATCGTTACTCGATGGGCGTCGTTCTGTGGTCGAATAGGCGATACATCTCCGATTTGATATTGGCCGACCGCTTGCCGGAACGGACGGCTGACCCGATTCGAAGCGGTAGCCACTCGCGGGGGAACCGTCGATCAGTCCTCGATCTCGATCGCCGGTCGACCGGGTGCGGCGTTTTTCAGGACGGCGTCGGGGGCCTCCTCGGCGGCGACGACGGTCACCGGCGCCTCGAACTCGCGTTCGATCAGCCACGCGGCGGCCTCGAGCGCCTCGTACTCCGCCTCGGGGGACAGCGTCATCGACAGCGCCTCCCGTTCGGCCTGCAGGTCCTGCCCGTAGTCGGCCGCGGCGTCGCCCTGCTCGCGGATGTGGCTCTCCTGCATGAGTTCGCCGATCAGGTTGTCGGCGTCGCTCTCGATCGCGATCCCGAGGGCGTCGTACTTCCACTCGGGGGCGACGACGACGTCGATCGCCTGCGGGTCCTCGATGCCGGCCACCTCGACGATGTCGCGGACGTCCTCGCGGGTGTTTTCGACCAGACGGCGGCGCTTGGCGACGTGATCGCGGTCGACCTCGGCGGTCGGCCACGCGGCGTCGACGACGAGGCCGTCGTTGCCCAGTTCGTCCCACAGTTCCTCGGCGAGGTGGGGTACGACCGGCGCGAGCAGGCGGACGACGGCCGACAGCCCGCGCTCGAGGGTCCCGGCGTGTGGCTCTGCGTAGTCGACGTACTGTCGCAGCGTCCGGGTCAGATCCTGGGTCTCCCGCAGCGCCCGGTTGAACGTCAGGTCGTCGTACTCGTCGGTGGCGATGGCGATCGTCGCGTCGATTTCGCTCTCGACGTAGTTGGCGATCGAATCGTCGTCGCCGGCGGGCGCGTTCGCTCGCGGCTCGTCGCCGCTCGCCTCTTCCGCGGCGCGTGGCGCCGCGCCCGCCACGAACTCCTCGACCATCTCCTTCAGCCGACCGAGGAACGCGTTCGTCGAGCGGACGCCCTCCTCTCTCCAGTCGAAGTCGCGCTCGGGCTGGGCGGCCTGCATCATGAACAGCCGCGCCGTGTCGGCCCCGTACTCCTCGACGATCCGCTGGGGCGAGACGACGTTACCCTTCGACTTGGACATCTTCTCGCCCTCGAGCTGGACCATCCCCTGGGCGAGCAGGTTCGTGAACGGCTCGCGGTGCTCGAGGTCCTCGTGGTCGGCCAGCACCTTCGTGAAGAACCGGGAGTACAGCAGGTGCATCACGGCGTGTTCGATGCCGCCGACGTACTGGTCGACGGGCATCCAGTCGTTGGCCTGCTCGCGGTCGAAGGGAGTCTCCTCGAGGCCCGGCGAGACGTACCGCAGGAAGTACCACGAGGAGTCGACGAAGGTGTCCATCGTGTCCGTCTCGCGGGTGGCGTCGGCGCCGCAGTCGGGACAGGTCGTCTGCTTCCACTCCTCGGCGGCGTCCAACGGGTTTCCGGTGGTGTTGATGAACTCCGGCAGTTCGACGGGGAGGTCATCTTCGGGGACCATGACGGGGCCACACTCGTCGCAGTGGATCACCGGAATCGGCGTTCCCCAGTAGCGCTGCCGGGAGATTCCCCAGTCGCGCAGTTGGTACTGCTTCGCTTCCTCGGCGCTTTCGATGTCTGCGGTCAGGCGCTCTCGAGCGGTCTCGCTGTCGAGCCCCGAGTAGTCGTCGGAGTCGATCAGGACGCCGTCCTCGGTGAACGCTTCGTCCTCGACGTCGGGGGCCGCGGGCTCCTCGCCGTCGTCGGGTTCGGGCGCGATGACGGGCCTGATCTCGATCCCCTTCTTCTCGGCGAAGGCGTGGTCGCGCTCGTCGTGGGCCGGCACCGCCATCAGCGCGCCGGTTCCGACGTCCGAGAGGACGAAGTCGGCGACGTAGACCGGAATCTCCTCGCCGGTCACGGGGTTCGTGGCGGTCAAACCCGTCTCGACGCCGTTGGGTTCGTCGCCGTCGGGGTCGGCCACCTCCTCGATGAAGCGGCGAACGTCGTCGTCCTGCTCCGCGAGTTCTTCGCTGATCGGGTGATCCGGCGCGAGCGCGAAGAACGTCGCGCCGTAGACGGTGTCGACGCGGGTGGTAAATGCCGTCACCGGCCCGTGATCCTCGATATCGAACTGTAGTTCGGTCCCGTACTGGCGGCCGATCCAGTTGCGCTGCATCTGCCGAACCGAGTTGGGCCACCCCTCGAGGTCGTCGATCGCGTCCAGCAACTCGTCGGCGTACTCGGTGATCTTCAGGAACCACTGCTCGAGTTCGCGCTGTTCGACGGGCGTATCGCAGCGCCAGCAGAGTTCGGCCTCGCCCTCGACCTGCTCGTCCGCGAGGACGGTCTCGCAGTGGGGACACCAGTTGACCTCGGCGTCGCGGCGCTCGACCAGCCCTTCCTCGTGGAACCGCTCGAAGAGCCACTGGTTCCACTGGTAGTACTCCGGCGTGCAGGTGGCGATCTCTCGATCCCAGTCGTAGCCGAAGCCCATCGCCTCCATCTGGTCGCGCATCGTGTCGATGCAGTCGAACGTCCAGTCCCGCGGGTTCGTGTCGCGTTCCTTGGCCGCGTTCTCCGCGGGGAGGCCGAAGGCGTCCCACCCCATCGGGTGGAGGACTTCGTCGCCGCACATTCGTCGGAATCGGGCGTAGGCGTCCGTGATCGTGTAGTTTCGGACGTGGCCCATGTGGAGTTTGCCCGACGGATACGGGTACATGCCGAGGACGTACGTCGGGTCCTCGACGTCATCGGGCGTCCGATAGGCGTCCGCCTCGTCCCACGCCTCCTGCCAGCGCCGTTCGACCGTCGCGTGGTCGTATCCCGCGTCGCTCATTTGCTTATATAGCTATAGGCGGGGACGCCGCCCTATACCTTTCCATACACTAGCCCCTCGATCCGTCGACCGCCGCCGTCGATCGCCGCCTCGAGTCGTCGCGCCCGATCATCGTCGGGCCCCGAGCGGTCGCGATTCGGCGGTTCCGGTAGCCGAGATGTTTTAGTCCCGCCTCCCGCCATCACGATGCATGGTAGCAGACACCACTGTCTTCGTCACGGGTGCGAGTCAAGGATTGGGCCGCGAAATCGCCGTCGCGTTCGCCGAGGCGGGTGCGAACGTCGTCCTCGCGGCCAGGAGCGACGGCATCTACGAGACCGCGGAACTGATCGACGCCCCCGAGCGAACGCTGGCGGTCGAGACCGACGTGACCGAGCCCGATTCGGTCGCCGACGCCGTCGACGAGACGATCGAGACCTTCGGCGGCCTGGACTGTCTCGTGAACAACGCCGGCATCGCCGGCCCCACCGCGCCGCTCGAGGAGACGACCGACGACGAGTGGCTCGAGACCCTGGACGTCAACGTCGTCGGGGTTGCCCGCGTCACGCGGGAAGCGGCTCCGCACCTGCGCGAGTCCGAGCGGGGCAGCGTCGTCAACATCTCCTCGATCGGCGGCAAGCGGCCCTACGCCAATCGGGGCCCGTACGCCGCCTCGAAGATGGGGTTGATCGGCGTGACTCGCGCGCTGGCGGCCGAGTTCGGCGACGACGGCGTCACCGTCAACGCGATCTGTCCCGGGCCGGTCGAGGGCGAGCGGATCCGGGGCGTCTTCGAGCGACAGGCCGAGGCGGCGGGCGTCCCCGTGGAGGCCGTCGAGGGCGAGGTCCTGGACAGTCTCATGATCGAGGAGCTGGTCCCGCCCGAGGAGGTCGCCGACATGGCCGTCCACCTCGCGTCCGAGGCGTCGCGCCACGTCACGGGCCAAGATATCAATGTCTCGTCGGGCGGGGCCTGGTACTAACGCCTGTGGCGACCGGACGGTCGGTGTCTCCGTGCGGTCGGTGGCGACCGACCTGCAGCGCCGTACCGAGGACGCGCCGATCGGCGACGCTGACGACCCCTAGCGTCTGCCGCAACGCCTCGATACCGCGTCGATCGGCCGCCTCGAGGATTCGAACCGCTACTCTCCGCTCACTCGATGTCGATCTGCTTCGACTCGTCGTCGCCGCCCCCGACCTTCGGGAGGCGGACGGTCAACACGCCGTCCTCGTAGCCGGCCGAGACCGACTCCTCCTCGACCGGTTCCGGCAGGCGGATCCGGCGGTTCGCCGACGTGCGGGTCCGTTCGCGGCGGAGGTACCGACCCTCGGCGTACTCGGACTCCTCGTCCCGGCTGGCCTCGAGGCGCAGGGTCCCCTCCGAGAGGGTCAGGTCGATGTCGTCGGTCTCGTAGCCGGGCAGATCGGCCGTCACGAGGTACTCGTCGCCGGTGTCGGCGACGTCGACCGGGACGGAGCCGGGTACCTGCAGGCCGCCGCTGGTCATCCCCTCCTCGACCTGTCGGCTGACGCGGTCGAGCATCTCCTCGATGTCCTGGAACGGGTTTCGTCGCATGCTCGTCGGTACGGCCTCGAGCGAGATAAATTCTGCCCGCCGTCCGCCGTCACAATCGCCTACTCGGGCAGCGTCACCAGTCCGTCGTCGAGCGCATCCATCAAAACGTCGCGCGCGTGGCCGTCGGGATCGACGTTCTCGTAGACGGCTTTCACCTCACCGTCGGCGAGGACGAAGGTCGTTCGCGCGGTGACGCCGCTGTCGCGCAGTTCGACGCCGAAGGCGTCGGCGATTTCGGCGTCCGGGTCGGCCAGCAGGTCGAACTCGAGGCCCTCCTGCTGGCAGAACGACTCGTGGGAGTCGGCGTCGTCCCGCGAGACGCCGTAGACCTCGACGCCGGCGTCCGCGTAGCTCTCGCGCTCGCGCTGGAACTGGTTCGCCTCGACCGTACAGCCGGGGGTGTCGTCCTTCGGGTAGAAGTAAAGGACCGTCGGCTCCTCGAACGCGAGGGTGCGCTCGTCGCCGTCCTGATTCGGTGCGGTCACGGTCGGGGCGTCGTCGCCTTCCTCGAGCGTCATGTGCGGGGCTACCGCGGGGAGCCGGAAAACCGTTTGCGGTCGAACGGGACGCGGAAAACCGTTTGCGGTCGATACCGCCACCGTGTGAGCCGCGTCACCGCAACCGACGGTCGACCGGTTCAGGTGAAAGCCTCGCGTTGAATACCGCGCCGGCGCTGTGTGTTCCCGCTATGTCCGCCAGTGAACTCGGTCCGAACGACGTCGTAACGGCAGGCCCCGACACAGAACTCGGAACGGTCGCACAGCGACTGGCCTCGAACAACGTCGGCACCGCGGTCGTCACCGAGAACGACGCGCCGGTCGGCATCGTCACCGACCGCGACATCGCCCTCGAGGTGGGCCAGAGCGACGACGTCGCCGCGACGCCCGCCGAAGACGTGATGACGGGCGGACTGACGACGTTACAGGCGGACGCGGACGCACTCGAGATCTCGCAGGCTATCAAGGCGGAGAACGCGCGTCGGTTCCCGGTCGTCGACGACGACGGGACGCTCACCGGCATCGTCACCCTCGACGACCTCGTCGCGACCATCGGCGAACAACTCGAGAACGTCGCGGACACGATCGAATCGCAGTCGCCCGACTACAGCCCGTAGTCCGACCACGTCGCGGCCGCGGTCCCGATCTCGATCTCGGGGACGGCGCTCGGGTCTGTTCCAACTCGAGCGTTTCCGGCGGGATGGCGATGGGCGCACGGAGCATACCGGCGGTACTCCCCCCAGCGAACGAGCAGTGCGCGTCGGACCGCCGATCGCTACCCGACGACGTGCTCGGTGTCGTAGGAACCCAGCCGGCGGACCCATCCCTTCTCCGCGAGTTCCTCCAAGTCCTCGATCGCCTCCTTCGTCCGGGACTCGTAGAGGCCGGCCTCGAAGTCGACGTGGAAGACGTAGTCGCCGAGTCGCTGGCCGCTGGGGCGGGACTCGACGCGGGTGAGGTTGATGTCGCGGTCGGCGAAGGGCTCGAGCAACTCGAGCAGCAGTCCGGGGTAGTTCGCGTTCGGGTAGACGACCAGCGAGGTCTTGCCGCCGCCCTTCGAGCGCTCCTCGGCGGGCGCGAGCGCGAGGAACCGCGTCGCGTTCGAGTCCCGATCCTGGATGTCCTCGGCGATCACCTGGATGTCGTCGCCGCCGTTGTCCGGGTGAGCGACGCCCGCGATCGAGGGGTCGTCGCGGGCGAGTTCGACGCTCTGTGCCGTGCTCGCGACGGCCTCGAGCGTGGCGTCGGGATACTCGCGATCGAGATAGGAGCGACACTGGGCGAGCGCCTGGGAGTGGCTGGCGACGGTGTCGAACCCCGGTCCCTGGGCGAGCAGAGCGTGTTTGATCGGGGTGACGATCTCCCGGACGACGGCGACGTCGTACTCCGCTAGCGCGTCGAGACTCTCCGTGACGCTTCCCTCGATGCTGTTCTCGATGGGGATGACGCCGCGCTCGTACTCGCCGCTGGCGACGGCGTCGACGATCGAGGTGACCGACTGCCGGAACTCGATCTCGTCGTCGACCGCCGTCGCCGCCCGGTGTGAGTAGGTGCCTTCGGGACCCAGCGTAACTACGACCATTGGCTGGTGATAGCGGAGAGAGGATCAAAATACCTCGGGTCCGCCCCGTTCGCTGCCTGCCGGTTCGGCGAATCGCACCGCGGTGTCGCGCCGGATCAGGCCGTCGCCGTGACGATGTCGCCCTCGTACTCGGCGATGGCGTCCAGGACCGCTTCCCGGTCGTCGGAGTCGACGTCGAACTCCTGCATCGTCGCGTCCAGGTGCTCGACGATGGCGTAGAAGTCGGGTTTCGTGATTCCGAGCTCGTCGTGTGCGGATTCCATGTCGTCGCCGGAGTAGTCGACGGGACCGCCCGCGACCGCGCTGATGAACTGGGTTTGGTGGGCGCGCTGTTTCTGCATGTCGACGTCCTCGAAGTAGTGAGCCACCTGTTCGTCCTCGATCACGCGTTCGTAGAACCGGTCGACCACGGCGCCGATGGCGTCCCGTCCGCCGAGTCGTTCGTACAGAGTTTCGCTCATCCGCCCGTCCCTACTAACGGTAGATGGTTAAATTGTAGTTCGAACGTGTTCGCCCCAAAATTCATGTTGTATGATCACATGTAGCAAGTTCCGGATCGAACGCCCGCCGCGGGGCGTCCGACAAGCGTGCGCTTTTCATACCCCAGGCGCCGACTGTTCTCCTATGAGAACGCGCGGGACGCTGCGACTGGCGACGCGGGGGTCCACACTCGCCCGGCGACAGGCCTCGCTGGTGAAGGAGGCCCTGGAGGACCGGCGCTACGAGGTGGAGCTGGTCACCGTCGAGACGACGGGCGACCAGATCAGGGACGAACTCATCCACCGGCTGGGAAAGACCGGTGCGTTCGTCCGCGAACTCGACGAACGCGTCCTCGAGGGCGACCTCGACGGCGCCGTCCACTCGATGAAGGACATGCCGACCGAACAGCCCCAGGAGCTCGTCACCGCGGCGGTACCCGAACGCGGGCCGCCGGGCGACGTCCTGCTCACGCCCGACGGGTCGACGCTCGAGGAGCTTTCCCGCGGCGCGACCGTCGGCACCTCGAGTCTGCGCCGACGGGCCCAACTCCTCTCTGAGCGACCCGACCTCGAGGTCGAACCACTGCGAGGGAACGTGGACACGCGCCTCGAGAAGTTGCTCGCACCCGCGCTCCAGGCCGAACACCAGGAGCGCTCGGAAGCGGACAAGGAGCGCAAGGCGAACACTGGAGACGAGGACTTCGAACCCGAGTACGACCGCACCGTCGACGAGTGGTTCGACGACCTCTCGGAACTCGAGCGGCAGGCGCTGGGGCGGGAGGTCGAGACCGAGTACGACGCCATCGTGCTCGCACAGTCGGGACTCGAGCGCAGCGGCCTCCAGCACTCCGTCGAGTACCGGGAACTCCCGGTCGAAACGTTCGTTCCCGCACCGGGTCAGGGCGCGCTGGCCGTCACCGCGCGCGACGGCGAGACGGCCCGTGATATGCAGTCGGCGATCGATTTCCCGCGCAGTCGGGTCGAGACGACGGTCGAACGGACGATCCTCGCGGAACTGGGCGGCGGCTGTATCGCCCCCGTCGGGATCTACGCCGTCGTTCAGGGCGAGTACGTCCACGCGACGGTCCAGGTCTTCGATCGGGACGGCGAGGAGTCGGTCGAGGCCGGTCGCGACCTCCCGGTCGAGCACCACGCCGAGGCCGCCCGCGAGTTCGCTCGCGACCTCGCGGACCGCGGTGCAGCGGAACTGATCGAAGCCGCTCGCGACGACGCTGCAAACGACGACGCCTCCGCGGAAGATAAGCCGAAGGGGAAATAGCTAGCGCACACGTACATGTTGCCGGACTCCATCGAACCCGATTCGGGCACCGTCTACCTCGTCGGTAGCGGTCCCGGCGATCCGGGCCTGTTGACCGTCAGGGCCCGGGCGCTCCTCGAGAAGGCCGACGTCGTGCTCCACGACAAACTCCCCGGACCGGAGATCCTCCAGTTGCTCCCCGAGGAGCGACGCATCGACGTCGGCAAGCGCGCCAACGGCGACCGCACGCCCCAGTCGGAGATCAACGAACGGCTGGTCGAACTCGCCCGCGAGGGGAAGTCGGTCGCGCGACTCAAGGGCGGCGACTCCTTCGTCTTCGGCCGCGGCGGCGAGGAGGCCGAGTACCTGGCGGCCCACGAGGTCCCCTTCGAGGTCGTCCCCGCGGTCACCTCGGCCATCGCCGCGCCCGCCGTCGCCGGCATCCCCGTCACGCACCGCGATCACGCCTCCTCCGTCACGTTCGTCACGGGCCACGAGGACCCGACCAAGGAGGAGTCCGCGGTCGACTGGGAGGCCCTGGCCGCGACCGGCGGAACCATCGTCGTCCTGATGGGTGTCACGCGCCTCCCCGACTACACGAAGGCGTTGCGCGAGGCCGGAATGACGCCGGAGACGCCGGTCGCGCTCGTCGAACGCGCGACCTGGCCCGCCCAGCAGGTCGCGACGGGCACCCTCGAGACGATCGTCGACGCCCGCGACGAAGAGGGGATCAAGCCGCCCGCGGTGACGGTGATCGGCGACGTCGCGAGCACGCGCGAGACCGTCGTCGACTTTCTGGAGAACGACTACAGCACGGCCGATCCCGCCGAGTGGCCCGACGAGGCGGAGCAATGAACGAGCGTGCCGACGCCCCGACGGTCGCGGTCTTTCGACCCGACGACGAGCGCCTCGCGGACGCCGTCGCGCTGCTCGCCGATCTCGGTGCGGAGCCGGTGCCGGACCCGATGCTCGCCGTCGAGGCGACCGACGCGACGCCCCGAACCGACGCCGACTACGTGGTCTTCACGAGCAAGACCGGCGCGGAACTCGTCTCCGCGGCCGGCTGGGAGCCGGCCGACGAGACGGTCTGTGCGATCGGCCCCGCGACGGCCGACGCGCTGCGCGAGGAAGGGTACGCAGTCGATATCGTCCCCGAAGCGTACACCTCGAGCGGGCTCGTCGACACGCTGGCGGGAAGCGCGGAGCCACGCTCCGCGGAACGAGCGAGCGGCGATGAGCCGCGAGCTGAGGTCGATGGCGCCCGCGTCGAGGTCGCTCGCAGCGACCACGGCAGCCCCGTGCTACTCGACGGCCTCGCGGACGCGGGCGCGTACGTTCACGAGACGATCCTCTACCGGCTGGTCCGACCCGAGTGGAGCGGCGAATCGACCGAACGCGCCGCCGCCGGCGACCTCGACGCCGCCTGCTTCACCTCGTCGTTGACCGTCGAGCACTTCCTCGAGGCAGCCACCGAACGGGGGGTTCGCGACGCGGCGCTCGAGGGACTCGCCGATGCCACCGTCGGCGTCATCGGCGACCCGACGGCCGAGACGGCCGCCGAACTGGGAGTCGACGTCGACGTGGTGCCCAGCGAGGCCACGTTCGACGCGCTCGCCCGCGAGACGCTCGCGGCCCTCGACCGACGACTCGAGTAGCCAGCCTCGATTTCGGCGGGACTCATCGCTTCGCCCCTCGGCCTGCTTTTTCATCGACATATCGAAGCCGTTCCCGTCGGGTGGTGGACGCTAGCACGCCGATACCGGCGAAAGCGACGCCAGCGGTGGCAAGGTCAACCCATACTCCCGTCGACGGCCAAACGACGAGTATGTCAGCAGCAACGTTCCCCTCGATGGAACTGGACCCGCCGGACTCGATCGGGCTGCAGTTCGCCTTTCTGGCGCTCTGGCTGGTCGACGCCGTCGCCGCCACCCTGTTCTTCGTCCTGCCGTACGCGACGGAACTCAACCCGGTCACCGTCTTCTTCTACGAGCTGTTCGGCCTGCCAGGCGTCGCGGCCGCCGCCGTCTGCTACGCCGCGGTCGTGATGGCGGTCGGCCACTTCCTCTCCCATCCCCTCGACGTCGCCTTCGTCGGCCTGATCGTGGTCGCGTACGCCGCGTTCGCGCTGAACAACGTCCCCCTGATCCTGTTCGAGGAGACGTTGCCGGAGCTGCTCCACCTCTGATCGCACCGGGACCGCAGGTTTATGACCGAAGCCGCGCCTACGATAGCTCGATGGCTGGCCCCGTTCCCGAACTCGAGGATCGCGCGATGGCGTGCGCCGAGCGACTGTGCGAGGCCGATCGCGTCCTGCTCGCCTCCCACATCGACGCCGACGGACTGACCAGCGCCGCGATCGCCGCGCAGGCCCTCGAGCGCGCGGGGCTCCCCTTCGAGACGGTCTTCGAGAAGCAACTCGACGCGGACGCGATCGCCGCGATCGCGGCCACCGACTACGAGACGGTGCTCTTCACGGACTTCGGGAGCGGCCAGCTCGATATCATCGGCGAACACGAGGACGAAGGCGCGTTCACGCCCGTCGTCGCCGACCACCACCAGCCCGCCGATCGCGAGACCGAGTACCACCTCAACCCCCTCCTGTTCGGGATCAACGGCGCCTCGGAGCTGTCGGGTGCCGGCGCGAGTTACGTGCTCGCGCGGGCGCTCGCCGAGGTCTCGGATTCCGAGCCGGCCGTCGCGGCGGACGGGGGTGAGGCGAACGAGATGAGCCCATCCTCGTCGGAGCCCCGCTCCGACGGCGGAACCGTCGTGGCTGACGCGGCCACCACGCCCCGCGCAGACAACCGCGATCTGGCCGCGCTGGCCGTCGTCGGCGCCGTCGGCGACATGCAGGCCTCCGGCGGCGAACTCCACGGCGCCAACGAGAAGATCGTCGCAGAGGGCGTCGAGGCGGGCGTCCTCGAGACGGGCAAGGACCTCGCGCTCTACGGGAAACAGACCCGTCCCCTCCCGAAACTGCTCGAGTACGCCACCGACGTCCACATCCCCGGCATTTCGAACGACGAAAGCGGCGCGCTGCGATTCCTCGACGGGCTCGATCTCGAGTTGAAACGCGACGGGGAGTGGCGCCGCTGGTCGGGACTGACCAACGACGAGAAGCAGACCGTCGCCAGCGCGCTCGTCAAGCGAGCCGTCTCCAGCGGCGTGCCCGCGACGAAGATCGACCAGCTCGTCAGCACCGCCTACGTCCTCCCCGAGGAGCCGGTCGGCACCGAACTCCGGGACGCCAGCGAGTTCTCGACACTCCTCAACGCGACGGCCCGCTACGAGCGCGCCGACGTCGGCCTCGGCGTCTGTCTCGGCGACCGCGACGCGGCCCTCGAGCGGGCGCGGAAACTCCTCCGAAACCACCGGCGCAACCTCTCGCAGGGGATCGACCTCGTCACGCGCGAGGGGGTCACCCACGAGGACCACGTCCAGTGGTTCCACGCCGGCGACGAGATCCGCGAGACCATCGTCGGGATCGTCGCCGGCATGGCGATGGGCAACGCGGGGATCAGCCGGTCGAAGCCGATCGTCGCGTTCGCCGAAAAGAACGACGAGGAGGTGAAGGTCTCCGCTCGCGGCACGCACAGCCTCGTCCGCCAGGGGCTCGACCTCTCGGCCGTCATGGGCGAGGCCTCGCGAGCGGCGGGTGGCGACGGCGGCGGTCACGACGTCGCGGCCGGTGCGACCGTCCCGAAAGGCGAAGAAGAACCGTTCGTCGAACGCGCCGACGACATCGTCGGCGAGCAACTCTCCTAACGGCCGCTCACGTCGACCGTTCCATCGAGGCCGGAACCGTCGGCACCAGCGGCGCGTGAGAGGTCAGGAGGTACGTCCCCTTCCGGACCGCGCCCTTGGCGTACTGGACCGTGCTCTTGTGGATCGGCGTGCGCTTGCCCCGGATCTGCGTCCGCCCCTCGAGGATGGCTTCGACGAGGTCGGCGCCGGCGATGTCGGCCTTGGTCGGGTTCGCGGCGTCGGGGGTCACGAGGATCTCGGTGTAGGCCTTGCCGACGTTGGGCAGGTAGTGAGCGTCGCTGGCGCCGATCTCGGGGTAGCCCCGGCGGCGGGCGAACGTTCGGGCGCGCCGGTTGCGGTAGCCGGTGAAGACCATCGAATTGAACGTCTCGATCGCGTCGGCGTCCTCGATGTGGCGTTTGCGGACGCCGTGGCGACTGCGCTGGAACGGATGGGGAACGATGGCGATTCCGCCGAGTTCGCGGACTCGGTCGACGGTTTCCATGACCGGTCGGCCGGGGTCGGGGCGCTCTTCGACGCCGATCGCCAGGAGGTGGCCGTGGCGCGTCGAGACCTCGACGCCCGGAATGCCGATCAATCCGTACTCCGGGGCGAGGTTGGCGGCGCGAATCGACTCGCTGATCTCGTCGTGGTCGGTGATGACCACCCCGTCGAGGCCGATGTCCGCGGCGTGTTCTAAGATGAGTTCGATCGGTTCGTGTCCGTCGTAGGAGTCGTCGGAGTGGACGTGAAAATCGATCGCGAACGGGAGTGGAGTCGTCATAAGATATCAGGGACAGCGGGTGTCAGTACGCCCAATAATCCGTTGCTCCTCATAAACACTGTGCTGACGCGCTCCGCGTGAGGATCCCGGTATTCAATATAGCATTATGGAATTTATTGTTGGAGATCCTGCGTTCGGAGCCCCCAGGAGAGACACGCCGCGAGCGTCGCTCACCGCGCGTTTCCGGGGTGAAACCGCCCGCTACCACGCTGCCACGCCCGCTTCCGCGCCGACACCCCGTTGTCATCCCCGATGCTGTCGTCCCCGATATTCGTCACCCGCGTGCGCCAGCGGCGATCGGGCACTCACGGGCTGGCCCGAGAACCGAGATCAGTAGCCGACGCCCAGTGGGCGTACCGGCGTCGGCGTTCTCGAGTTCGTCGACGAAGCGACGGCGGAGTCTTCCCCGAGAACGTAGCTCTCGCCGTCCCGGTCGGCGACCAATTCGACCGCGACAGGTATCACTCGTGTGCTCGCCGGGTTCGATCAGCCGCCGGGACGAGAGACGACCGCTCGAGGGCGTCTGCGTCCCGGATACTCGCGAGGGCCTCGAGGTGGGCTTGGCGAGGGGAACGAGGTCGTCCCGGAACTCGTCGGTCTCGATCAGCGTCGTCTCCGGACCGATCGCGAGGCTGCCGGCACCGCCGACCCAGCAGCCGATAGATGTCGGTTCGTCGGAGCCCCTCGACGAACCCTTCAACCAGGTCCGTCGGGACGTCGACGTCGGGGTTCTCACCCGGGCCGAGCGCCGACGCGACGACGTCGTGGCCGACGACCAGTTGCGCGAGGGCGTCCGGAGCGGTCATATCCCCGGCGACGGACTCGAACTCGGGAGGATCGAGGCCAAGTTCGCCGCTCCGGGAGACGCCGGTGACGGCGTGTTCGTGTTCGAGCAGTTCGGCCGCGATTCGTTGGCCGGTTCGTCCGCGCACCGATAGCAGGATGTTCCTCCTCGAGTCACCGCTCGGAACGGTACTGGGCGCTCTCGCGAACGCTCGCGTCATCCGATTACGCGGACGTCAGTCGCCGCTCGTGGGCGGCTACACCGGTAGGGCCTCGCTTCCGCGGGATTGCCGGATCGGCAGATATAAACCAAATTTCGATATACTAAATGTTGCGAGCCTCCGTGGCGCCGGAACGACGCAGGTGGGCCCAAAATCCGGTGGGGTTATGATTTTTTAGGTTAGCCTAAAGTCGCTGCTACAGTGTGATTTCGACGACCTGCGGGAGAAATACGAGCGACTCGAGGCCTACCGCGACCGACTCGAGACCCGCATCGAGGAGCGACAAGCGATGGTTACCGACCCGACGGCCCACAGCGGACCGGCGGGACCTCGATACCGGTCGCTGGTAGCGACGATTTACTCGGAGCTGTCCGTTCGGTATCCGATCCTGTCGACCGCGGTCCGCCTGGACGGGATCTGTGCCGACTGTCAGCGGACGGTGCGTGTACATCTGACGCGACGCGTGTGAGCAGGTGGCAACAGATCGGGGACCCGAACTCGTCTACCGCTACGGCGACGAGCGGGACAGTCCGTCCGGAACGAAATCCGAGAGGGAAACGCGATCGAGAACGTCCCCGACCTCGACCGGGCCGTCGACCTTCGAGACGGTCCGGTTAATGCGCTGCATACACTCGAGCAGGCCGTCGACGGCGGCTCGACGGGTCGAGACGCGGCCGATCGACTCGGTGATCGCCCGGTCCGCGAGGAAGTATCGATATCGGAGTTCCCAGTACCGACAGAGGCCGAGCCCCGGGTGCGCCCGGTTCGCCGCCGTCCGATCCGCGATAAGCTTGATCGGCGGCTGACTGGAACGGTAGACGAATCGCCCGTCACAGCAGTCGGCGGGACCCCATCCCGGCGGCAACGCTTCGTGCGGAATGGGGGGCTGATCGGGAGACATGACTCACGAATCCGAGCGTAACGGGAGTGTCGATTCCGCTTGCAAGCGCATCGTTCGTATATAGGATCCCCCTAACGGGACAGCAGTCTGTCTCGTCGGTCACGACCGAACGGCGCGCAGACGACCGATCGTCCGACTTTTGTCTCCGCTCGCCCTCGGTTCGCGTATGACCGACTTCGATCCCGAGCAGTTTGAGGACAAGTACGCCAACTACTTCCCCGAACTCCAGCAGGCGTACAAGAACGCGTTCAATCGGATGAACGATCAGTACGACTCCGAACTCGTCCACGCGATCGACCAGCAGGTGCTCAACGAGAGCGAACCCTTCTACGAGGGCGACGGCGAGTTCCGCGTCGAACTGCCCGAGGATCCCCACGGCCGACTCTCCGGCGTCCTCGTCGAAGAGGAGCGCTTCGAGCAGGTCCTCGAGCGCCACGTCGAGGAGATCGAGACCGAACTCCAGCGGGTCTTCGGGTTCGCCTGAGGAGGGAGACGAACACCTCGAGACAGTCGATTCCGACGTCTCGAGCGTCGACAGCCGAACGGGTAGGACGGAAGGTTTAGGGGTTCGCAACCCCAACGGTGTCGTATGAGCACCGAGACACAGGACGGGGACGACCTCGAGGACCGCGTTGCGAACTTCCTGCGGCGGAACTTCCCGCAGATCCAGATGCACGGCGGCAGTGCGGCGATTCAGGACCTCGACCGCGAGACCGGTGAGGTCTCCATCGCCCTCGGCGGCGCCTGCAGCGGCTGTGGTATCTCGCCGATGACGATTCAGGCGATCAAGAGCCGCATGGTCAAGGAGATTCCCGAGATCGAGAAGGTCAACGCGAGCACCGGCATGGACGGCGGCGACGAGATGGGCGGCGGCATGAGCCCCTCGTTCCCCGGCGAGACCGTCGACGACGACGGCGGCGCCGACGAAGGCCCCGAAGCACCGTTCTGAGCCGGTCGGTTCGCGAAGTTCGACTCGAGTTTTCGCTATTTCACTCCTCGAGAGTCGTCTGTACTCCTCGATACACTACGTTGAGGGGGCGAACGCACCGCTTCGGGTTGAGAGCCCAGCGCGGTGGCGCGTGCTGGGCCGCGGCGAGCGCAGAGTGAGCCGCGGCCCGGAGTCGCGCGAGGGATGAGCGAACGACCTCAAGGAGTGAGCGAATCGGCTGGGGAGGACGAGGCGATTCCCTGTTGCCACGATAGCAGCGCACACGTGTGCATCCCAATATCCACGGCTACACGGCTCAACGAGCAGACAAACTGAGAGTACCTCAACCCACGACCAGAACTGCGAGGAAACTGACGGCGACCGCCGCCGTCAACGTGATCGCGACGGAGAGACCGAAGCCGACGACTGGCGAGAGTGCGGAGACGGCGTCGCGTGTCACCGGTTTCGGAACCATCCCTGTGTCATCCTCGAATAACAGCTCCCGGGAGAAGAACGTACGGATCGACTCAGCGTTCGATTCGGACTGCGAATTCGGATCCGACGTTCGACGCTCACCGCAGGCCGCGACCGCGTTCCCACGTCCGCACCAGCGACGTCAACAGCCGATTCGTCGGGACCTCGAGTCCCCGTTCGGCCGCCCGATCGACCACGTAGCCGTTGATGGCGTCGATCTCCGTGCGTCGCTCGGCGAGCACGTCCTGGCGCATCGACGAGGTGTTCGCGGCCGTCTCGCTCGCGACCGACGCCAGCGCGGCCAGCGCCTCGCGGTTCGAGAGGCCGACGTCGCAGGCTCGCGCGACCCGCGCCGTCTCGCGGGCGGCCCCCCGAGCGAGGTCGTCAACGGGCGACTCGAGGACCGCGCCGTTGTCGACGTCCGCCAGCGCCGTGACGGGGTTGATCCCGGCGTTGACGGCGAGTTTCTCCCAGAGGCGGCGGGGCATGTCGTCGTCGACGGTCGTCTCGAGGCCGGCCGCCGCGAACTGCGCGGCGATCCGGTCAGCCCGATCCGAGGGGCCGCCGGTCCGCGCGCCGAGAACGATCTCGCCGACGCCGGTACACCGGACGCGGCCCGGCGCCTCGAGAACCGCGCCGTAGGAGGCGGTTCCGGCGAGGACGGGACACTCGAGCGCGGACGCCAGCGTCTCCTCGTTACCCACGCCGTTTTGCAGCGACAGCACGGCGTCGTACGACCCCGTCGCGAGCGTCTCGGCGGCCGCGGCCGTGTCGGCGGCTTTGACCGTGACGATCGCGAGGTCAGCCTGCACGTTCCGGGCGTCGGTCGTCGCGTCCGGTTCGACCGTCGCCTCGCACTCGCCGACCAGTTCTAGCCCCGTCTCGCGGACGGTCTCGGCGTGCGGATCGCGGCCGACGAGCGTCACCGCGTGCTCGCGCGCGAGGAGGCCCCCGACGAGGCTGCCGAGGCTCCCGGCCCCGAAGACGACGATTTCCATGGTCGGAGGTTGGCAGCGCATTAGAAATAAAAACGAGGGTCGGGCGCGTCGCCCGCGCTGGAATCGGGTGGTCAGGCCCGCTCGCGGCTGCGTCTCGAGTCTGGGGCGGCTCACGGACGGATTCCGCGTTAGGAGGGAGATAAACGGAAGAGTACGATACCAAATCGGCTGCCCGCCGGTGGGCTCCCGACCGGCGGCGGCTCAGTCCTCGGTCCAGTACATCAGGTTCTCCCGCTCGGTGCCGCAGTTCGGGCAGTCCTCGGGCAGTCCCTCGTCGATCTCGCCCATCTCGCCGCACTCCATGCAGCGCCACATCAACTCGGCCTCGCCGAACTCGTGGCCCGAGCGGGCGTGCTCGACGCTCATCGACTCCGCCCCCTCGCGCGTGGTGACGAAGAAACCGCTCCGCTCGAAGCCGCGGATCGTTCCGAGTTTCTCCCCGTCCTCGTCGTAGACGGCCTGCCCGAAGTCGAGTTCCAGGACCTCCTCGACGGCCGCTTCCTCGCCCTCTTTCGCCGGCGTCTCCCCAGTTTCGACCATGAACGCGGATACGCCAGCGACGGCGATAAAGTCACAGCGCGCATTGTGCGAGCGGCCCCTCGAGCCCGGTGAACCCGTCCGTACTGGGTGAGCGGGATGGACCGCTGAGGGATGCCCGGTCGGGGATCGATGACCGAACCCGAACCAAGGTACGTATCGTGATGAATTTCCAATGGGAAGGGCTGTGTTAATAGAAACCAATATACATCCTCCGTTCGGATCCTCGTGGTGTGAGAGCCGGGCGCACAACTGGCCCGCCCGACGCGCAGCGGCCAGTCAAACCGGGAAACCGCGAGGAACGCGAACCGAGGGCAGTCGGACCCAGGGGAAAGACCAACAAGTGGTCAGCACGTTCGACAGACGTGAACCCACCCAAGGACGCGACCGACGACCGCGGGTGCCGTTCGACCGACGGACCGCCGTCGAACCGCCGCGACGGAGGCGCGATGCGCGTATGACGGGAACCGGCGTCGCGACCGTCGGCGACTGTCGGATCGCCTACCGACGCGCGGGGACGAGCGGCCCGCCGGTCGTCCTCTGTCACGGGGCGGGTATCGACGACACGACGGTCTCGTGGCGACACGCCGTCGATGCGCTGGCCGAGGACTACCGCGTCTACGGGATCGACTGGCCCGAGTACGGGAACAGTACGGGCGACGTCACCCACACCATCGAGACCTACGTCGACGTCCTCGGGGGCTTCCTCGAGACGCTCCCCTACGAGCGCGTCTCGCTGGCGGGAATTTCGATGGGCGGGGGCGCGGTGCTGGGCTACGCGCTCGAGCACCCCGAGCGCGTCGACCGGCTGGCGCTGGTGGACAGCTACGGGCTGGGCGGGCGGCTGCCCAGCGCGCTCTCGTGGAAACTGCTGTCGCAGATCCCCGGGATGACCGAATTCGGCAAGATCGCCGCCAGCGTCACCACCGACAGCGTCCGGATGGTCCTGGACAGCCTCGTCGCCGACGCCGACGACCTGTCCGACGCGTTCGTCGCCGACGCCAGGGAGAAGCTGATGGAACCCGGATCGATTCAGGCGTTCAAGGAGTTCCAGAACAACGAACTCTCCTTCAACGGCCGGGTCGCGACG
This sequence comes from Haloterrigena alkaliphila, assembly GCF_017352155.2. Lineage (NCBI taxonomy): Archaea > Methanobacteriati > Methanobacteriota > Halobacteria > Halobacteriales > Natrialbaceae > Haloterrigena > Haloterrigena alkaliphila. The sequence continues at coordinate 1,294,245 of NZ_CP071462.1, forward strand.
AACTTCGTCGACGACCTCGAGTCGCTGTCGGTCCCGACGCTGCTGATCCACGGCGAGGACGATCCGCTCGTCCCCCTCGAGTGGTCGGTGCGAGCGGCCGACCTGATCCCGGAGGCCGAACTGGACGTCGTCGAGAACTGCGGCCACTGGGCCCCGCGGGAGCGTCCCGAGCGGTTCAACGAGAGCCTCCTGAACTGGCTGCCGGACCCCCGCTGTGCACCGACGCCGCACTATCCGACGGCCGAGATGCCCGGGATCACTCGCGTCGGCGACTGAGCGAACGCGTCTACGTTTCTAACTGTATGGCCGGGAGCACGGCTCGAGCACCGCGAGAGCCGTGCGACTCGGGGAAGGGCAGGCGATTCACCGATACCGACCGCGAGAGAGCGCCGCAGGCGCTCTCGAGGGGGCCGACGACTGACTCGGAGTGAGTGAAGCGAACGGAGAAGAAGGAGGAGTGCTTTTGGTGGAGCTTTTGCCGAGGGACGTCGAGCTGTGCGGCAGCGTAGCTGCCGTCAGCGCGACAGACCGCAGTGCAAAAGGTCCTACATGAAATCCTCGATGCCGCTCTGCTTGTTCTTGTCGTTCTCGAAGATGCTCTCGAGTGCGCGCTCGAGCACCTCTAAGCGCTGTTTCGTGTAGGGGCGGCAGTCGTACTCGTCGGCGACCTGAATCGCGGTCTGCATGTACTTGTTCACGGAGCCCTTGTGGACGGTGAGGTTGACGCGGCCGCCACACTCCCGGCAGTCGCCGGTCAGCGGCATCCGGCGGAACTTCTCGCCGCAGTCGAGACAGCGGGTCTCCTGCCGGGAGAACGCGCGCAGGTTCCCGATCAGGTCCGGCAGGAAGTGGTACTCGATGACCCGTTCCGCGACGTCGGTCTCGTCGACGGCCTCGAGTTTGCGCGAGAGCTCGAGCTGGGCGTCCATCTTGTCCATCATCGAGCCCAGCGTCTTGTAGGCGGAGAGGTCGGGACCCATCGCGATGTCGGTGGTGTCGTGGGTGTGCTCGAAGCCGGTGTACTCGGTGTCGGTACCGAGGGTGTCCTCGGCGATCTCGACGTCGACGTCCTCGGGGTCGGCCTGCTCGCGGGTCGCGAGGTAGAACTCGCGGGGGTACTGCGAGACGACGTCCATGTTGTGGGCCTCGTCGTCGATCTCCGAGGGGTCGATGCGGGAGGACATGACGAGCGGGGCGTCCATCGAGTTGTGCGCATAGAGCCAGTTAGCAGTGAAGATCGGATCGCCCCCAACCTGCAGATCGTAGAGGAAGCCGTCGTAGTCGGCGCGCTCGATGGACGTGATTCGGAGGTAGGAGAGGTCACCGTCGACCAGCGGACGGATTTCCTCGAGTTTCGCTTTGGCTTCGTCCGGAAGGTCGCGCGTATCGAGTTCGTCGACGATCTCTCCGAGTTTCTCGAGCGAGATATTGTCGCGTCGTTTCAGGTACTTCGGAACGAGCTGTTTGATCCCGTCGATATCCATCTCGCGAATCTCCATCAGTTCCTCCGGGATCGTGACGACGAGGCTCTTCGGATGGTACGAGGCCTCGCCGTCGAGGATTCGCTCAAGAGGGTTATCCGACGCACCGCCGGACACGGAGACGGTGTAGATCGGCTGTCGCGACGCGTCGCGTTCCCGTCGCGAGACGTTCGCGACGAGACCGAGTCGATGACAGAGGAAGACGATTCCGTCTTTGACGTCTTCGCTCGTTGTGTGGAAGTTCATCCCCGTGTAATTGTCGTCGCTCGGCTCCGAACCGTCGCCAGCGATAAAGCCACGGAGGAACGCGATTGCGACATCTCGCTCGGCTCGTAGGATACAGTCGGGAATGATCTTCTCACTCGAGTTGTACGAATCACGGTCCTCGAAGCCGAGATCGTGCAACACGTCGAAGAAGACGGCGGGGAACGCGACCTCGTACGCTTTGTTCGACCAGCGAACGCTCGGTTCACAGCCGAGCGAGGCCGTTGTCGCCTCGACGACGCGATCGACGAGTGCTTCGTCGCCGTTGTGAATCGCTGGTCGAGTTCCGGAAAGTGATCCTTCGGCGACGAACATTCCGAGTAGCCACGCGAAGTCCTCGTCGACATCGATGGAGCGGTTGATACAGTCCGACGATCCTTTCCAGCCGACTGAACACGCGTCTGGAAGGGCGGTTTCACCATGTTCGGATTTGATTTCTTCGAGGGTCGATCGGCAGACCTTCTTTTTCGAGAGCCGGTACGAAAGTCCGCCATCGAACGCCACTCGAGTGTCGCCACCGCGTTCCGCACCGTCCCAGACGTCGATCAGCCATTCCTCGTGATCGTCGTCGAGCAGGATATACGGATCATCGACGCACTCCAGTGCGTCGATCGTCGTCTCGACTGGGTCAACATCGAGGTTTCGAGGTGCGACGATCAGATCACCCTCGTCAAGATCCGACCCGGCGACTTCCTCGATTCCGTCGTCGTACCGGAAGAGGCTGTGGTCGGTCGTGATCTCGAGTTCGCGCCCGAACTGCGTGGAGATACGCAGTAGTTCTTCGTCGTCGTCGGCCTCATACCGGATCGCCTTCTCGATGGGTTTCGGTGCCGCTTCGTGGTCGTCGTCGAAGGCGTAGGTCGTCCATCCCTCGAGCGCAGCCGTTTTCTTCTGGAACTTACCGTCGATTTCGATCGGTGCGTCGAGTTCGTCCCAGAACTCGTCGAAGGTCATGAACCGAAGGTTGCCGTCGGGATCGAACGCAATCAGTCGCGAGTCCTCCGCGACGCTACCGCCGCGTTGGTCCGGAAGATACGACCGCGAGAAGTTCAAGAGTCCGTCCATGAGTAGCATCACGCAGTCCTCATCTCCATCGCATTGCGCTGTGTGTAGACCGTTCGCGACGAGTGTGTGCGTGTCCGAAACCGTGAGACAGTAGGTATACTCGACATCGGATGGGACGATTTCGGTTCGTTCTACTATATCAACCCCCGGACGACCGCCGTCCGAAATCCCCTCCGCTTGCGGACTCGAGTCGACGGTCGAGTCGGCTCGAGCCGGCGTCGGAATCTCGTCACCGGCCTCGAGTTCGCTCGCAGCGATTCGTTCGAGACCGTCGTTCCAGACGACCATCGTGTGGTCCGGAGTCACCGTCAGCGACCGACCACCGCGAGTTTCGATCTGGATGAGGTGATCGGGTGCAGGATGCTTGGAAACGGCTTCGACCGGTCGGCTCAGGCGTCGTCCGTCGTCGTCGATCGACGGAACGGTGACCGATCCCTCGAGATCCTGAACGAGCGTCCCGAAGTCGTCCTCGCGAGGATCAGTGAGCCGCGATTCGACGAACGTCTCGATCGGTTCCTCACGAGCGATTCCCGATTCGTCTTCGTATCGAATCGTCGTTTCGGGATGGAAGCAATTCCGGCGCTTCGCGGCGTGGAAATACGGATGCGCGTAGCCAACCGCCGCGCTCGTGAACCCGATCACTCGGCCGACAGTTGCCGCGCTCGTGTGGGGTGCCATCCCGAAGACGAGTTCGCCGACCAGTTCCTGCCGGTCGTCGATCTCGTAGAACGGCTCGAGCCCGTAGTACTGCTCCAACAGATCGTCGATGAAGTCGGCGGTCTGCATCATGTGCTCGGCGGCGCCGTCCGAGAGGACGATGTCCTGGATTTTCAGCTCGACCAGTTGGTCCTCGTGGGTCAGCGGTTCGCCGTGGATGTCCTCCTCGTAGCCCAGCGCCTGGAGCTGGCCGACGTCGACGTCGAGTTCGCTGGCCCGGACCGACGTCACGGGGAGGTCCGTCATGTCGTAGCGGACGGTGCCGTCCTTGAACGAGGAGACGTCGTGTTTCGCCCGCAGGATCCCCTTCTCGATCGGTTCGGGGATCTTGTTCGTCGAGGACAGCCCCTTGACGCCTTTCAGAATGTCGAAGGCGTTCTCGCGCTCGCCGACGGACTCGAGCGCGGAGCGGAACTCGTCGTTGACGTCGATATCGCGGACCTCGACGCAGGTGCCCTCGCGGTCGCAGCGGTCGCACTCGACGCGGCCGGCTTCGTCGGGCTCGAGCGAGTCGTCGCAGTCGGGACAGCGGTAGTCGGGTTCGGTGCGGGCGTCGCAGTCGGGACAGCGGTTCTTGAACGTCTCCGTCGCGCAGTCGGGACAGCGCTTGCGGCCGACCTGCACCTCGACGACGCCGGGCGTGTCCTGCATCGTCTCGGCGTGCGTGGCCGCGTCGGCGACGTTGCGCTGCGTGCCGCCGGCCTCGCCGATCGGGAACAGGGTGTGGACCGCCGGGCTCAGGTCGCGGCTCTCCGATTTCTCGGGGCGGCCCATCCGGTTGCCGATCCGCGTGGGGGCGCGCTCGCGGACCCGGACGGGGGCGACCTCGTTGACCGCCTCGATGGCGTTGTCGCCCTCGGTCTCGTGGCCCCAGGTGCGGGCGCGTTCCGAGAGGTCCTCGTCGGACCACGTGCGCTCGAGTTCGACGGTCGGCTCCTCGTGGTCCTCGCCCCGGCCGTCGGAGTCGGGATCGAGCGCGGCCCCGTCGGTGACCGCCTGCCGCGGCTCGCAGCCGACCGTGCGGACGAACGGCCGCCAGTCGTCGATCTCGATGCGGTCCGCGTCGGGTCGTTGCCGGTGTTCGATGACGATCGTCTCGAGGGCGTCGGCGACGGCGTCGTCGTGCGCGAGGACGAGGACGCTGTCGTCGCCGTTCCCGTTCACGCTGCCGTCGCCGTCGCGCTCGATCCGTCCGTCGGCGACCGCCACCGCGAGGTCGCGGAAGGCGTCGACCGAGATGTCGTGCCAGAGGTACGTGTACTCCGGATGCAGGGGCGCGTCGTACTCCAGCGCCCACTCGAGGGCCTCCTCGGGGGTGGGGAACTCGAGGTCGATCCGCGGGTCGTCCTCGAAGGCCTGCACGTCGGCGCCGGCGGCCGCGAGGTCCTGGACCCACCACTCGTAGGTGTAGGAGGCCGGCGCGAGCGGGTGGTTGTTCTCGACGAACTCGCCGTAGTTGACGAGGTACTCGCCCAGGTCGAGGATCTTCTCGACGCCGTTTCTGATCTCGAGGGCGTCCTCTGGGTCGTCGATCCGGCGGACGTCGCCGTTGGCGAGTTTGACGGTCGGCCCCTCGATGGAGTCGACGGGGACGACCCCCGCCGCCTTGCCGGGCCGCTCGGTCTTGATCTGCGTGCCGGTCGCGAGGAAGTCGTCGACCAGATGCATCGCGGCGGGGTGGACGCCGGCGGTCGCGAACCCGTGGTTGCGCGCGCGGCCGTAACGCAGGCGGAAGCCGCCCTCCGCGCAGGGGTGGGAGAAGACGGGGCGGCCGGCGATCAGGTCGCGGAGGAACTTCTGGGACGTCTCGACGCGCGGGGGGCCGTCGGACTCGTCGGTATCGGACTCGGCCTCGTCTCCCTCGTCCGCGCCCTCCGCGTCGCTCTCGTCGACCGCGTCGTCCTCGTCGCCCTCGTCCGTACTCTCCGCGTCGCCGACGCCGTCGTCGTAGTTGCCGTCGATCAGGTCCTGCAGCCACGGCCAGTCGATCTCGTCGAGATTGCGGGTGTAGCGCTGGATCTTCGGGGCCTTGAGCGCGATCCCCTCCGCCATGACCAGGCACATCCCGCCGCGGGCGCTGTTGGTGTCGACCCGCTCTAGGTCCCGAAAGCCCGAGACCTCCTCGTCGCCCGTGGCCTCGCCGTCCAGCATGATCGGCATGTGTTTCGCGATGAACTTCGTCTCCTTGTCCTTGGGCGTGTACTGGAGGCCGGTCTCCTTGTCGTATAGCGAAATTTCCTCGGCGTAGCGTTCGACCTCTTCCTGTCGGGCGTCGAACTGCTCGATGCCCACGAGGGCGCGGGTGTAGTCGGCGACGAGGACGGAGAGGGCCTGCGCCGTCCCGCCCGCCGAGCGGATCGGGCCGGCGTAGTAGACGTTGACGAACTCCGTCCCGTCGTCGTTGGTGAGGATCTCGACCTTGTCGATCCCCTCGATGGGCGCTGCGACGACCCCCTCGGTCAGCAGGGCGACCGCGGTCCGGACGGCGCCCTCGACCTTGCCGGCTTTCGTCTCGTAGTCGCCGACCCGGCCCTCGGCAAAATCCTCGGCGAGTTCGAGCGCGGCCTCCTCGCGGCTCATCTTCCCCTCGAGCTCGCGGACGCGCTCGGCGACGCCGTCGATGCCGAGGATGTTCTCGACGCGGTCGGCCATGTCCTTCGCGATCGGAATCTCGACCTCCGGCTTCGGATCGGCGCCGCGTTCCTTGGCCCGTTCGGCGACCGCGAGCGCCTCGTCGAGGCCGGATTCGAGCCGCTGAAAGTACCGCGTGTCTTCCTCGCGCATGTCAGAGCCAGAGGTCCAGTTCGGTCGTCTCGTCGTACTCGCGCTCGAGGGAGTACGCGAAGACGCGCATGTGTACCTCGCCGGCCCAGACGGTCGCCTCGTTCAGGTGCCCGGCGTACGTGACGCCCTCGTCGTCAGAGAGGACCGCGTGAGTGTGCGCGAACCGTCCGTCATCCAGCCAGGAGACGTTCCCGACGCAGCTCGCGACCTCGAGCGACTCGTCGAACTCGATGGGAGCGTACTCGCAGGTGTCCTGATCGTAGAACCAGAGTTCGGCGTCCTGCACCGCGCCGAGGGCGGTAAACCAGGCCGCGTCGGCCTCGACGTCGTTCGCGAGCGACTCGATCTCGGCCCGCCAGTCGGCGCCGGTCTCGAGGCGGGCGACGTACTCGCCCGTGGTTTCGACGGCTCGATAGTTCATACCAATGTGCTGTGTTCGGCTGAGAGAAAAAGACCACGGGTTGTGGCACGCCGACGGCAGGTACGATATCGATCCGTCTCGAGGGCCTCCCGCGGCGGCAACGGGACGACCGACTCCATCGATCCGTTCGACGAGCCGTCGCGCCCGACGCTCGGCGCGCGACTCGAGCGCGCCGATCGTCTACGGTTTCCAACCATTACGCGAACATATCAACATTACTGCTTCTACAGTCGCGGAGAAGATAGCCATCTATGTACAATAAAATCCACCAACGTCCACTAATTAGACTAATACGATCTAGTACTAGTCCATTATGAGTTAGTAACAACCGATTTGCATTCTTTACCCGGTAGATACCAAAATAGGATGGTTGGTAACACGAATCAAGATGGTGCGAAATCAGTTACCGACGACGCGGCGACGACTCCTCGCGTCGGGGGCCGCCGTCTCCGCGTCGGTTATCGCAGGGTGCATCGGTGGGAGCGGTGGCGGCGGCGGAGACACGTTCCACTTCACACAGGAGCAGTCCCGAGAGGAACAGTTCGATCCCGTCGTCTCGAACGACGCGTACAGTTTTCAGGTGATTCAGCTCGTCTTCGACGGGCTCTACGAGTTCGGCGAGGACCTCGAGCTCCAGCCCAAACTCGCGGCGGGCGAGCCGACCGTCGAGCGCGACGGGACACGGTACATCTTCGAACTCGTGGAGGGTGCCACGTTCCACAACGGCGACGAGGTGACCGCCTCGGACGTCGCCCACTCCTTTACCGCGCCGGTCGAGGAGGAGACGGAGAACGCCTCCGAGTACGACATGATCGAGAGCACCGAGGTCATCGACGACTACCAGTTACAGGTCGACCTCGGGGAGGATCCCTACGGCCCGTTCGAACTCCAGACGATGGGCGTGACGGTCGTTCCGGAGTCGGTTCGGACCGAGGACCGCGAGGCGTTCAACACGGATCCGGTCGGCTCCGGGCCGTTCACGTTCGCCGACCTCCAGGAGAACGAGTACGTCGAGATCGAACGGCGGGACGACTACTGGGACGACCTCGAGCCGAACCTCCCGCGGGTACGCTTCGAGGCCCACGACGACAACGCGGGTCGCGTCTCCGACATCCGGTCGGGGAACACCGACGCCATCGCCGGCGTGCCCAACGAGGACTGGAGCGTCCTCGAGAACGAGGAGAACGTCACCCTCCACTCGGCGGAGAGTCCGACGTTCATGTACATGGCCTTTAACTGCAACGAGGGACCGACGACGAATCCGGAGGTGCGGCGGGCGATCGCCCACTCGTTCTCGATGTCGGACTTCATCGAGTCCAACGCGGGGAACGTGGCGTCGCCGATGTACAGTCCGATTCCGCCGGTCGTCAACGAGATCTGGGAGTTCCCGGAGGACGAGTATCAGGAGCTCCTGCCGTCGTACGACCCCGAGCAGGCCCAGTCGCTGCTCGACGAGCACGCCCCCGACGGCTTCACGCCGACGATCATCACGCCGGAGGGGATTCGCGCGCAACTGGCCGAGCGCATCGCGACCCGATTGGACGAGATCGGCTACGGCGCGGACGTGCAGGTGCTGGACTTCGCGACGCTCGTCGACACCTACACCAGCGGGAACGCGGACGACTACCAGATGTACCTGCTGGGCTGGACCGGCGGTCCCGACCCCGATTACTACCTCTACCCGCTGTTCCACGAGAGCGCGGCCGGGGTGAACCAGGGCCACTACTACGGGGGCAGCGACGGCTTCCACCAGGCGATCGCCGACGGGCGTAACTCGGCGGACCAGCAGGAGCGCTACGACCTCTACGAGCCCGTCATCCGGGAGATCGTCGAACAGTTACCCGCGCTCCCGGCGTTCACGCAGGACAACACGATGGCCTCGCGGGACTACGTCCAGGACCTGCAGGCCCACCCGGAGGTGACGAGGAACCCGGACCTCGTCGCCGACCACGCCAACGTCTCGATGGAGTGAGGACAGCGACTCGACGCCGCCGTCGGGGCGTCGATCGGTCTCGCGGCCGCGACGACCGTCGGCCTCGACCGACGACGAGATCACCGACCGATTCGCGAACACATGAAACTGCTCAAGTACACGATATACAGGGTCTTGCAGGCGATCCCCGTCCTGATCGGGATCTCCGTCATCACGTTCCTGCTCGCGAACCTCGGCCCGGGCGATCCGGTCAGCCTCATGCTGCAGGGACAGGAACACAGCGAGGAACTGGTTCGGTCGATCGAACAGCGGTACGGCCTCGACAAACCGCTCCACGAGCGGTACGTGACGTACATGTCCAACCTGGTGCAGGGCGATCTCGGCCGGAGCATCCACTACCAGCGGCCGGTCGCCGACCTGATGCTGGAGCGGGTCGGGCCGACGCTCCTGCTGGTGCTGTCGGCGTACGCGTTCGCGCTGGTCACGGCGATCCCGCTCGGCGTCATCGCCGCCGACAGGCGCAACGAACCGACCGATCACGCCTCGCGGGTCGCCGCGCTCGTCGGCGTCAGCACCCCGTCGTTCTGGATCGGGATCGTCCTGATCCTCGTCTTCGCGGTCACGCTCGGGTGGCTCCCCTCGAGCGGGCTCGTCTACCCGTGGCGACCGCCCAGTGCCTACCGGTGGATCGACGGCCACCTCGAGCTGTACTACCAGTCGCTGCGACACCTGCTGTTGCCGATGATCGCGCTGGGGACCCTGCAGATGGCGACGATCATGCGCGTCGAGCGCACGCAGATGATCGAGTCGCTGCAGGGCGAGTACGTCAGGCTGGCCCGCGCGTACGGCGTGCCCGAGCGGACGATCCTGCGAAAGCACGCCTTCCAGCCGGCCCAGTTGCCGATCATCACGATCGTCGGTCTCAACCTGTCGACCGCCATCGGCGGCGCGGTGCTGGTCGAGACGGTGTTCGACATCAACGGAATGGGGCGACTGTTCATCGACGCGATTCAGTCGAACGACTACCAGCTGGTGATGGGGATCACGATGATGCTCGGCGCGCTGTTCGTGATCGGCGTCATCATCACCGACATCTCGTACGCGTACGTCGATCCGCGGGTCACCTACGGTGAGAGGGAGTAACCATGGCAGTCGGCGAATCACAACTCGGAAGCGGTACTGATTCGGTATCGGACGACGAGGAGGAGGTCGAAGCCCGCGTGGGCTGGCGCTACACCGTCGCGCGGATCAAGCGGGACACGACGGCCCGCTGGGGGCTATACGTCGTCGCGCTCGTCCTGGTCGTCGCGGTGTACGCGCTGATCGACAGCAACCTCTCGCGGCTCACGTTCGGGCAGTTCTCCGACTACGCGTTCGCGCAGTTGCTGCCGATCTTCGATCACCCCACGCGCATCCCGCCGCCGGGCGAGGGGCAGCAGAACGTCCCGCCGTACTTCCCGCTCGCCGAGCAGCCGTGGAACCCGTTACCGGCGGGCGGCACGCTCGAGTACCCGCTGGGTACCGATCCCGCGGGCCGGGACTACTTCACCCGGATCGTGTACGGCACGCAGGTGTCGGTGTTCGTCGGCCTGGCCTCGACGTTCATCGGGCTCTCCGGCGGGACGGTCATCGGTGCGGTCGCCGGCTACTACGGCGGCCGGGTCGACGACGTCCTGATGCGGATGGTCGAGACGGTGTACGCGATTCCGCCGCTGATCCTCATCATCGTTTTCACCGTCTTCGTCGGCGGCGCGAACATCTGGTACGCCGTGCTCGGCGTCGGCATCGCGTTCGTGCCCGTCTTCGCCCGCATCATCCGGAGCCGCGTGCTGAGTATCCGCGAGATGGACTACATCGAGGCGGCCCGGGCGGCCGGCGTGAAGGATCGAAACATCATCATGCGACACGTCGTCCCGAACAGCTTCGCGCCGGTGCTGGTGTACGCGACGCTCCAGATCGGCGTGACGATCCTCATCGTCGCCGGCCTCTCCTTCCTCGGCTACGGCGCACAGCCGCCGACCCCCGACTGGGGCCAGATGCTCAACGTCGCCCACAGCAACCACATGCACTCGAACATCTGGCTCTCGATCTGGCCGGGACTGGCGATCATGATCACCATCATGGGCTTCAACCTGTTCGGCGACGGCCTGCAGGACGCCCTCGACCCCCGAATCGACGATTAACAATGAGCTCCGAACCACTCCTTCGCGTCGAGAACCTCAAGACGCAGTTCTTCACGGAAACCGGTACAGTACGCGCCGTCGACGGCATCTCCTTCGAGATCCGCGAGGGCGAGATCGTCGGCCTCGTCGGCGAGAGCGGCGCCGGCAAGTCGGTCGCCTCGATGAGTCTGCTGCGGCTCGTCGAAAGTCCCGGCGAGATCGTCGCCGGCGAGATCACCTACAAGGGCGAGACCATCTTCGGCCTCGAGGAAGGTCCCGACGGCGAACTCCGGGAGCGCGACGACGTGCTCTCGAACGAGGAGATCCGCACCCGGATCCGGGGTAACGAGATCGCGGTGATCTTCCAGGACCCGATGGAGACGCTCAACCCCGTCTTCACCGTCGGCGGCCAACTGCGGGAGTTCATCGAACTCAACCGCGGACTCCCGAAAGACGAGGCGAAAGCGGAGGCGATCGACATGCTCCGGGAAGTCGGCATTCCCGACCCCGAGCAGCGCTACGAGGAGTACCCCCACCAGTTCTCGGGTGGGATGCGCCAGCGCGTGCTCATCGCGATGGCGCTGGCCTGCGAACCCAGCCTCATCATCGCCGACGAGCCGACGACGGCGCTCGACGTCACCGTCGAGGGACAGATCCTCGAGCTCGTCGACGACCTCCAGTCGAAGTACGGAACGAGCCTCCTCTGGGTCACCCACGACATGGGCGTCGTCGCCGAGATCTGCGACCGGGTGAACGTGATGTACCTCGGCGAGATCGTCGAACAGGCGCCCGTGGACGAACTGTTCTACGACACCAAACACCCCTACACCGAGGCGCTGCTGAACTCGATTCCCCGCCCCGACCGGACCGTCGCGGAACTCGACCCCATCGAGGGCGTGATGCCCGAGGCGATCAACCCGCCCTCGGGCTGTCGGTTCCACCCTCGTTGTCCCGACGCGCGCGAGGTCTGCGCCCGCGTCCACCCCGAACCGCTCGAGGTCGACCGGGCCGACGGCGAGCCCCACCGCGCGGCCTGCGTGAAACACGACGCCTTCGACGTGGGCTACGCCGAGAGCGCGCCGCTCGAGGGCGGCGACGAGACGGTGGTCGGCCAGGCGGGTACCGAGGCGAACGCGGAGTCGCCGTCGGACGCGAGTGGGGAAAAGGCGTCGGCTGACGGGGGTGAGACGAGCGAAGCGAGTCGATCCTCGTCGGACCTGCGGTCCGACGGAGGTGAGTCACAGCGATGAGCCGACCGGACGAACCCATCGGGTTCGGTGACACCGACCTCGAGCACGGCGAGACGGTACTCGAGGTCGACGGGCTGACGAAACACTTCGCGGCCGACTCGGGGCTGTTCGCGGGCGTGAACTTCGATCCCGATCGGTTCCCGCCGGTGAGTTTCGGGGTCGACCGCGTCGAGGCGGTCGACGACGTCTCGCTCGAGATCGAGATGGGCGAGACGCTGGGGCTGGTCGGCGAGTCCGGCTGTGGCAAGAGCACGCTCGGGCGGACGATCCTCCGCCTGATCGACCCGACCGACGGGACGATCCGGTTCAAGGGCGAGGACCTCTCCGAGATGAGCGACGAGCAACTCCGACGGAAGCGCTCGGAGATCCAGATGATCTTCCAGGATCCCCAGTCCTCGCTGGATCCCCGCATGAAGATCGGCCAGATCATCGAGGAGCCGATGCGGGCCCACGGCATGTTCGACGACGAGGGCCGGGAGGCCCGCGCGAAGGAGTTGCTCGAGAAGGTCGGCCTCGATCCGCGCCACTACAACCGCCACCCCCACGCGTTCTCGGGCGGCCAGCGCCAGCGGATCAACCTCGCGCGGGCGCTGTCGGTCGACCCCGACTTCGTGGTCTGTGACGAACCCGTCTCCGCGCTCGACGTCTCCATCCAGGCGCAGGTGATGAACACGATGGAGGAACTCCAGGAGGAGTTCGGCCTCACCTACCTCTTCATCGCCCACGACCTCTCCGTGATCCGGTACATCTCCGACCGCGTGGCGGTGATGTATCTGGGCCACATCGTCGAGGTCGCCGAGAAGGAGGAGCTGTTCGAGAATCCCAAACACCCCTACACGAAGGCGCTGCTCGAGTCGATCCCCGTCCCCGATCCCCGAGAGTCGGGCGTCCGGGGCGTCCTCGAGGGCGAAGTACCGAGCCCGCAGAATCCGCCATCGGGGTGTCGGTTTCGGACCAGATGTCCGCAGCTGATCGCGCCCGACGAGTACGACCTGACCGACGAGGAGTGGGCGCACACCCGGGCGTTCATGCGCGCCGTCAAACGGCGGACGTTCGAGCCGATGCCCGCAACCGAAATTCGCCGGGAGTTCTTCGGCGGCGACCTCCCGCGCGGTGAGGCCGGCGAGATCGTCGCGGACGCCGTCGAACTCGTCGCGTCCGATCGGGAGGGCGGTAACAGTTCCGAGGCTGGCGATACCGATGCGGACCGCGACGGCTGGACGGACGCGGCCGATCTCCTGCTCGAGTCGTTCGCCGAGCGGAGCATCTGCGCTCGCGAACGACCCGCCTACGACCTCGAGTCGGAACTCGGGACGGAGACCCACTTCGCGGCGTGTCACCTGCATCGGTGACGGTCACGAGGATTGTTTTGTCTGATTTCATATATTTGTGAATAGCCCGCTAGATTCGAGAATAGTCAGGAGATAATCACCCGCATTCTTCATCGAAAAGGCTCAGGGAGTAGATTTACTCTGTACGGCGATTCCCGGATAACCGCGCCGAAAGGACACGAACTTTCATCTCGAAAATACTTATGTACCCGCCGGCCCTTTTACTCATGTATGAGTAAGATACTCGCAACCGTCACGGCAGGCACGCAGCGAATCGCGAAGGCCCGACGAACGATCCAGCACTCCCCGGCGCTCGGTGAGGACCGAGCGACGAACGAGGACGGCACTCCGGCGACGCGAATTCCGCCGGGTGGCTTCCTCACCGGGTGAGGACGACTCGATGACCGACCGCGCGGACGCGGACTCCCCTTTTCCACCCGCTACTCGACGGTGACCAGTCTCGACTCACGCGGCACTGACGACGCTACTCGAGATTCGCCACCCACGTTGCGGTCTCGTCGCCGTAGTCTACAGCAGCCATCTCGCAGGTGCCTACGCGTCCTCGTTCGACGGGTGCTCGCGCGCGTTTCGAATCCGATCGAAGTACGGATCGTGCGCTCGCATCTCGAGGATCACCTCGCGGAGGGCCTGAAGGACGGCGATACCGACCGCGGGCTGGAGGTTCAGTTCGCGAGCGGCGACTCGCTCGGACATCCTTCCTTCGACGTAGGGAACGGCATACGTGAGCGCAGCCGCGAGTTTGCCGATCCCGTGTTTGTCGATTAGAAACTCGAGATCCTGCGCTCGCGGTGTGCGGCCGAACGCTTCGATGAACGTCGGCGTAATCGTGTACTCGTCGCCATCGAGGGTCGCAGTGAGCGCGAGTGGAACGGCGGTATACGTGTGCGTCTTCTGCTCGTCGTCGCGCTCGAGCGCTCCCAGATCGACGAGCGTCGCCGTGTCGGCGTAGGCCGTCGTTCGAGGCGTATCGAGATCGGCTGTAATCTCGTCGATCGTGGCTTCCCCGATCCGAAGGACGTACGTATAGAGCCGCGCGAGCCGCGGCTCCTCGAGCAGTCGAGCGATCGATATGAATCCGTTGATGGCGCGCTCGGGATCACCGGCCGCTTTCGACATAATTCATAATTCGTGTATTGAGTAATAGACCTTGGGATCGAACAGCCCGATACCGTCGGCCCGCGAACCGACGCTCACTCGAGCACCGAGAGCGGATCCTTCAGATACGCGTCCTGGTCGGTCACCCGCTGGTACCAGTCGTAGAGCGTCGCGACAGCCGCCTCGTCGGGATCGAATCGGATGTGCGGCGCGGCGTGATAGCCGCGACAGCTGATCAGGAAGAAGTACAGCGTCCGGTGGTGGTCGGGCGTGGCGTCGACGACGCCCATCGATCGACCGCCGAGGTCGTCCGAGAAGTCGTTGAGCAACGCCCCGATATCGTCGTGTAACTGCTCGTCCGGCCGATACTGGGGGACGCCGAACGACTGCTGCATGTACGTCGTCGCCGCCTCGAGCAACGGGTTCGCGTCCAGCCCGGTCGGGTCGACGCGCCGGAAGGACTCGTAGAGGTCGAGGACCGTATCGAGTTCCTCGCGCGTCACGGCGACGGGCATGACGGGATCGCCCTGCGGGAGCGAGTAGTCGGGAAACGAGTGCGAGCGGGGATCCGGCAGTCCGACGAACACCTGCTCGAGGGACATGTGCGGTCTCACGGCGCACACGATTATACGGTTACCGACGGGCGCGGATCCTCGTCGCTACTCGAGGCGAATCGTCGTCGAGTCGCTCGGCCGATATCGCCCCTCGTGGGTCGCGACGAACGCGCGGAGTTCGTACTCGCCGGGGTCGGGAACGATCGATTCGTGGGCGTCGCCGGCGGTGCGCTCGAGGCGGCCGTGCCAGGTGAACCGGATCCGTTTGCGCTCGCCGCCGTCGAAGCGAAACGCCGCGGGCCGCTCGCGGGTGTACCGGCGCTCGTCGCTGGCCTCGAGATCGCCGTCGACCGTCCACCCCCAGCGGCGCCGCCGGGGCGTCGGAATCGCGACGGGCACCGGGAGCCGATTCTCGAAGGTGACGGTGATCTCGACGGGGTCGTCGCGCGCGTAGACGTCCCGATCGGTCTCGAGGGAGACGGCGACCGCGCGCCGGGCGAGCGCTGCGGGGACGAGCGACGAGAGGCGCGTGGCGAGACCGGACCGCGAGTCGCCGGGGTCGACGCCGAACTCGTCGCTCGCGTCGGTCCCGACGTCGCGCCGGGGCTGTGGACCGACCATCGACCGGGATTGCAACGGTCACATACTAAAATTCGTTCCCTCGAGCGGTTGCTCGCCGGTCCTCGGGGCCGTCGACGCCGGTCGCTACCGGACTCGTCGAACGGTGAATCGAAAACGGTGACCGCGCGGTCGAAACCGATCGACGCGTAACCCGCGCCGAAATCCCTCCACTCCCCCAGTTATCGCCATGCCGGTAGCGTCGGCGCGTCGTCCGCTCGCATCGAAAGCCAGGCGCCATCGGCCGAGATGTCGGCGATGACGTATTCCGTACTCGAGTCCGTCGAGTCGATCGAACCGACGACGGTCTCGTCGTCGGGCGTCATGGCGTGGGGGTTCGTCGCCATGTATGGGACAGTCTCCCACCCACACATAAACTCATCGAATCGAACTGTTCGTTCCGGCGACCGATCGGGCGGCCGGTCGCGGGCCCGCGAAACACTGGGTTTATACTTATTTTGGGCGTACCGTGGGGACATGAACGTAGCCGACGCGATGACGCCCCGCGAGGACGTGGTAACCGTCGAACTACCCGGTACTCGCACGGACGTCCTCGAGTACCTGCAAGAACAGTCGTTCTCGTCCGTTCCGGTCGTCGATTCGACCGACGACGGCCCCGAGTACAGGGGACTGATCTCGCGCAAGGTCCTGATCGAACAGCCCGACGAGGACCAGCTCGTCATGCTGATGGATGAGACCGTCCCGACCACGACCGCGAGCACCCCGCTCGAGGAGGTCGCGCAGACGATGGTCAGGGAGGGCGCGCGCCGCGTCCCCGTGGTCGGGAGCACGGAACCGACCGGCGCCGACCCGACGGACGGCGACGAGTCGACCGACGCCGACCAGTTCGAGGGGATCGTCACCGTGACCGACGTGATCCACGCGATCGCGACGGGCGATCAGGAAACCGACGGCACCGTCGACGCCTACGCGAGCGAGAACGTGAACACGACCTACGAGGGGGCGCCGCTGCCGGTCGCCGAGCGCGAACTCTCCTACGCGAACGTCCCCTACACCGTCGCGCTGGACGACGACGGCGAGATGAGCGGCGTCCTCACCGAGGTCGACGTCATCGACGTCGCTCGCATCGTCGAGGGCGAAGAGGAAACCGGCGACAACTTCGGAGACCAGGACGACGAGTGGTCCTGGGAGGGGATCAAGGCCGTCGGCAGCCGCTACCTCCCGACGCGTGACATCGAGATCCCCGCCGGGCCCGTCCGGGAGTTCATGAGCGACGACGTGGTGACGGTCTCGGGCCAGACGCCCATCCAGGAGGCCGCCCAGCGGATGATCAGCAACGACATCGAACAGATCCCGATGGTGACCGGCGAGCAGCTCGTCGGCATCGTCTGCGACGTCGACATCCTCGAGGCGCTCTATGAGTGAGCACGAACACGCGGACGAAGCCGAACACGAAACGGACGCGACGAGCGAGAAACTGGTCGAACTGGCCAAGCGTCGGGGCTACTTCTTCCAGTCCAGCGGGGCCTACGGCGGCGTCGGCGGCTTCTACACCTTCGGCCCGCAGGGCGCGTCCCTGAAGGGCAACGTCGAGGACGCCTGGCGCGACCGGTTCGCCGTCGCCGAGGGCAACATGGAAATCGACGCGCCGACGATCATGCCCGAACCCGTCTTCGAGGCCTCGGGCCACCTCGAGGGCTTCGACGACATGCTCGTCGAGTGTCCCGAGTGCGGTGAGAGCCACCGCGCGGACCACGTCATCGAAGATAACACGGAGTACGAGGACGCCGAGAGCCTCCCCATTCCGGAGGTCGAGGACGTCATCGCCGAGTACGAACTCGTCTGTCCGAACTGCGGTGCGGGACTGGCGGGCCAGGCCGTCGAGACCTTCAACCTCATGTTCGCGACGAACATCGGCCCCGGCGACTCCGATCCCGGCTACCTGCGCCCCGAGACCGCCCAGGGCATCTTCGTCGAGTTTCCCCGACTCAAGGAGTACGCCCGCAACCAGCTTCCCTTCGGCGTCACCCAGATCGGCCGGGCCTACCGCAACGAGATCAGCCCGCGCCGCTCGATCATTCGGACGCGGGAGTTCACGCAGGCCGAACTCGAGTACTTCATCGACCCCGAAACGGACGAGCCCGACCTCGAGAGCGTCGCGGACGTCGAAGTGACGCTCTATCCGGCCAGCGAGCAGAACGCCGAGGACGGCTCGGAGATTCAGACGACGATCGGCGAGGCCGTCGAAGACGACGTCATCACCAGCCCGTGGGTCGCCTACTTCCTCGGCGTCGCCAAGCCGTGGTACGACGCGGTCGGCGTCGACATGGACCGGTTCCGGTTCCGCCAGCACCTCTCGGGCGAGCGCGCCCACTACGCGGCCGACTGCTGGGACGCCGAAAGCGAAATCGACGGAAACTGGATCGAGATGGCCGGCTTCGCCTACCGCAGCGACTACGACCTCTCGAAGCACGCCGAACACTCCGGCGACCGCTTCACCGTCTTCAAGCAGTACGACGAGCCCAAAACGGTCGAGCGCGCCACGGTCGACCCCGACATGAGCTATCTGGGACCGGAGTTCGGCGGCGACGCGCAGGCCGTCGTCGCGGAACTCGAGGACCTCGCGGCTCGCGACCGCGCCGCGTTCGAGGGGGACACCGTCGAGATCGATCTTGAGGGAGAGACCCACGAACTCCCCGTCGAAAAGACCGGCTTCGCCGTCGAAGAGCAGACCGAAGCGGGCGAGCACATCATCCCGCACGTCATCGAACCCTCCTTCGGCGTGGATCGGCTCGTCTACACCGTCCTCCACCACGCCTACCGCGAGGACGAGGTCGACGGCGAGGAACGGACCTACCTCGAGCTCGAGCCCGAGGTCGCGCCCACGTTCGTCGGCGTCTTCCCGCTGCAGAACGACGACGGCCTCGAGGCGCAGGCCGACGAGATCGTCGCCGACCTGCGGGCGGCCGGTCTCTCCGTCGCCTACGACGACTCGGGCAACATCGGCCGGCGCTACCGCCGGCAGGACGAGGTCGGCACGCCGTTCTGCGTGACCGTCGACTACGAGACGATCGAAGACGACGAGACGACCGTCACCGTTCGCGAGCGCGACTCGACCGACCAGAAGCGACTGCCCGTCGAGGACCTCGCGGAGACGCTGTCGGCGATTCGGGACGGCGACCTCGAGTTCGAGGAGCTGTAGTCGGAGGCGGACCTCGAGAACGAGGGCTCGTCGAGCGACGTTTTCCAGTCGATATCCGCTGAGAACGTCTCACGCCACGCCGCGCAGCCGGCGTGCGGTGGCGCGCGCTGTCGGTGGTTCGAGGGATACCGAGAATCACCGACGAACCTGCGCGAGGTCTTCGCGAGTCTCGCGAGCGAACGGCTCGGAAGACGCGAAGCGTCTTCCGTTGGACGAGCGAAGGAACGACGTGACTGAGCGAGTCGACTGGGGAGGGTGTGGAATCCCCAGTGTCCGCGGGAGCAGGACGCTCGGTTTCGTTCGCGTCGCCCGCGGCCAGCACAGTGAAGACGGCGACCGTTCCCCACACGTTCGAGGCTTGTTGCCGACAGATAACCGACGCACTGAAGGTAGTCACCTTCGAGGGGTGACGTGATGGCCGACGAAATCAAGCGACGGCTCGTCCACGCGAGCGGGTCCGGACTGGTCGTCCTCTATCTGCTGGCGGACTCTCTCGAGCTCGGGCTGACCTGGGGCCGGTTTCAGCTCCTCGTCGGCGCCCTCGCCCTCGGCGCGCTCGTCCTCGAGTTCATTCGGCTGCGGATCGGACTGGACTGGGCGCTCTACGACACGCTGACCCGAGAGTACGAACAAGATCAGCTGGCCGGCTACGGGCTCTACATGATCAGTATGGCCGTCGTGGTCCTGCTGTTCGACTCGCAGATCGCGCTGCCGGCGATGCTGATGCTCTCGCTCGGCGATCCGATCAGCGGCGCCGTCTCAGACAACACGCTCAGGCAGGTCAAGAGCGCGAAGGTGCTCGTGACGATGTTCGTCGTGAGCGCGCTCATCGCCGTCCCGTTCCTCCACGAGCATCCGGCCGCAATCGTCGCGGCGGCGCTGGGCGCGACCCTCGCCGACGGCGTCAAACTCCAGTTGGGCGACTACATCGTCGACGACAACCTGACGATCCCCATCTACGCCGGCGTGCTGGCGTATCTGGCCCTCGAGTTCGTGCCGGTCTGATGGACTCGTGGCCGGTCCGGGCGGTTCGATTCGGCTCGAAGCGGACGCTGTAGCACTCGATTGGCCGCACCCGTGCGAACCGAACGACGGAAGAGTTACTGTCATCCAGTTGTATAGTTGACGTATGGGCGCCGACGATACCAGCAGTGAGACGTTCGTCGCCTCGCTCCACCGCACGATACTCGGCGCGTTACTCGCGGCAGCAGGGCTCGTCGGTATCGGTGGAGTGAGAGAAGCGATTTCCGACGGGAGCGTGCTGTACGGCGTTCTGGGGGTCGCACTCGCAGGGGTCGCGGCCTACTGGATCTTCGATCTCTTCGTGGACGGGTTGCGAGAGCGGTAACGCTCCGCTCGCGCGACTCGTTTCGAACGCCGGACAGCCGCTCCGAGCGACCGTCAGAGATCCGTCGCCCGGAACCGCCAGTAGCCGACGCCGACGGAGAGGACGATCCACCCGACGAGCACCGCGAGCGCGAACGTCGGTTCCTGATAGAACGCCGTCTCCCGTGGCGGGCTGACGAAGGTCCCGCTCCGGATGTGGGGAAACAACCCCTCGACGAGGAAGGAGTACGCCGTCATCGGGTTCAACGCGTCGACGATGGAGACCCACTCCGGCGTCGTTCTGGGGGCGGAAAAGCCGTGGCGAACGTAGAGCGCGATCCGGGGAAGCTGGTCCCACAGCTGGAAGAAGAAGAGCACGAAGACGCCGAACGCGGCGACGGTCGCCCGCGTCGACGTGCTCACGACCGCGGAGAGCCCGACGGCGAGGGCGGTGAACGTGACGGCCAGCAGCGCGAGCACCGCGGCGACGCCGGCGAACTGAACGGGGTCGACGCCCACGCCGACGAGCAGTCCAACCGGAACGGCGGCGATCATCGAGACGAGGATGGCTCCGCAGATGACGAGGCTGCGCGCGACGAACGTCCCGACGACCACCGAGGCGCGATCGATCGGCAACCCGAGGACGATCTTGAGGGCGCCGTTCGTTCGCTTTTCGACGACCGACGAGGCGAAGAAGGCCAGCGCGAGCAGCGGCGTCAGCATCGTGTAGATCACGAACAGCGCCGGCGCCAGTTCGGGACCGCGACTCCGGAAGCCAACCGACCGTCCCTCGGAGTAGATCAGCAACACGCCGACGACGGCGTAGATGCCGATCAACAGGTACAGCTGACGATCGCGACGGGTGTCGCGGACGTCCTCGCGGACGAACAGCGCGAGGGTGGCGAGTCGGCTCACTGGGCGACACCCCGGGTGTAGCGCTCGAACAGATCCTCGAGCGACGTCTCGCTCGTGGTGACGTCCGTCACGGTCGCCGGCGAGTCGTGGAACGCCGCGACGACGGGGGCCTTCGCGGCGTCGTCGCAGGCGATCGTCACCGACGTGCCGTTGGTCTCGATGCCGACCACGCCCTCGATCGACCGGACGTAGTCGACGACGTCGGCGGGAACCGACGAGAGGTCGACCGTCACGGCCGCCGAACCGCCGGCGGACTCGCGCAGCGCGTCGATGGCGTCCACGGCGACGAGTTCGCCGCCGTCGAGGATGGCGACGCGGTCGCAGACCGCCTCGACTTGCTCCATGATGTGACTCGAGAAGAAGACGGTCGCGCCGCGCTCGTTCTCCTCGCGGACGATCCGACGCATGGTCCGGGCGCCGTTGGGGTCGAGACCGGTCGAGGGTTCGTCGAGTATCAGCAGATCCGGGTCGCCCGCGAGCGCCACGGCGAGCACGAGCCGCTGGGTCATCCCCTTCGAGTACTCCGTGACGGGGTACTCGGCCGGGCCGGTCATCCCGACGCGCTCGATGAGGTCGTCGGGGTCGTCGTCGGCGCCCTTGGCGTCGATGGCGAACTCGACGTGTTCGCGGCCCGTGCGTTCGCCGATCGGACCGTAGCCGTCGGGGAGGACGCCGATTCGGTCGCGGACGGCAGCCCCGTCGGTCGCGACGTCGTGGCCGAGGACGCGAACCGACCCGGCGGTCGGGGCGGCGTAGTCGAGCAGGAGGTCGATTGTGGTCGACTTCCCGGCGCCGTTCGGACCGAGGAAGCCGAATATCTCCCCGGAGCGAACGGTGAGATCCACGTCGCGGAGGGCGGTGACCGATCGGCTTCCGAAGAGGCCGAACCGCTCGTAGCGTTTGGTCACGCCGCGGAGTTCGATCGCTGACATGTCGACGACACGTCTGTGAGATATTATGAGTCTTTTGATAATTAAGTCGGCGTCTCGAGTTCCGGTATCGGCAACACCGTACCGTTCAGGAGCCCTCAACACCGTCACCGGCGAAGGGTCGTATCCGTGGCTCAGTTGCAGGGATCCGAGCGGATATCGAAGATGCAGGCGGTACTCGCGAACGGCCGCGGGAAGATCCTGTTCGCCGTCGCGACTGGCTGGTGTTTCTCGATCGGCGTCCGGCTCGCCTATCCGGTGTTGCTCCCCTACCTGCGCGAGGCCTACGGGCTCGACCTGACGACGGCCGGGTTCCTGTTGACGGCGCTGTGGCTCGCGTACGCGCTCGGACAGCTTCCGGGCGGGATCCTCGCCGACCGACTCGGCGAGGGGAACATCCTCGTCCTGAGCACGCTCATCTCGGCGGGGACGTTGAGCCTCGTCGCCCTCGCCGACTCGGCAGCCATCGTCTACCTCGCGACGGCGGCCTTCGGCTTCGGGACGGCGCTGTACGGCGTCGCTCGCTTCACGATCCTCTCGGACGTCTTCCCGAACAACGACGGCACCGCGATCGGCGTCACGATGGGCGCCGGCGAGGTCGGCAACGCCGTCCTCCCCCTGGCTGCCGGCGCCATCGCCGGCGCGTTCACCTGGCAGTACGGGTTCGGGCTGGCCGTTCCCGTCTTCCTGCTCGTCGCGGTCCTGCTCCGGCTCGTCGTCCCCGGGCGAACGTCGGGGACGACCAGCGCCGTCGACGACCTCTCGCTCGAGACGGCCCGGTACGTCCTCGCGCAGGTACGGCGCCGAGAAATCGTCGTCGTGACGGCGATCCAGATCCTTACCTACTGCGTCTGGCAGGCGTTTACGGGCTTTTACCCGACGTACCTGATCGAGATCAAGGGGTTCTCAGAGGGAGTGGCGACGGCGCTGTTCAGCACGTTCTTCGCGCTCGGGATCGTCGTCCAGCCGGCGACCGGACGCCTCTACGACCGACTCGGGATTCGGCGGTCGCTGCCGGTCATCCTGCTCGTCGTCGCCGCCGCGCTGGTCGTACTGCCGTTCCTCGAGGGGTTCTGGCCGATCGTCGCCGGCACCGTCCTCCTCTCGAGCATCCTCGGCTACGGGACGATCACCCTGCCGTACATGACGGCGGCGTTTCCCGCGGACATGCAGGGGACGGGGGTTGGATTCCTGCGGAGCACCTACATGACCATCGGCGCCGCGAGTCCGGTCCTATTCGGTGCGTTCGCCGAACGGGGCTACTTCGACGAGGGGTATTTCGTTCTGGCCGGCTTCGCGATCGTCGCGACGGTGCTGATTCGATGGCTGCCCGAACTCGAGGATCGGTGATCGCCGGTCGATGTGGGACCCCGACGACCTCGCGGCCGCTCAGCGGCGCGTGGTGTGCTCCCGGGCCGCCGCCGTGAAGGTCGCGTGCACGTCGGTCGTCGCCTCGTCGACCCGCTCCCGACAGGGCTCGTACGAGCCGTCCGGTCGCATCACCCACCGGTTCCGGGTGTCCGCCAGCAGCGTCTCGAGGATCTCGTCGAGACGCGAGCGGAGCCGCGGGTCCTCGATCGGTGCGATGGCCTCGACGCGGTTGTCGAGATTGCGGGTCATCCAGTCGGCCGACCCGATGTAGTAGCGTTCCTCGCCGCCCGCCCGGAAGTAGAAGATCCGCGAGTGTTCGAGGAAGCGGCCGACGACGCTGTGGACGGAGATGGTCTCGCTGACGTCCTCGAGACCGGGCCGGAGCCGGCAGATGTCGCGAACGATCAGGTCGATGTCGACGCCGGCCATCGACGCCCGGTAGAGTTCCCGGACGAGTTCCGGATCCTCCAGGCGATTCATCTTGGCGATGATACGGGCATCCTCGCCGTTCCGGTCGCGCCGGGCTTCCTCGCGGACGAGGTCGACGAACCGCTCGCGCATGTTGCCGGGCGCGACGAGGAGTTTCCGGTAGTCGCGGTACATCGAGTGGCCGGTGAAGTAGTTGAACACCCGCACGAGGTCCTGGCCGATGTCGCGGTCGGCGGTCAGCAGGCCGAGGTCCTCGTACTGTTTCGCGGTCTCGGAGTGGTAGTTACCGGTGCCGACGTGGGAGTAGAGCTGTACGCCGTCGTCTTCCTCGCGGACGACCAGCGACGTCTTCGTGTGGGTCTTGTAGCCGATCGTCCCGTAGGCGACGTGGATGCCCTCCTCCTCGAGTTTCTTGGCCCACTCGAGGTTGTTCTTCTCGTCAAAGCGGGCTTTGAGTTCGACCATGACCGCGACCTGTTTGCCGTTGCGGGCGGCGTCGATGAGCGTCTCGATGACCTTCGAATCGCTCGCGGTGCGATAGATCGCGGCCTTGATCGCCAGCACGTCCGGGTCCGCGGCCGCCTCCTCGAGGAAGCGCTGGACGGTGTCCTCGAAGGAGTGGTAGGGGTGGTGGACGAGGACGTCGCGGTCGCGAATCACGTCGAAGATCGGACGGCCGTCCTCGCGGGTGCCGAGCCGCGGATGAGGCTGGGGCGTCCAGCCGGGGAGCCGCAACGCCTCGCGATCGAGGTCGGCCAGTTCGAAGAAGTCGCGGTAGTCCAGCGGCCCGTCGAGGCGGAAGACCTCCCGCTCGTCGAGTTCGAGTTCCCGCGTGAGAATCTCGAGGATGCCATCGGGCGCGTCGGGTTCGATCTCGAGGCGCACGACGGTGGCGAACCGGCGCTCCTCGATGACCTCCTCGATCATCTCGATGAGGTCCTCGGCGACCTCCTCGTCCCGGCCGACCTCGGCGTTGCGCGTCACCCGGAACAGGGTCGTTTCGACGACCTCCACGTCCGGAAACAGCAGGTCGAGGTTCGCCCGGACGACGTCCTCGAGGAGCACGTAGCGGTCGTCCTCGCCGATCCGAACGAACCGAACCTGATTGCGCGGGATCTTCACGCGGGAGAAGGTCAGATCGTCGCCGGGGTGCTCGCGGGTCAGGACGGCCAACGAGAGGCTCTGGTTCGAGATGAACGGGAACGGATGGGCCGGATCGAATGTCAGCGGGGTCAGGGTCGGCAGGACCGAATTCTCGAAGTAGTCGCGAACCTCCCGTCGCTCGGTTGCCGAGAGCTCGTCGTAGTCGACGATGTGGATGCCGGCCTCGTCGAGGGCGGGCCGGATCTGTTCGCGGTAACAGCGGCTCTGGCGCTCGAGCAGCGAGCGGGCCTCCTCGAGGACCGCCCGCCACTGCTCGCGGGGCGTGAGCCCGTCGGGCGTCTCCTCGATGATCCCCGCGGCGATCTGCTGTTTCAGGCCGCCGACGCGCTTGCGGATGAACTCGTCGACGTTCGTCGTGAAGATCGCGAGGAACTTCACGCGCTCGAGCAAGGGATTCTTCTCGTCGAGCGCCTCGCGGAGGACTCGGCGCTGGAAGGCGAGTTCGCTGCGTTCCCGGTTGAGATAGTAGTTCGGATCGGAGAGGTCGACGGACTCGGGCACGTCGGCTCCGGGGTCGACAGTCTCCCCGCTGGCGCTCGCGCTGAACGCCAGTTGCGTCTTCTCGTCGACCCCTTCTTCGTCCGCCTCGTCGTCGGCCGACGATCCGCCGTCGCTCATCGCTCGAACGGCCGGAGCGTCGTCGCGGTTCGTTCCGTCACCCCGTTCAGTCGGTCGCTCCGCCGGTTCGACCGGTCGATCCCCCCGTTCCGCGCGGTCGAATTCGGACGTGTCGTTCCCAGTCATCCCCGTGTCACTCGTGTGTGTGCTCGGACGCAGTCGCGAACTTCTCGTCCGGACGCGGTTCGTGTTCGGGCGTCGAGACGCTCACGAACCGCTCTCGTCGGACGTCGTAGGCCGTGAGGTGGCCGCCGTAGACGCAACCCGTATCGAGACCGACCGCCCACTCGCGCTCGAGTGGTTCCTCGAGGACCGTGTGGCCGAAGAAGACCCGCGGCGGGCCCGCGTACTCGTCGAACCAGAACGGTCCGTCGTAGCCGTCGCCGTCCGGACTCCGCATCGTCAGCACCTCATCGCCCGAGTGGGCGGACAGCGGCCGCGCCGGATCGACGCCGCCGTGGACGACGAGGTGGTCGTCCCACGAGATGGCGGTCGGCAGCGACTCGATGAACCGGTAGTCGGCGGACTCGAGGCCCGGCAGGTCGGCCTCGCCGTCGACGAGTTTCTGCTCGTTGTTCCCGCGGACCGACTGCAGGTTCGGCGACTCCCGGACCCGCTCGAGGACCGCCTTGCTCTCCGGTCCCTTCCGCACCAGGTCGCCGACGAACACCGCGAGGTCGTCCGCGCCGAACTCGAGCGTCGAGAGCAGCCGTTCGAGTCCCTCGAGACAGCCGTGGACGTCGCCGACGACGTAGACGTCGTCGTAGGCGTCGATGTCGATTCGGCGCTGGTCGATCGATACTTCGGCGTCGGCCGCGGATGGAACGATCACGGATTCCCTACCGGACGTTTCGGAAAATCTATGATAAGCCGTTATATGTTTGATAAATTGCAGTACGTACCGCTACGTAGGCCAGCGTACCGAGCCCCCGACGCGGCGGGACCGATTAGGCGTTCAGCCGCCAGAGTTCGAAGTTGAGGGCGGTCGCGAACGTCACCCACGCGAGATACGGCACGAGCAGCGCCGCGGCGCGACGGTCGACCCGGTCGAAGGCGACGATAGTCCCGACGACCAGCGCCCAGAGGACGAGGATGATCCCGAGTGCGAACAGCGGCGCCTCGAGCGCGAAGAACGCGGGGGTCCAGACGACGTTGAACGCCATCTGGACGGCGAACAGGCCGAGCGCGAGCCGTCGACCGGCGCTATCGCTGCGCCAGACCAGCCACAGGGCGATCCCCATGAGCGTAAACAGCGCCGTCCAGACGATCGGAAACGCGATGCTCGGGGGATAGAACGGCGGCTTCTCGAGGCTCCGAAGCCAGGGGCTATTAGGAGAAGAGAGGACGCCGGGAACGGCGCCGACGACGTTTACCAGCACGACGAAGCCGATCGCACGAAGGAGCGAGTAACGGTCGGGACGGCGACGGGTACTCGTCCGGGTAGCCATACGGTCGCTACGTCTCGGAGGTGCTTATAGCGGCGGTCCCGATCGGGACTCGCACGGAGACGGCGCCCTTCGCGCGGCGACCGCGTTCACTTCCACCGTGCTTTCTCAACGCTTAACCGCAGCCGTCTCGAATCGCCGGCAATGGCAGCACAGGACGAGGAACCGCCCTCGATCGAGCATCCACTCCTCGAGCCGGACTTCCTCGAGCGCCGACTCTACCAGTTGAAACTCGCGGGGACGGCCGCGAACGACCACACGCTCGTCTGTCTCCCCACGGGACTGGGGAAGACGACGGTGAGCCTGCTCGTCACCGCGCGCAGACTCGAGGAGGTCGGCGGGAAGTCGCTGATGCTCGCCCCGACCAAGCCCCTCGTCCAGCAACACGCCGATTTCTACCGCGAGGCCCTACAGATTCCCGACGAGGAGATCGTGGTGTTTACGGGCGACGTGAGTCCGGACGACCGCGCCGCGATGTGGGAGGAGGCGACGGTCGTGATGGCGACCCCGCAGGTGATCGAGAACGACCTCGTCGGGAGCCGCATCTCGCTCGCCGACGTGACCCACATCACCTTCGACGAGTGCCACCGCGCGACCGGCGACTACGCCTACAACTACATCGCCGAGCGCTACCACGCCGACGCGCGCGACCCGCTCGTGACCGGAATGTCGGCCTCCCCCGGCGGCGACGAGGAGGCCATCCTCGAGGTCTGCGAGAACCTCGGCCTGCAGGAGGTCGAGGTGATGACCGAGGAGGACGCCGACGTCGACGAGTTCACCCACGACACCGACGTCGAGTGGGAGCGCATCGACCTCCCCGAGGCGGTCCTCGAGATCCGCGACGCGCTCAACGAGGTGATCAAAGACCGCCTCGAGAAACTCAAAGAGCTGGGCGTCGCGTCCTCGACCCAGCCCGACCAGTCCCAGAAGGACCTCAACCGGATGCGCGCCGAACTCCAGAAACTGATCAACAACGACCAGTCGGAGGGGTTCGAGGGGATGTCGATCCACGCGGAGGTGATGAAGCTCCGGCAGGCCGTGACGCTCGTCGAGACCCAGAGCGTCGAGGCCGTCTGTCGGTACTTCGAGCGCCAGCGCAACCAGGCCCGCTCCTCGGGCGCGTCGAAGGCGAGCCAGCGGCTGGTCTCCGACCCGCGCGTCCGGGAGGCCATGCGCAAGGCCGAGAGCTTCGACCAGCTACACCCCAAGTACCGCAAGACCAGAATGCTGCTCGCCGAGACGCTCGGGCTCGAGGGCGGCGAGCGGGTCATCGTCTTCACCGAGTCCCGAGACACCGCGGAGGCGCTGACGGAGTTCCTGAACGACAGTTTCGACGCCAAGCGGTTCGTCGGGCAGGGCGACCGCGAGGGGTCGGACGGCATGACTCAGAAGGAACAGCAGGAGGTGCTGGACGCCTTCCGTGCCGGCGAGTTCGAGGTGCTGGTCTCGACCTCCGTCGCCGAGGAGGGACTGGACGTCCCGGAGGTCGACCTCGTGCTCTTCTACGAACCCGTTCCCACCGCGATCCGGTCGATCCAGCGCAAGGGCCGGACGGGTCGCCAATCCGAGGGTCGGGTCGTCGTCCTGATGGCCGAGGACACCCGCGACGAGGCCTACTTCTGGATCTCCCGTCGCCGCGAGAAGGAGATGGAGTCGGAACTGCGCGACCTGAAGGGGGTCGCCGACGACCTCGAGGAGGAACTGGACGACTCCCAGCAGGCGCTGACGGACTTCGACGGGAGCGAGGAGCGACGCTCCTCGGACGGGGCGAGCGGCGGAGCCGCGAGCCGAGGCGCGGCGGAGGGCGAAGTGAAAGTGAATGGACAAGGCGAAAACCCCGACGCTGTCAGCGATTCTTCCACCGGAACTGAAGGGGTTTCGACACGGCCCGGACTACAGGAGTTCGCGACCGAGAACTCGGACTCGAGTGAGACTGACGGCGACGAGACGACGGCCGATACCGGGGGCGCTGCCGACGTTACCGAGACCGAAGCCGACCCGGTCGAGACCCACGAACCCCACGCCGAGGGCGACCGGATCGAGATCGTCGCCGACCAGCGGGAGATGGACGCCAACATCGCGCGGGACCTCTCGCGACGCGAGGAGATCGAGGTGCGCCTCGAGACGCTGGACGTGGGCGACTACGTCTGCTCGGATCGGGTGGTCGTCGAGCGCAAGTCCGTCGCGGACTTCGTCGACTCGCTCGTGGGGGGCGACCGATCGGTCTTCGAGCAGGTCGGCGCGATGGCCCGCCACTACTCGCGACCGATCGTGATCGTCGAGGGCGACGGCCTCTACGAACAGCGGGACGTCCACCCGAACGCGATCCGCGGCGCGCTCTCGAGTCTGGCCGTCGACTTCGGCGCGAGCGTCCTGCGGACCGAGGGCGAGGACGAGACGACCGAACTGCTCGCGGTGATCGCGGGCCGCGAGCAGGAGACCGCCGACCGGGAAGTCTCCGTCCACGGCGAGAAGCAGTCCAAGACGCTGGCCGAACAGCAGGAGTACGTCGTCTCCTCGATCGCCGATATCGGTCCCGTGACGGCGCGATCGCTGCTCGAGGAGTTCGGCACCGTCGAGGAGATGATGATCGCGACCGAGGAGGAGTTACGGGAGGCCGACGGCGTCGGGACGGTGACCGCCGAGCGGATTCGGGAGGTCATCGGCAGCGACTACACGGGGTAGTCGACCGGCAGTTGACCGGCGGTCGACCCCCGGTCGCTCGCAGCGGGACGGCCTCAATCGCTCGCGTCGGACGCGATCCCCTCCTCCCGGTCGCCGGGGACGGAGATCCGACCGGTCTCGTCTTCCGAGCGGGCGACGATTCGTTCGCCCGCGTAGAGGTGCGTCCCCGGAACGTTCGCCGGAATCGTGTAGGTGTGCTTCTCGCCGGGGTTGACCGTGATCCCCGTCGTCGTCGGCACGCCGTCGTTCTCCCAGGTCTTCTGCGCCCCGTGGAAGTGCAGCGTGTGCGGGTGATCGGCGTCCGTGTTGTCCAGCGTGACCTCGACGTCGTTGCCCTCCGTCGTCCGGATGATCGGCCCCGGGACGCTGGGGTCGCGGTCGTCCGCCTGAAAGGCCCAGACCTGCGGGAGTTCGACAGGCCCGCCCATCGAATCCAGCGGGTGGACGGCGTGACTGGAGGTCACCGAGCGCAGCGTCACGCTACCGCCCTGCTCGTCGGCCTGGACGACTTCGGGAGCGCTCGTCCACGGGAGGCCAGACGACGCGTCGTCAGCATCCTCGGCCGCCGTTTCCGTGGGCTGTGCGTCGCTCTCGTTCCCGCGGGACAGACAGCCGGCCAGCGCCGCCGCGCCACCGGTGGCAATCAGCAGGTCGCGTCGCGTGAGTCCGGATCCGGGTGCGCCGATGCGATCGGTCATAGACACTCGGTCGTAAGTACACCCGATGTATAACGGGGCGAGCCCGTTCTTGACCGGTGGGAAGTCCCGCGAACGTGTTCCCCGGAACGGTCATGGGAGGCCTCCCGCGCTGCCGAACGAGCGACGGCGTCCACCCGAGACCAGGCGACTCACCGCAGCGTCTCGAGCGTCTCGGCGGCCTCGCGGGCGGCCTCGAGACACTCCGTCGCGTACCGGGGGTCGTCCGTCGCGGCGGCCTTCGCCGCGAACGTCTCGAGCGCGGCGACGAGCGAGGCGTGGGCGGTCTCGAGGTCGCCGTCCGAAGAGCGTCCGGCCGACGCGCGACGGTCGCTCGAGGGCCGTTCGCGGGCCGTCGACGACGCCGCGTCGTCGGGAGCGCCCGCGTCGGTTCGGGGCGCCGACTCCGACGGGCCCGACTGCGTCCGCGCCTCGCGCGACGGCGCGGCGGCCGACGCGTCCTCGCTCGAGGAACGGGCGTCCCCCGCGGGGCGGGCGTCGGTCCCCTGACTGCGCTGTCGGTTCGTACCGGCGGCTTCGGCGTCGCCGGTATCGGTCGCTGGGGATTCGGCGGCGGACCCGCTGGCGGCCTCGCGGTCGGCGTGAGAGTCGGCGGCCCCCTCGGGGGACGCGTCGTCGGCCGGTCGGGCCTCGAGGTCCGTTCCCTCGACGGCGTCGGGGTTGCCGTGACAGCTCGGGCAGAAGGTGGTGCCGTCCTGCTGGAAGAGCGGGTCGCCGCAGGTCCCGCAATGGGCGTTGGTCATCGTGGCCCCCTTGAGCAGCAGGTCGCTCATGCGCTGGGTGGCCTGGCGCTCCTCCTGGTCGCGCTCGTACTTCTCCCGGAGTTTCTCGCGCTCGGCTTCCTTGTCGAAGTCGCTCATACTCGTCTAGAGACGGTGGAACGTCGAAAAAGCTGCGAAGGGGGACGGCGCGGTTCGATCGCGGCCGTTACCGTTCGGATCGACCGTCGGTCGCCGCCTCGACGGCGTCCACGGCCGCTTCCGGCGCGTCGACCGTCGTGATCTCGAGATCGACGTCGGAGACGTCGTGGGTCTCGAGGCCGACGACGGGGCGGTCGTAGATGCCGGCGAACCCGATCTCCGTGAGGGTACCGACCCCGCCGGTGAGCGCGACGACCGCGTCTCCGTTCAGCGGAACGAGCGCGTTGCGAGCGTGGCCGAGACCGGTCGCGATCGGGTGGTCGACGTACTCGTTCGCCGCCTCGGGGTGCTCGCCGGGAAGGATCCCGATCGTCGCGGCGCCCGCCGCCTTCGCGCCGCGACAGACCGCCTCCATCGTCCCGCCGCGGCCGCCACAGACGACCGTGTGACCGCGGGCTCCGAGTTCCCGTCCGAGGGCTTCGGCGCGGTTCGCCTGTTCGTCGGTGATGACGCCGCCGCCGATGACACTGACGCGCATACGGAAGCGTCCGCGGGCCTCGACAATCATCGATTCGGTGTCGGCGCGTCGCGATTTGGCGTCGGCGAGGATCGGCTCGGAATCGGTGGGTGATCAATTCGGCGTCGGCGCGCCTCGAGTCGGAGTCGGTGGGTCTCGAGGAACCGCCAGCTGAACGCCGACGTCGTCGTTCATGCCGTGGTTGCCTCACGGCGCCGGAGTCGGCGTTCGTTCGATTCGTCACCGGTATCGGCGGTATTCCTCTCGATTCGTCCGGTTCCGAGGGGCGAAACGGGACGGCAACGGCGTGGTACCGGTTGTGTTCGACGACTGACGAAATATCCATCGTCAGACCGTGCGATAGTGGGGGTTCCGACGGATTTAACGAGTAGGGTGGTGAAGGATTACGTGGTATGACGAAAGTTAGCGTGGTCGGCGCGGCCGGAACGGTCGGGGCCGCTGCGGGCTACAACATCGCGCTTCGGGACGTCGCGGACGAACTGGTACTCGTCGATATCCCGGACAAGGAAGACGACACGATCGGGCAGGCCGCCGACACCAACCACGGCGCGGCCTACGACTCGAACACGACGATCCGCCAGGGCGGCTACGAGGACACCGCCGGTTCCGACGTCGTCGTCATCACGGCCGGCATTCCGCGCCAGCCGGGCCAGACGCGGATCGATCTGGCGGAAGACAACGCGCCGATCATGGAGGACATCGGCTCCTCGCTGGCCGAGCACAACGACGACGACTTCGTCACCGTCACCACGTCGAACCCCGTCGACTTGCTCAACCGTCACCTCTACGAGACGGGCGATCGCGCCCGCGAGCAGGTGATCGGCTTCGGCGGCCGGCTGGACTCCGCCCGCTTTCGCTACGTGATCTCCCAGCGCTTCGACGCGCCGGTCCAGAACGTCGAAGCGACCATCCTCGGCGAACACGGCGACGCCCAGGTCCCCGTGTTCTCGAAGGTCCGCGTCAACGGCCAGGACCCCGAGTTCGACGAGAACGAGAAGGAGGAGCTGCTCGAGGAGCTCCAGGCCTCGGCGATGAACGTCATCGAGAAGAAAGGCGCCACGGAGTGGGGCCCCGCGACCGGCGTCGGCCACATGGTCGAGGCCATCCTCCGCGATACGGGCGAAGTGCTCCCCGCGAGCGTCACACTCGAGGGCGAGTACGGCCACGAGGACACCGCCTTCGGCGTTCCCGTCAAGCTCGGTTCCGACGGCGTCGAAGAGATCGTCGAGTGGGACCTCACCGAGTACGAGCGCAACCAGCTCGGCGAGGCCGCCGAGAAGCTCTCGGACCAGTACGACGAGATCTCGTAGTCGAGCCGGATTCGTGCGCTTTTTTCGCCGTCACTCTCGTCCGCTGTCGCTCGAGATTACGGAATCAGCTGCTCGCCGTCGTCGTCGTAGATCGCGATCGCGTCGACGGGACAGGTCCGGGCGGCGAACTTCGCGTCCAGTTCCGCGTCCTCGGGCACCTCGCGGACGAAGATGCCGTCCTCGACCTCCTCGCTGTCCTCGAGGATCGCCTTCCCCTTCGACTTGTCCGCAGTGAAGGCGTCCCACTCGGCGACGCACTGGTACATCCCGATACAGGTCTCCTCGTCGAATTCGACCTTCATGCGTGCGGGTTGGACTGATCGCCGTAAATCGGTAGCGGTCGGTAGATGTGGTGCGCGGTAACAGAAACCACACGTCATCGTGTTTTTATTATCGGTCGAGTCGTCTGCTCGAGCATGGGAGGGAACGGCCCCGAACCGGCCGAATCGCAGGCGAGAGCGCCGGCGAATCAGAACGGAACGCGGGCGACCGCGGATCCGCTCGGCCGGGCGATGCTGGCTCACCACCGCGGGGAACCGGGAGGGCTCACCTATCGCGACGGCGCCGACATTCGGGACGGCAACGTCGAGGAGTTCTACTTCTCCGCGGCCGAATCGTGGGATCGGGAGACGATCGAGGTTCTCGAGCGTCTCGTCGGTCGCACCGACCGCGGACCGATCCTCGACGTCGGCTGTGGCGCGGGCAAACACCTCCTGTGGTGGGCCGAGCGCGACGTGACCGCCGTCGGCGTCGACGCGAGTGCGAACGCGGTGTTAACGGCCCGCAAACGGGGCCTCGAGGACGTTCTCGTCGGCGACATGTTCGATCTCCCCGTCGACACGAGCGCGTTCGGAGCCGTCCACGCCGTCGGGACCCAACTGGGACTCGGCGGGTCGCTGGCCGGAATTCGCGACCTGTGCCGCGAATTCGCTCGCGTCACCGACGACGGCGGCGTGGCCGTCGTCGATAATTACGATCCGACGCGGCTGGACGACGAGTTCCTCGGCTACCGGCCCGATCCCCGCGAGGGCGTCGCCCACCGGTGTTTTCACCTCGAATTCGAGGGCGAGCAGGCGAGCGGCGACCGGTTCCGCGAGATCGGGCGAACGCTGCACTTCCTGCTGTGTTCGCCCGCTCGACTGCGGGCCGCGACGGCCGACACGCCGTGGCGCGTGCGCGAGGTGCTCCGGGCTGACGGGCGAGCCCATTACAGAGCGGTGCTCGAGAAGCGGCCCACCGGGCGCGCGTGACCGGACGGGCGTCGTCAGACGGTCGCCGCCGAGCCAACGCTTTTCTTTCGGGTCGTAAAACGACGGGACACGAAACGGAATGGTCGCACTGTCTTCCGCCATACTCGTCGGGACCGCCGTCGTCACCTGCCTGTTCATGGCGTGGGTGCTCGGGGCGAACAGCAACTCGCCGCCGTTCGCCCCGGCGATCGGCGCGAACGCGATTTCGACGATGCAGGCGGCGTTCGTCATCGGACTGCTCGCAGCCGCGGGAGCGCTCATGCAGGGCGGCAGCATCTCCGAGACCGTCGGCGCGGACCTCATCGACGGCGTCACGATCACGTCCCTCGCCGCCACCGCGGGCCTGCTGACGGCGGCGACGTTCATGGCGATCGGGATCTACACGCGGTATCCGATCCCCGCGGCGTTCGCGACGACGGGCGCGATGGTCGGCGTCGGCCTCTCGCTGGGCGGGGACCCGGCGATGGATACCTATCGTCGGCTCGGGACCTTCTGGGCGCTCGTCCCGATCATGTCCGGCGGACTGGCGTACGTGACGGCGACGGTCCTGCGACGCGACGACGTTCCCGAAACGGTCGGGGTGCCGCTGCTGGCCGGACTCGTCGGCGCGATCGTCGCCAACGTCCGCCTCGGGATCATCCCGGATCCCGCGGCCGATCAGGGAACCCTCGCCGGCTTCGTCGCTCGACAGTTCGGCGGCGGACCGGCGCTCGTCGGAGGGTTCGATCTGGAAACCGCCCTCGTGACGGTCGCCGCCGGCGCCGCCGCGTTCCACTGGGTTCGCCAGCGGGTCCGCGCCTCCGTCGAGGACGGAATTCGCTCGTTCCTGCTCGTGTTAGGCGGCATCGTCGCCTTCTCCTCGGGCGGCTCGCAGGTCGGCCTCGCGACCGGCCCGCTCGAGAACCTCTTTCGCGTCGAACTCGGCCTCCCGGGAAGCGTCCTGCTCGGCATCGGCGCGACCGGCATCCTCGCCGGCGCCTGGATGGCCGCGCCGCGGCTGCTGCAGGCGACCTCACGGGAGTACGCGCAACTGGGCGTGCGGCGTTCGATCGCGGCACTCGTGCCGGGCTTCGTCGTCGCACAGCTAGCCATCGCGCTCGGGATTCCGGTCTCGCTGAACAACATCATTCTCTCCGGGGTCATCGGCGGCGGTCTGGCCGGCGGGTCGGCCGGCGTCTCGCGGCGCAAGATCGGCGTCACGATCACGTTCTGGCTGCTGACGCTGGGGAGTTCGATCGTCGTCGGCTTCGGTCTGTACCGGCTGCTCGCGGCGGTCATCGGCGGGTGAACCACCGGACGAGGGGTGAGCAATGAGCAACCGGGTGAGAGGTGAGCAACCGGGGCAAGAGCCGACGTCGAGCCGCTCGAGGCGCAGCGCCTCACTCGAGGACCGTCACCGGCTCGTCGGTCCGTTCGACGACCGTGGCGGCGATTCCCCGACCGAGGATTCGTCGGACGAACCCGCTCGTGTCGGTTCCGTGGCCGTACATGACGACGTGATCGACGCCTTCGGTGCTCGCGTACTGCGGGATGACGGTTCCGGGCCGTCCGTCGGCGGTCTCGACCCGGATCCGCTCCGTCGCCGTCGGATCCGCGACCGACTCGAGCAGGTCCGTTGCGCTGGCTCTCGCCCGTGCAGTCCGCTCCTCGCTTCGCTCGAGGACGCCGCCCTCGCTGAGCGGCGCGTCCAGCGGCGTCACGACCGCCAGCAGGGTGACGTCGGCGTCGGGAAACGTCTCGAGGGCGTAGGCCAATGCCTCGTCCTCCCGCGGGCGGCCGAGCGTGGGGACGAGGACGCGATCTGGATCGACCATAGCTACGAGTTCGGTCGCCACGCCCATCGGTCTATCGCCGCGCGGGCTCGAGTCGCGACGGGCTGCCAAGACGACAGTTTAAACCCCGGGACGCGCCAAGGACGGACAATGAATATCGAGGAGCTGTCGGGGCTCCCGCCCGGCGCGACCGACCACTTTCGGGCGGAGGGAATCGAGGAGCTCTACCCGCCCCAGGCCGACGCGGTCGAGGCCGGCGCGACCGACGGGGAGAACCTCGTCGCGGCCGTCCCCACCGCCAGCGGGAAGACGATGATCGCCGCGCTCTCGATGCTGTCGGCGATCCAGCGGGGCGGAAAAGCCCTCTACATCGTTCCCCTGCGAGCGCTGGCCAGCGAGAAAAAGGAGGAGTTCGAGGCCTACGAGAAGTTCGGCGTCACGGTCGGCGTCACGACCGGCAACTACGAGAGCACCGACGACTGGCTCGCGACGAAGGATATCATCGTGGCGACCAGCGAAAAGGTCGACTCGCTCGTGCGCAACGGCGCCGACTGGCTCTCCGATCTGACCTGCGTCGTCAGCGACGAGGTCCACCTCATCGACGACCGCAACCGGGGGCCGACCCTCGAGGTCACCCTCGCGAAACTCCGGAAGCTCAACCCCGGCATGCAGGTCGTCGCGCTCTCGGCGACGGTCGGCAACGCCGGCGAGATCGCCGACTGGCTCGACGCCGCGCTCGTCGACACCGACTGGCGCCCCATCGACCTGCGAATGGGCGTCCACTACGGGAACGCGCTGAACTTCGACGACGGCTCGACCCGCGAGGTGCCCGTCGAGGGATCGGAGAAGCAGGAGGCCGGGCTCGTCCGCGACATCCTGCAGGAGGGCGGCTCCTCGCTCGTCTTCGTCAACTCCCGCCGAAACGCGGAGGCCGCCGCGAGTCGGCTGGGGCAGGTCTCGAGTCGCGAACTCACCGACGACGAACGCGCGGAACTGGCCGCCCTCGCCGACGACATTCGCGACGACAGCGACACCGAGACCAGCGCGGATCTGGCCGACTGCGTCGAGCGCGGTGCGGCCTTCCACCACGCCGGCCTCTCGAGCACCCAGCGCTCGATCGTCGAGGACGCCTTTCGCGACCGCCTGCTGAAGGTCATCTCGGCGACGCCGACGCTCGCGGCCGGCGTCAACACGCCAGCCCGGCGCGTCATCGTCCGCGACTGGCGGCGCTTCGACCCCAGCGCGGGCGGGATGGCCCCGCTGGACGTCCTCGAGGTCCACCAGATGATGGGCCGGGCCGGCCGACCCGGCCTCGACCCCTACGGCGAGGCCGTCCTGCTCGCGAAGAGCCACGACGAGAGCGAGGAGCTGTTCGACCGCTACGTCTGGGCCGACCCGGAGCCCGTCCGCTCGAAACTGGCGGCCGAACCCGCACTCAGAACCCACGTGCTCGCGACCATCGCCTCCGGCTTCGCCCGCACGCGCGGCGGCCTCCTCGAGTTCCTCGAGGCCACCCTCTACGCGAGCCAGTCGACCGAGGCGGGCCGACTCGAGTCCGTGACCGACGACGTGCTGGACTACCTCGAGCGGAACGACTTCATCGAGCGCGAGCGAGGCGACGTAACCGAGGAGGAGGAAGACGACGACGGCGCGTTCACCTCCGCGGCCGACCTCGCCGAACAGCAGGCCGCGACGCGCGAGGAGACTCTCGAGGCCACCAGCCTCGGCCACACCGTCTCGCGGCTCTACCTCGATCCGATGAGCGCCGCCGAAATCGTCCACGGGCTCGAGCGCGCCGACGAGCGTCCGACCGCGCTCGGCCTCTATCAGCTGGTCTCGCGGACGCCCGATATGTACGAACTCTACCTGCGCTCCGGGGAGGACGAGAAGTTCGGCGAACTCTTCTACGAGCGCGAGGCCGAACTGCTCGGCGACGCCCCCGGCGAGTTCGAGGAGGACCGCTTCGAGGACTGGCTGGCCGCGCTGAAGACGGGCAAACTGCTCGAGGACTGGGCCGACGAGACCGACGAGGAGACGATCACCGACCGGTACAAGATCGGGCCCGGCGACCTCCGCGGGAAGGTCGACACCGCCGAGTGGCTGCTGGGCGCGGCGGAGTCGCTGGCGAGCGAGATCGGCAGCGAGTGGACCGTCGCCGTCCGCGAGGCCCGCGCCCGCGTCGAACACGGCGTCGGCGAGGAGTTGCTCGAACTCGTCTCGGTCGGCGGCGTGGGCCGCAAGCGCGCCCGCCGGCTCTACGAGCGGGGCATCGAGGAGCCCGCCGACCTCCGGAGCGCCGACAAGAGCGTGATCCTCGGCGCGCTGAAAGGGAAGAAAACCGCCGAGAACATCCTCGAGAACGCCGGCCGCGAAGACCCCTCGATGGACGGCGTCGAGGCGGCCGAGGGAGACGCCGACGCCGGCGCCGTGACGACCGCCTCGAGCGAAGCCGGCGAGACGGACGACGCGGACGACGGCCAGTCGAGCCTGGGTGACTTCTGATGGAACTTCTGGAGTGTTCCCTCTCGATCGACGACCTCGACGCGTTCGTCGCCGATCTGGGCGAGATCGGGGAGCGCCACGGCGTGACGGTGCAGGCCTTCGACGCGCGCTACGTCGCCGACCGCGCCCACCTCGAGCGGGCCGTCGAACTGGCAGACCGCGCCGTCGCCCGCGGCGAGAACGTCGCCCGGGATCGGGCCGTCGAGATCCTGCTCTACGCCGCCGGCCGCCGGCAGATCGATCGCGCCCTCGAGATGGGCGTCGACGAGGGCGAGAATCGGGCCGTAATCCTCGTCGACGGCGGCGGTTCCACCGGAAACGAAGGGGGTCGCGACGGCGGTGACGCCGAGGCTGACGAGACGGCCGCGCTCGAGGACCTCGCCGACCTCGAGGCCGTCGTCGCGACCGGGCCGACCCTCGCGGAAGCCGACGAGGAAACGCTCTGCTCGTACTTCGAGATCACGGACGCCGAACGCGGGGCCACCGACGCCTCGCTATCGGCGCTGGTCCGCGAACGAGTGGCGTTGCTCGAGGTCGAGAAGTAGTCGCGGTACGAGGAGCGCTCACACCCCACCCTGACGAACCCCGTGCGGTGGCGCGTGCTGAGCGACAGTGAGCCGCTGGCGAACTGTCGCTCGAATGCACGCGAGGGATGAGCGAGCGCTCGGAGAGCGGGAGCGAATCGGTTGGGGAGGACGTGGAAATCCCCTGTGGCCACGTACGCAGAACACTCTTCTCCGCCCTCCTTCGGTTCGAGACGGAACCGAATCCGACCACATCGTAGCGTTCGACGCGAGAAACCCACCCGTCGACTCCGAATCGGCGCTATCCTCTTGTACGGGCACCTGATACGCCCTGCATGGCCACCCTCGAGAACCCCATCGAGATCGGCGGCGTACGGATCCCCAACCGGCTCTACCGGGCGCCGCTGCTCGAGTGTGCGGGCAACGGCCCCGACGCGGTCGATACCCTGATCGACGACCTCGAGCCGGCCGCCGAGTCGGGCGTCGGGCTCATCTGCCAGGGCGCGACGATCGTCCACGGCGACGGCGGCTGCGCCGCGCCGGGGATGACCCGCGTCCACGACCCAGAGTTCGTCTCGCGGCTCTCCCGCCTGACGCATCGCATCCACGATCACGGGAGCCGAATCTTCGTCCAACTCGAGCACGGCGGCCTGCGGAGCATGGAGACCTGGCACGCCGAGTACCGCCGGGAGCACCCCGACCTCCACCAACTCGCCGTCTCGCGGCCGCCGTGGCAGTTGCGCCTGTTCGATCGCCTCGGTTTCCTCTCCTACGACCCGCACGTCCTCTCGACCGACGAGGTGTACGACCTCGCGGCCGATTTCGGTCGCGCCGCCGCGTCCGCGGTCGACGCGGGTTACGACGGGATCCACCTCTCAGGAGCGAACATGGGAATCGTCCAGCAGTTCCTGTCGCCGTTCTACAACCGTCGGGACGACGAGTTCGGCGGCTCGCCGGAGGCCAGACTCGAGTTCCTCGCCGTCGTCCACGACGAGATCCGCGACCGGGCCGGGGACGTCCCATTGATGACCAAGGTGCCGGCGGAGACGCCGGCACCTCCGCGGCCGGTCGTTCGGCGGAAGCTGTCGCTCGAGGACGGCGTCGAGATCGCCCGCCGACTCGAAAAAATCGGCTACGACGCGGTCGTCCCCGTCCAGACGTCGGTCGTCTGGGACATGAGCATCGTCCGCGGGGAGTACCCCGATCGAGCGTGGTCGAACGAGCAGCTACGCGAGGCGTACGACGCGGCGTTCGGCGGCGCGACGCGCAGACGACTCGTCGCGCTGGGTAATTGGCTCGAGTCGCTGCAGTACGATTTCGAACCCGCGTGGAACGCGGACTTCTGTCGGCGCGTACGAGAGCGGGTGTCGATCCCCGTCCTCGCGGAGGGCGGGATCCGCGAACGGGCACGGATGGAT
Organism: Haloterrigena alkaliphila; assembly: GCF_017352155.2. Taxonomy (NCBI): domain Archaea; kingdom Methanobacteriati; phylum Methanobacteriota; class Halobacteria; order Halobacteriales; family Natrialbaceae; genus Haloterrigena; species Haloterrigena alkaliphila. The sequence goes on from NZ_CP071462.1 coordinate 1,334,876, forward strand.
CGGCTGCTGGGGGACTCGAGCGACGACACGGGAGATACTGATCGCGAACCGGCCTGCGACATGGTCGGCATGGCTCGCCCCTTCTACGCCGAACCGCGGCTAGGGGCGCGGCTGCTCGAGGACGAGTCCGCAACTGAGGGCGATGCTCGAACGAGCGAGGATCGACGCGTCCTCTGTGAGAGCTGTAACAACTGTACCGTGCCGCAGGTCACGGGCGCACCCGGAATTTGTCGGACGCCGGACGTGTTGCGGAAGCGCGGCGACCTCGAGCGCGAGGGCGCCTACGAGCGAGCCGAGTCGAAGTGAACCGGCTCAGGCCGTAACGGTAGTGGTCGTCAATTCCTCGAGCGTCTTCTCGACCGTGTAGTCCGGGGCTTCGACTCTGAATCGGGAATCGGTCGAGCCCGCGTAGTGGAGTTGCAGCGTGTACGAGCCGTCGTCGGCGATCGGCGCCGCTTCGCGCCGGTCGACGTCGACCTGCTCGAGCATGACCATCTCGCCGGCGTAGGCGACGTCGGACTGGCCGCGAATGCGGTAGGTTGCCCGGTCCTCCGATACTTCCGAGCCCGCGAGCGGATAACCGCGGTCGATCCACGCCTGAAAGCCGTCGTCGAGCGCGTACACCTCCTCGTAACCGTTGTCGATCAGGGACGCAGCGCGCAGTCCGGAGAGGTGGTGGGGACAGCCACAGTAGGTCACGATTCGGTCGTCCGTCGACCACTCCGCGATCGGGTCGTCCGAGCCCCCGTCCGGGGCGGGGCTCAGCGGCGCACCGACGATGTGTGCGTTCTCGTACTGGTTCGAACCGCGCGCATCCGCCACTCGCGCTTCCCGTCGCTGGTACCAGTAGAAGACGTCGGCAATCGGTGCCAGCGGAACCTCGGTTCCGTCGAACACCTTCGTCCGGTAGGCGCTGGTGTCGATCGACCGTTCTTCGGGGACCGACTCCGGTTCCGGACCGTACCCGTCGTTGTCACCGCTCTCACCGCCGCCACTCAGACACCCGGCGACGCTCGCGGCGGTGGCCGCGGCCCCTGTCACCAGAAACTGCCGTCGATTCATCGATGTACGGTAGGGATTCGACTTCAATATGGGTTCTGGTCGGGGAGTAGTCACTGCGGGACCCCTTCGTTTCGACTGGAGATCGAGAGACGGGGCTGCGGGATGCCTCGAATCGAAAAAACGGGAGGAGTAGTCCATGCTGGATTCGAACCAGCGTCGAAGCCCCCAGAAGGCTTCAGGATTGGCCGCTACCCTAATGGACTTGACATGTTCGCCGGTCTCGATTACCGACGACGTACCAGTCTGTAGTCTGGGTTCGTATTAGAGTGTTACGGACTCAGTCGGGATCGATATGAGGATGCATCTCAATCTATCCTCGTCTCTTACGGCGATTATCACGATGGGGGATCGGTGTGTTCCATTCGGTGGCAGTTCGCACAGAGAACAGAACATCGTTCAATCTCCGTGCGAATTCGCTCTTTCGCTCGGTCATCCGAGACCAATCTTGCGATAGTAGATTCCTTCTCATCGTTTCTGTGATGAAAATCTAAGCAGGCGAGATCCGACTCTCTACATCGTTCGCACCCTCCGATATCGCGTTTTCGGTCATGAATCCATCGTCGAGGCTCGCGTTGCGGTAGCTCGTAGTGTTCCTTGCGGTGACAATTCGCACAGAGAACGATACACTTCTCGACTTCGTCGCGAAGGGCGTCTTTTCCGTAGCCGAACGTAACCATGCGACCGACCGCCATCACTTTCGTCGTTTCGTCGGTATGATGGAAATCGAGACACGCCGGTGTATCGACTTCACACTGCGAACAGCCTCGTTTCACCTGATTGAGCCACGAACGAAGTCGAGATCGACGACGTAACGATCGTTCGGTATTCCACTCGACGTTTCGATAGTGCCACCGCTGGTCTACCGAGAGGTCCGTCCAAACGAGATCAGCGGGGAGATCGACGTCGTCCGACTTTGGCTTCACACGAGATCCAGTAGACGGAGCCGTTTCTAGCCCCGCTTTCTCCTTCGCATCGTTCCACCCGCCACACGCCCGAATAATCGTGGCAGAAGCCGGCGTCAATCCCAACTCCTCGTACTGCGCCTTCGTCGGCGACTCGCCGAGTCGCTCGGCGGCCTCCCGCAGCGCCTCGAGACAGTCCGCCTCCGTCGTCACACCCCCGTTGGCTGCGCCTTCCAATATAAACTCTCGCGAGCGCGTTCGGAACGGCGCCGGCGGAGACGAGCGACGAACGCGAACCGATACCCCTTTTTCCCGCTCGAGCACACTCACGCGTATGTACGTCGGACGATTCGTCGTCGTCGGTCCCGAGGTCGGCGCCTACCGCGTCTCCTCGCGCTCGTTTCCGAACCGCAAGCTCACCGCTCGAGACGAGGCGCTCACGGTCGGCCCCACCGAGGACGCCCCGGAGACGGACAACCCCTACGTCTCGTACAACTGCCTGCGCGTCGTCGAGACGCCGACCGGCGAGACGGCCGCGTTCGGGAACGGCTCGCACGTCGATCCGATCGCGGAGAAACTCGAGCTGGGCTACCCGGCCCGCGACGCGCTGGCCGAGAGCCTGCTGGCGCTGGACTACGAGAAGGACGACTACGACACGCCCCGAATCGCGGCGACGATCGGTGCCGACGGCGAGGCGCTGATCGGCACCGTCCGGAAGGACGCCCTGCTCGTCGAAACCGTCGACGAGCCGACGCTGGTCGCGACCTACGAGAAGAACGCTCCCGAGTCGTTCGAGTTCGAGGCCGATACTGCAGACGCGGCCGCGAGCGAGGCGTATGGCCTCGAGTTCGAACACGCCGTCTGCGCGGCCGGCGTCGCGCGCACCGACGACGGGTTCGAGACGGCCATCGAGAACGGCGACTGATCGACTCCTCGAGATTCACGGGTTTCGAACGGCGAACTCACTTCGATTGTAATTGACACTGTTCGATCGATTTGCTTATTGAACGGTGTAATTGGAGGAGATCAGAAGGGAACAGCGTGTTCTGCTAGCGTGGCAACAGGGAATCGCCACGCCCTCCCCAGCCGATTCGCTCGTTTCACTCGCTCATCCCTCGCGCGCTGTCGTCAGCCGGCCTCACTATCGTTCGGCCGGCCGACAGCGCGCGCCACCGCACGCCGGATAGTCGAGTGCCCAGTGATACGTAGACCCCTCGAGTGAGTACTCGGCCAACCTACAAACCCCTCGCACCCCTTATCTCCGAGCATGAAGGTCGGACTCATTTCGGACGTCCACAGCAACCGGGTCGCCCTCGAGACGGTCCTCGCGGAGATGCCGCCGGTCGACGAACTGCTGTGTGCCGGCGACGCGGTCGGCTACAACCCCTGGCCCGCGGCGTGCGTCGACGAACTCCGGGAGCGGGACGTCCCGACGGTGATGGGGAACCACGACGCCGCGGTCGCGGGCGACGCGCCGTTTCGCTTCAACGGGATGGCCCGGGCGGGCGTCGAACACGCGAAGCGACGCCTCGACGACGACCAACTGGCGTGGCTCGAGGCCCTGCCCGCAGAACGATTCGAGTGCGACGGGCGGGTGAAACTCGTCCACGGCCACCCGGACGATCCGGACCGGTACACGCGCTACACCCACCCGGACGAGTTCTCGCCGCGGCTGCTCGGCGACGAGGACGTGCTGGTGCTGGGCCATACCCACGTCCAGGGCGTCAGAAAGTTCGCGGAGGGGATCGTCGTCAACCCGGGCAGCGTCGGCCAGCCCCGCGACGGCGACCCGCGGGCGGGCTACGCGGTCGTCGACCTCGACGCGCTGACGGTCGAGACCCACCGCGTCGAGTACGATATCGAGGCCGTGCAGGCGGCCGTCGAGGAGGCCGGCCTCCCCGACCGGATCGGTCGCCGACTCGCACGCGGGAAGTGAGGGCACACTGATCGAACGCCGACCGCGGGGAAACGAACCCTTTTAGGCGACCTCGCCGGTATGCCCGAACATGGTATTCACCGGCCAGACCGCGTGTACCGACAGGGACCAGCCTCGTCGCGTCACTGGCCGGTGCTGTTGTCGGCCCCGTTCCACCGGGACGCCGCGCCGCCGTCGTGTCGCGACCGTACCGGCCGCTCTCGCTTCCGAGGTGAGCGATGGTCCGACGGCTGCGTGAGGACGTTCGGGCGATGGCCGCCCGCGATCCCGCGGCGACCGGGCGCCTCGAGGTCCTGCTGTGCTACCCGGGACTCCACGCCGTCTGGGCCCACCTCTTGCTCCACCGGCTCTGGAACGCCGGCTTCGAACTGACCGCGCGGCTGCTGTCGAACGTCGTCCGCCTGCTGACGGGCGTCGAGATCCACCCCGGCGCGACGATCGGTCGCCGGGTGACGATCGACCACGGGATGGGCGTGGTGATCGGCGAGACCGCCGAGATCGGCGACGACGTCCACATGTACCACGGCGTCACGCTCGGCGGCGACACGAACGAGCCGGTCAAGCGCCACCCGACGGTCGAGACGGGCGTTCACATCGGCGCGAACGCGACGCTGCTGGGCGATATCACGGTCGGGAAGGACGCGGCCGTCGGCGCGGGTTCGGTCGTCACGAGCGACGTCGACCCGGGCGCGACGGTCGTCGGGGTGCCGGCAGAACGGGTCGACTGAAACGGGCTGCTGTACCGATTTCCAACAGTCCGTCTGAGCGTCGACGCACGGATTCGCCGGGTTCCTACTGTTGCTCGTTGCTTACGGTCCCGTCCGAGCCCGCTGGGGATCCATCCCCGGGGACGCCCTCACCCGTCGAGACGCTCTCGGAAGACTGTTCGGCGTCCGACTCGGTCGCCTCGGGATCGGGATCGGACGTGTAGCCGAGCTCGAGGGTGAGTTTCGCCGTACAGTCGAGCCCTTCCTCCCCCTCCTCGTCGAGTTCGGTCTCCTCCTCCCGTTGGTCCATGTAGCCGTTACAGCGGCCGTGTTTGACGATGTTCATCAGCGTCGCCGCGGAGCCACACTCCGGGCAATCGAGGTAGTAGCCGCCCTCGTCGTTCTGGTGCCACGAGTCCGGCGTGAGTTCCGTGTACGCGGCGTCCGCGTGCTCGCGTTCGCTCATACCCGTACAGAACAGCCCGAAACTGGTAAAAAGGAACCCGGAGCACGCAACCCGGTAGCAACCCGCCGACTGCGAGGGAACCGCTTCGTTTCAGGTCCACTACGACCGAGCTGGCTGGTGTTCAGACGGTCAGTTGGACCGAGTTACCGGTGGTCTCGCAGAACGGTTACGGCTGCACCAGCAATGACGTACAACGGACCATACCCAGTCTGGATCGCAACCACGGCAGCCGAGCACCTCGAGAACTTGGTTCGTCGACTGCGGCAGACCCAATACGATTGATCACCTCAGCAATAAACCTATTACGTTCTGTGACTAGCTGTTACACATGCCCGTCGATTTCGAGAACTACCAGCCGACGGAGCTGCCGGACGAGGACACGAACGGTCGACGGATCCTCGAGTTTCTGGCCGCCAATCCCGAACTGGGGTATCGAGCCGGCGAACTCGCCGAGGAACTCGACATTCCCCGAGGGAGCGTCGGAACTACACTGAGTCGACTCGAAAGTCGAGGATTCGTCCGACACAAAGGAGAGTACTGGGCGATCAATCCAGAAGCGTACGACGCTCACACGGCGAGCGTCATCGGACTGCGATCCGTCGCGGATCAGTTCGAGGGGGATTATTACGATCGGAATCCGGACTGGGACGCCAACCTCATCGATCTCAGTGAGCGGGAGAACGACGAAAACTCGCCAGAGGCCGAATAATGCACGAGCGCGGCGTCATCGGCGTCGCTGCTGATCCGTTCGGGAACACGCCGCGCCGCCCGTATCTGATCGTGAGCGACGGAACCCATCCGTTCGCCGGGAGGCAGTGCATCGCATTGGGGATAACGACGAAAGAGTACGCAGAGAGCCTCCCGCTTGCCGGCTCGTTCGAAACGGGAACGTTGAATCGCGAATCGTTCGTCTCACCGTGGGCCGTCGTCTCCATACAGGGTATCGATATCGATCGTGCGGTTGCTCGTGTGACCGAGGAGCTAACGGAAACCGCCATCGACGAAATGACGCAGTACGTCGGCAGATAGCGAACGCGGGAGACGAGTTTTCCTTAGATCAGCGGTTCGATCAGTTCCTCGCCGGCCTCGAGCAACTCCCCGACCCGCTCCTCGTCTTCGGCCTCGGCGTAGACCCGCAACACGGGCTCGGTCCCGCTGGGGCGGATCAACAGCCACGAGCCGTCGGCGAGTTGCAGCTTGAAGCCGTCGGCGGTGTTGACGCCCTCGACGTCGGTTCCCGCGACCGAGTCGGGGATTTCCTCCTCGAGGTCGGAGAGCACCCGCGCCTTCTCGTGGTCGGGGCAGGCGACGCTGATCTTGTCCTGAACGACCGTGCCGTGCTCCTCGAGCAGCCGATCCACGCGATCGTCGAGCGGTTCGGCGGCGTGCATCGCGGCCGCGAGCAGGGCCATGAGGACGCCGTCCTTCTCGCGGACGTGCCCGCGCACGGTGAACCCGCCGGACTCCTCGCCGCCGACGAGGGCGTCGTGGTCGCCCATCGCCTCGGCGACCCACTTGAAGCCGACCGGGACCTCGTGGACGCTCTCGCCGTGGGCCTCGGCGACGCGGTCGATCAAGAAGGTCGTGGAGACGGTCCGGACGACCGAGCCCGCGTCGTCCTCGAGCAGGTAGTCGTAGAGCGCGGCGAAGAACAGGTTCTCGTCGAGGTAGCCCCGCCCGGGTGTGACGACGGCGAGGCGGTCGGCGTCGCCGTCGTTCGCGATGCCGAGCGCCGGCTCCGCGCCGTCGTCGGTCACCAGCTCGATCAGCGTCTCGAGGTTCTCCGGCGCGGGTTCGGGCGCGCCGCCGCCGAACTCGGGGTCGCGCTCGCAGCGCAGGCGTTCGATCGACGCCCCGGCGCGCTCGAGGAGGGCGTCGGTCGTCCCGCGACCGCTGCCGTGCATGGCGTCGTAGGCGACGGGCAGCCCCGAGAGGTCGGTCGTCCCGGTGATCGACTCGACCAGCTCGAGGGCGGCGTCGGCGTGGGGGGTGACGAGGTCGACCTCCTCGACGGCGCCGTGTTCGTCCGCCGGAAGCGGGTCGGGTTCGGCGAGGCGGTCCGCGATTGCGTCCGTGACCTCGGGGAGCGCGGGCGCGCCGACCTCGGGGATGAACTTCACGCCGTTGTACTCCGGTGGATTGTGCGAAGCGGTGATCACGAGGCCGCCGGCGAGGTCGCGCTCGACGATCGCGTGGGCGACCAGCGGCGTCGGCCGGTCGCGTTCCGGGACGATCACGTCGAAGCCGTTCGCGCACAGCACCCGCGCCAGCTCTTCGGCGAATCCGCGGGAAGTCTCCCGAGCGTCGTAGCCGACGACGACCGTGCCGTCGAGACCCTCGTCGCGAAGGTACGTCGCCACGGCCTGTCCGACCATTCGCACCCGCGGCGTCGTGAACTCCTCGAGCGTCGCCCGCCAGCCGTCGGTGCCGAAGTTGATCGCCTCCATACGTGTTGGTCTACCTCGCCGGCGAAAAAGGCGACGCCCTCCGACGAACGCAGACCCCGATTCGGCGCTCGAAGCGGTCGGGTCGCACCCGACGGCTGACTGCAGCGCCGTTTTCCGGCCCGCGCCCCTCCCCGTATCCATGAGCCGCACTCCCTCCGTCGTCGCCGTCAGCGGTAGTCTCCGCGATACCAGCTACACGCGGACGGCCCTGCAGTACGTCCTGCGGGCCGCCGAGGTGGCCGGGGCGGAGACGACGCTGTTCGACCTGCGCGAGTACGACATTCCCGTCTACGATCCGGACCTCGAGGAGCAGGGCGACGCCGCCGAAGCGACCCGGCTGGTCCGGGAGGCGGACGCCGTCGCTCGCTGCGGCTCGTCACCGCTCGCCGTTCCGAGGCGCTACGCGCCTCGCTCTCGGAACGCCAGTGTACCACGGCTCTTACTCCGGGGCGCTGAAAAACTTCCACGATTACTGCGGGTTCGACGAGTACGAGGGCACGACCGTCGGTCTGCTGGCCAGCGCCGGCGGCGGCAGCTACGGATCGACGCTCGACCACCTTCGGATCACCGTCCGTGGCGTTCACGGCTGGGTCCTGCCTCATCAGGTCGGACTCCGGAACGCGAGCGAGAAGTTCGAGTCCGATCCGAACGCCATCGACGGCCGACGGTTCCGCGACCCCGGCCTGCAGGAACGGGTCGAAAAACTCGGCCGCAGCCTCGCCGAGTACGCCTTCATCGATCCCAGCGTCACCTCGGCGCAGTCCGCGGCGGCCGACGACTGACGAGCGACCCTCGTTCGATACCGATCAGGCCTCGACGGCGTCGAGGCGCTGTTCGAACAGCCGTTCGCCCGACTCCTCGCAGACCACCGCGAAGACCTCGTGTGAGGTACAGCAGGACTCGACCGTCTCCTCGGTCATGCTGATATCGCCGCCGGTCGGACACGTCTCGATGAACATCCGGAGTCCGTTGAGCACCTGCCCCTTCGTTTCGGGTTCGTAGACCTCCCAGTCGTCGGTCCACGTCTCGAGGGCCCGGCTGGCGGCGACGTCGGCCAGGAGCGCCGCCCGGGACGGCCAGCGGCCGGCCATCCCGCCCGGGGAGACGAGCAACTGGACGTCCTCGCGGGACTCGATGGCGAACTCCTCGGGGTCGGCGTCGAAGCCGAAGGCGTCGATGGCGTCGGCCGCGTCGAGCCCCGACTCGTCGAGCGCCTCGATCGCCTCGAGCCACGCCGCCTCGAACGCGTCGGTAACGCAGAGATCGTCGACCGTCTCGCAGGGCTCGAGGACGTCGCGTTCCAGGAAGTACGTCTCGAGGTCGGTGGGATCGAGAGTGGCCTCGGGTTGCGTCTCGGCATCGATCGATGACGTCGATTCGGTCGCGGTGGCGTCCTCGGTCGACCCCGCGCCGGCATCAGTCCCGCCTCCCGTGGCAGCGGGGTCCTCGTCGTCGGCGGACCCGGTATCGACGGGGCCGAGCCCGCTGGCGAGTTCGGGATCCGGCTCCTTCCCGAACCAGCGCAGCACTTCCGGCGGGAGGTATCGCTTCGTCAGCGTCGGCGTTCCGGGAACGAGATACCCGCGGAGGGAGATGAGCGCGATCGAGATCCCGACCGCGAGCGCACCGCCGACCCTGCTCTTGCGCGCGATCAGCGATCCGACGACCGCGGCGATAGCCAGGTTCAGTATCGTACACGGTTCACACCGGTTTTCGCCGGTGTACTCCGGTTGTTTGAGGTCGTCGACGATCTCGAGGTCCATTTCGTCCCGATAACGGACCCGCGATAGTATCTATTTTTCGGGACTATTTACGGTAGATACTATGGACGAAGAACTCGGGAGCGTCGACAGCCTCACTCGAGGCCGACGAGTCGCTCCTTCTCCCGTCGGCTCAGCTGTTTGATCTCGTACTCGCGGGACATCGCGGTCGATTTCGTCGCGTAGCGCTCGTGGTACCGCAGTTCGACGGGCGTCCGTCCTCGCGTGTACTTCGCTCCCTCGCCGGCGTCGTGTTCGGCGACCCGTCGCTCGAGGTCGCTCGTGTAGCCGGTGTAAAGCGAGCCGTCGGCGCACTCGAGGACGTAGACGACGTGATCCGCCATGAGAGCACGGTCGAACCGGGACACAAAAAGCATCACGCAACGGGGGCGCATGGTCGTCGTCGCGATACGTCGACGGGATCAGGTGCCGCGGCCGCGCTGTCTGGCGGCCTCTGCGATCCCGGCGTTGGCCGAACAGCTCACACACGCCCGAATCTCGCCGTTTTCGTCGGCGAAGACGCGTGCGAAGCGTTCGGAGACGTGCGCGCCGCAATGGTCACAGGTGGGCATTGGGCAATGGTCACACCGGCCGAAGCCGGTACCCAATCCTACTGGGTGTGGAGATAAATAACCTTCCCCAAACGCTGTTTGGCTTTTCGGTTCCCGAATATTATTTTTCGTATTGGCGCAGGAGCGGCTCAGCCACGAGCCCCGTCGATCGCACGCGCGATCAACGTCGCCTGGGCGCCGGCGACGAATCCGGCGTCGATGTTGACGACCGACAGGACGGTACACGACTGGAGCATCCCCGCCAGGGCCGCTTCGCCGTCGCCCCCGTGGCCGTAGCCGCTCGAGACGGGGACGGCGATGACCGGGGTGTCGACCAGTCCGGCGATAACGGTCGGCAGCGCACCCTCCCGGCCCGCCGCGACGATCAACACGTCCACCTCGCGGAGTCGATCGACCTGATCGAGCGTGCGGTCCAGCGCCGCGACGCCGACGTCGTCGATCCGATCGATCGTCGCCCCCGCGTCGAGGCAGACGACTTCGGCCTCGTCGGCGACCGGCCCGTCGACGGTCCCCGCCGTGACGATACCGACCGTCGCCGACAGCGAGGGCGCCTCGTAGTCGGCCGTTACGATCCGAACCGTCGATCCCCGTCGCTCGACGGTGGCGTCGGGGAACGTCTCTCCGAGACTCGACTCGAGCGCCTCGACCTGCCGGTCGGCAGCGCGAGTAACCAGCGCTCGACCGGTGGTCTCGAGGGCGGTTTCGGCGAGGGCGACGACCTGCGGCGGAGATTTCCCCTCCGCCAAAATCGCCTCCGGAATGCCGCGACGTTGCTGGCGGGCCGCGTCGAACCGACCGGCGTCGTCGGTGACGTACCCCCTGAGTTCGGCTTCGGCCTCCGCCGGCGACAGCGAGCCGTCGGCGACGGCCTCGAGGAGTTCGCGCATACGATTCCTCGGGGGCGGACGCACTCGAATCCGTCGACACGTTCGCTCGAGACGAGACGCGACGAAAGCGCGCGCGAGATGGACGTACGGCGCGCGCGAGTCCGATTCGCCCCGCAATCGAGGGTCGAATCCTGCCCGCTGATTCATCGGACATATACTTTCCGGTGATATCCACCCCCGAAACAGCCGGGTCAACCGCTGCAACCCCCGTATTCCAATCCATAACCACAGCACTTATATTGGGTTAAGCGGAATCCGTAGATCGTATGGCAGACCTTATCGTCAAAGCCGCCGTAAAAGAAGCGCTCGATGACAAAAACGTCGCCTCGGATTTCTACGACGCACTCGACGACGAAGTGTCCGAGCTGCTCGACGACGCTGCGCGACGAGCCGAATCCAACGACCGGAAGACGGTCCAGCCCCGCGACCTGTAAGGGACGCCACGCGAGTCGTTTTTTATCGACGCCAGTGTGCGAGTAGCCACTGCCTTCTCCGGCGATCCGGTCGCGTCGGCGTCTCGCAGTGGCGCTGCCGAGTCGAGTTTTTTGACGCTGGCCGCGGTACCGGTCAGTCGAGCATGCTTCGGAAACTGTTGATCGGCTTCGGCTGTATCGAGATCGTCAGGCCCCAGCCGGTCCTCGATATGTGCGAACGGATCGGCCTGCAAAACCCCGAGGACGTCCAGTTGCGAGAGCGGGCCCTGTGGGGCGCCCGACTCGAGGGACTCCTGTTCGTCTGGCTGCTGGTACGCGGCCGGGAGGGATCGACGCTCGTCAGCGCGCTGCTCGCGCTGGCCGGGACCGTGCTGGTACTGCTCCCCCAACCGGTCATCGAACTCAGCCAGCGGCTGGTTTACGAGAACACCGACGACCTCGAGGTGAAGCCGTGGATCGAGCCCGCGGCCCGCGCCCTCGGTGCGCTCTACCTGCTCGTCGTCGTCCTCTCGGTGCGCAGCGACGACGACGCGGCGGAAGACGCGGAGATCGCGACGGCGTAGCGAGGTGCGCCGCCCTCGGACTGCGACGGATCGCTCTCGAACAACTGTTTTGCGACCTGCGCGCGAACTCCCCGTATGCGACGCCCCATCGCACTCGGTCTGGGACTGCTCGTGACCATCGCCCCGGAACGGATCGTCGAGCCCGCCGAACGGCTCGCCTTCGAGAACCCCGACGCGGGCCGGCTGCGACCGTGGACGCTCCCGATTGCTCGCCTGAAGGGACTGCTGTTCGTCCGGCTGCTGGGACGGCGATCCGAGAACCCGAGGGTCCTCCCGGCGGCGGTCGCGGGGCTGGGCGCGCTCCTCGCGCTGGCACCCCGCAGCGCGCTCGCCGTCGGCCTCCGGATCGCCTACGAGAATTCCGACGACCTCGAGGTGAAACCGTGGGTGGTGCCGGCGGCGCGAGTGCTGGGGGTGTGCTACCTGGCCGTCGGGCTGTTCGCGGGGCGCGCGACCGCGCCGGACGACCGCGAGGAATCGGCGTCGATCGCCCGCTGAGCGTCGGTCAGTACTCGCGGACGTCGACGCCGTCGGCGGTTCCGACGTAGGTCGCGTCCGCCAGCCCGACGAACAGTCCGTGTTCGACGACGCCCGGCAGGCGCGAGAGGTGCGTCGCGAGGGTGTCCGGATCCTCGATCGAGCCGAACGCGCAATCGAGCACGAGGTTGCCGTTGTCGGTGACGACCGGGCCGTCCTTCCCCTCGGCTGCGCGAAGCGTCGGCTCGCTGCCCAGATCGCGGACTCGATCGGCGATGACCGTGTGCGCGTCGGGGAGTACTTCGACCGGCACCGATCGCTCGAGCGTCGGCGCGAGTTTTGAGGGATCGGCGACGACGACGAACCGATCAGCCGCCGTATCGACCAGTTTCTCGCGTGCGTGCGCGGCGCCGCCGCCCTTGATCAGCGCGCCGTGGCCGTCGGCGTCGGGAGCGTCGACCACCTGATCGGCCCCGTCGATCGCCAGGTCGACGGTCTCGACCGCGTCGAGCGTCGTCAGTTCGATTCCGACCTCGAGCGCCAGCCGGCGAGACTGGAATGAGGTCGGAATTCCCCGGATCTCGAGGCCGTCGGCGACGGCCCGGCCGAGGGCCTCGATCGCGTAGGCCGTCGTCGAGCCGGTCCCGAGTCCGACGACGAACCCGTCTTCGACCGCCTCGGCGGCGCGTTCGCCGGCCGCCCGTTTCGCTGCGTCGGACCCGCCTGCCGTCTTCATGGCTACTACCGCGACCGGCGACGGGAAAAACGTTGTACTCTCGCGGTCGGTGACATCCTCTCGGCGAACGTCGAGTCCGTAACGCGCTCCTGGCGAACGTCGGGTCCGCGACGAGCGTCGCCGGTATCGTCCGCCAGTCGAACCTTTTTCGTCAGGGCCGTGGTCGACCCGCTATGGCGACATCGGGATCAGGGGGCACCGACGGTGACGACGCCAGTATCGGCACCGCAGTGGCCCTCGAGAACGTCCGCAAGACCTACCAGCTGGGCGAACCGGTCCACGCGTTAGACGGCGTCTCGCTCGAGATTCCGCGCGGGTCCTACACGGCGATCATGGGGCCCAGCGGCTCGGGGAAGTCGACGCTGATGAACCTCGTCGGTTGCCTGGACACGCCGACCGAGGGTACCGTCGTCGTCGACGGGGAGGACGTGGCCGCGCTGACCGACCGCGAGCGAACGACGCTGCGGGGGACGACCGTCGGCTTCGTCTTCCAGACGTTCAACCTCATGCCCAGACTGACCGCCCTCGAGAACGTCGCGCTCCCCCAGTTGTTCCAGGACGTCGACCGGGGAACCCGCCGCGAGCGGGCGCGTGACCTCCTCGAGCGGGTCGGTCTCGCCGATCGGGCGGACCACCTGCCCAACGAACTCTCGGGCGGGCAGCGCCAGCGGGTCGCGCTGGCGCGGGCGCTGGTCAACGATCCCGCACTCGTGCTGGCCGACGAACCGTCGGGCAACCTCGACACCGAAACCGAGGCCGACATCCTCGACCTCTTCGCGGAGTTTCACGACGCCGGAACGACGATGATCGTCGTCACCCACGAGCGCCACGTCGCCGAGCGCGCCGAGCGGATCGTCCACCTGCTCGACGGAACACTCGAGCGCATCGAGGAACTGGATGGGTCGGACGAGGGGGCCTCGCGTCCGGCCGGTGAGGGCTCGAGGTCGATCGGTGGCGGCGCGAGTCCGTCCGACGCGGCCGACGGGGACGACGGGGCGAGTTCCTGATGCGAATCCTCGAGAGTCTGCGCCTCTCGTGGCGTTCGATCCGCGGGCACAAACTGCGCTCGGCGCTGACGACGCTGGGAATCGTCATCGGCATCGCGGCGGTCATCGCGTTCGTCACGCTGGGCGCGAGCCTGCAGGCGGGGGTCATCGGCGACATCAGCCCCGACGACCGGCGCAACGTCTACGGCTGGGCCGCCGACCCCGACACCGATGGCGGACCGCTGGCCGGCGCCCAGCCGGTATTCAGCCAGTCGGACCTCGACGCGCTCGAGGAGCGAGAGGGGATCGACGCGGCCTACGGCTACATGCCGCTGTCGACCCAGGCGCTGATCTACGAGGGAGAGATCTCGCCCCAGAGCGACGCGTTGGTCGCCGCGGGACCGTCCTACATCAGGGAGAACACGCTCGACGAGGGCCGACAGTTCCGACAGGGCGAACGCGAGGCGGTCATCAATCCGGCCGTCGCCGGACAGTTCGAGGAACCCGTCTCGGTCGGCGACGAACTGACGATCGCCCTGCAAGGCGGCGAGCGGACGACCGTCACCGTGGTCGGGATCACCGACTCCTCGGAGGGACTGAGCCCGTTCGAGGGGTTCGAACCCTCGCCGCAGGTCTACGTCCCGACCGACCCCTTCTACACGGAGGACGCGGCCGGGGCGTTCCCGAGCGGCGGCGATAGCGAGGGCGACGGTGGCGAGAACGCCAGCGACGGCAACGGGACGCAGTCGAACGGGGACGGGGGCGACGCGGCCGACGCGCTGTTCCTCGCGATCGTCATCGAGGCCCCGTCGGCCGACGAGGCGGCGATCGACCGGGCCAAGGAGAGCGCGACCGCCTACCTCGAGAGCGAGGAGTCCGACGCGAGCGATCTGCTGACAGACGATCTCGCCATCACTCTCCAGACGAGCGAGGAGTTGCTCCAGCAACTCGAGGACGTGCTGGACCTGCTGCAGAACTTCATCGTCGGCATCGCGGCGATCTCGCTGGTCGTGGGATCGATCGGAATCGCCAACATCATGCTCGTCTCCGTAACGGAGCGAACCCGCGAGATCGGCATCATGAAGGCCATCGGCGCCCAGAACCGGGAGGTCCTCGGGCTGTTCCTCGCCGAGGCGGTGATCCTCGGCATCATCGGGGCGATCCTCGGCACGCTGCTGGGCCTCCTCGCGGGCTACGTCGGCGTCTGGTACATCGATCTCCCGCTGGTCTACCCTTACGAGTACGTCGCGGTGGCGATCGCCGTCGGCGTACTCGTCGGAATCCTCGCGGGGCTGTACCCGGCCTGGCGGGCGGCGCGAACGGATCCGATCGACGCGCTCCGGTACGAGTGAGCGGTGAGACGAGCGATCGGCGGCGGGTTCGGAAACGAAGGGCGAGTCGTCAGTCGTCGGCCGGTCGCGATCCCGACTCGTCGGGCGAGGGGATCGACGGCTCGGAGGCGGTTTCGACGGAGTCGGCCGGGGGCTCCTCGAGGTCGGTCTCGGCGAGTTCGGCGAAGGTCGCGTCGCCGTTGACTTCGTCGGCGAGCAGGTCGACGGCCTCGACGAAGACGGCGACGATCAGCGGGCCGACGACGACGCCGATCGCGCCGAGGGTGAACAGTCCACCGGTGAAGCCGACGAAGTAGAGGCTGCCGGGCAGGCCGGCGGAGCGGCGGGCCAGTCGCGGCCGGACGACCACGTCGGGGAGCGAGGCGACGAAGACCATTCCGAGGACGCCGACGAGGAGTCCAGCGGCGAGTTCGCCGACGGCGAGATGGTAGAGCGCGATCGGCAGGATCAGCAGGCTGGGACCGATCATCGGGATGAACTGGAGGATTGCCGCGACGAACCCGAGGGTGAAGGCCGCCTCGTAGCCGAGTAGCCAGAACAACGGGTAGGCGACGGCGAACGTCGCGACCGACGTCGCGAGCTGGAGGACGTAGATCGCGTACAGCGTCTCGCGGATGCGCGTGGCGAGCGCGAAGACGATGTCTCGGTAGCCGTGGGGGACCGGTGCGATGGTCGCGCGGCCGGCGTCGTCGGCCTTCAACAGCAGCGCGAACAACACCATGACGAACAGCGCGAACTTGATCGCGAGCACCGGTAACGACGCGGCGAAGGAGACGGCCACATCCCCGAGGACGTCCAGCGCCATCGACCTGGCGTCGGCGACCTCGACGGTGTAGGCGACGTCCAGCACCGTAACCGTCACCTCGGGCGGAATGCCTTCGACGACCTCTCGTACCTGATCGAACCGCACGTAGAGGGCGACGACCAGCGGCGCGAAGACGGCGACGGCGCCGAGGAATCCGAGCACGGTCGCCGCGGCGGCCGACAGCCACTCCGAGAGCCCGCGTCTGTGCAGCCAGCCCTGGACGGGCAACAGGACGTACGCTACCGTCAGCGCGAACATGATCGTTCCCAACACGTCGAGCAGGATCCCACCGGTCACGATCCCGAGTATCGCGACGATACCCGCGAGCACGTACCGCCGATTTCTGGCCGCAGTCGCGTTCCCAGTCACAGGCGAGGGTGGAACCGAGACGACAAAACCTTTCGGATCCGGTGAACGTTGGGACGACAGTTACGGTCACGCTCGAGCGATCCGACTGACCGAACTGCTGACGGTCGAACCGATCCGATTCCGCCCGATCCGACTCCGCCCGCGCCGGGCGACGGGACCGAGCCCGCTCACTCGGCCTCGAGCCGGTCGCGGAACCGCTCGAGGCCGAACTCGAGCATGTCGGGGCTCACCGTCTGGAACTCGCCGTCGTCGGGCAGGTACGGTCGCACCGAGTCCCAGCTGTCGCGCGCGTAGCGCTCGTCCAGGAGGACCCGGACGCCGACGTCCTCCGGCGAGCGGATGACGCGACCGATGGCCTGTCGGGCTTTGCGAACCGCGGGGATCGTCAGCGCGTACGTGAAGCCGTCCCCGAACTCGTCGTCGTAGGCCCGCCGGACCGCTTTCGTGCGCGGGCTCGAGGTGTTGACGATGGGGACGCCGCAGACGACCGCCGCCGCGAGGCGGTCGCCGCTGTAGTCGACGCCCTCGGTGAGCGTGCCCCGGAGGCTGGTGACCAGCACCTTCCCCTCGCCCGCGAAGAAGTCGCGCTTGAGCGCCTGCGTGGTCTCGTCGTCGCTGGCCGCGTCGAGCAGGACGGGTTTGTCGACGCGGTCCTCGAGGACGCCGGCGATCCAGTCCGCCTCGGCGTAACTGGGCATCCCGACGAGAACGTTTCCCGGGAGGTCGGCGACGTTCGCGACAGCGTCGGCGTAGTGCGTTCGGGTCGGATTCTCCTCGCCCGGCCGGCCTCGGTTGTCGTAGGTGTACTTCGGCGCCGCGACCGCGAAGCTCTCGCGGTTCTCCGCGGGGAAGTGAAGCCCGTAGCGGCGTTCGACGACCGGCCGGTCTTCTTCGGACTCGAGGTAGTCCAGCCCCGTCACCTCGGTAAAGGCCTCGATCGGCTCGAGGGTCGCGCTCATGAGGATCCCGCCGCCGAACATCCCGAGGCGCTCGCCGATGGCGTCGCTGGGGACGCAGTTGTGCAAGGCGAGGCGGGCGTTGTACGCTCTGCGCCACGAATCGGCGGGTTCGGTGTCGTCCCAGGTGCGCTCGAGTTCGATCTCCCGGAAGTAGTCGGTGTGACCCCGACGGTACCACTCGCCGAGAACGCGGCCGACGGCGGGGGCGGCGCGGGTGCGGTCCTCGTCTTCGGCCTCGTTGAGAATTCGCTCGACGACGGCGCCGACGGACTCGGCGCGGACCCAGTCGGCATCGCTGTACCCCGCCTCGCGAGCCCACTCGGACAGTTCGTCTTCGGCCGGTTTCGCGGGATCGCGCAGCGGAATCTCGTCGTCCCCGAGGTCGGTGAGGTTCGACTGCCACCCCCTGTGTTTCCGGTCGAGATGCGCCGTGACTCGGCGATCGAGTTCGCTCCGGAGGTCCCGGACGAACTCGAGGGTGCGGTTCAGTTCGTCGTAGGAAACGTCGCTGTCGTTCAGTTCCGCGCGGACGAGGTCCGCGTCGGCGGTTTTGGAGCCGCCTTGCGCGTTTCGGCCCTCGCGCTCGAACTTGATCGGCTGGATGACTCGCGAGAGTTCGGTCTCGGCGTCGCGCAGGGTTCGATCGGCGACGCCGTCGCTGACCAGGTCGCGGACTCGCGGCTCGAGCATATGAGCTTCGTCGCAGACGACGAACGTGGAGTCGTCGAGCAGGGCGCCGGTGAAGGAGCCGACCGTCCGGGGGTCGAACGCGTGGTAGTAGTTTCCGATGACGACCTCGACGTGGCCGAGGACGGCGCCCATCACCGAGTGCGGACAGGTGCCGTGGGCGACCGAGCGGGCGACGAGGTCCTCGGGCGTAATCATCCCCGCTTCGGTGAAGTCGTAGGGGACCGCTTCGACTGCGTCGCCGTCGCTGCCTTCCTCGGGCAGGTCCTCGAGGTATTGGGCGTAGAACGGGCAGTACTCCGTCGAGACGTCGACGGGTCCGCCGTCGCTATACTCGGGAAGATCCGGCGCGTAGGGGGCCGTCTCGTCGGCTGTCTGGAGGAGTCGCGGTCCGCGACCCTGAGCGCCGCTGTCCGCTAATCCCATCTGCTGGCTGCGGGCCTGGGCGGTCAGGCTCCCGGCGGTCGTCTCGCCGCCCTCGCCGGTCAGATCGCGAGTGCGATCCCGGAGGGTCTCACAGCGGTCGTAGACGTTGCCGTCGTCGATCCCGGCCGCGTTCTCCCGGTTGTACGGACAGACGTCGGCCTTGCCGACGAGGGTGAGCCCCGAGACGGGTCTATCGTCGTCCGGGAGGTTCTCGTTGATCGTCTCGAGGTCGGCTTCGAACTGGCGCAGTTGCTGCTTGACGCTCGTGAGCACGAACACGCGCTCGTAGTCGGTGTCCGGATCGCGCACGAGGTCGATTCCGGCCGTGAGCGCGATCATCGTCTTTCCGGTGCCACAGGCACCCTCGACGACGGCGTAGCCGCCGTCTCGAGCGGTGTCGACGACGGTTTCGATGCCGTCGACCTGCTCGTCGTAGGGGTGCTCGTGGCCGAAGATCGAGCGCCAGTCCGTCATGCTTCGCCTACTCGGGGGTGGTTGGCCATAGCGTTGACGGACTCAGTTGGCCGCGCCCCGATATATAAACTGGTGGATGGATGGATGGATCGCTCGAATGCGGACCGTCCGTCTGGTCACGAGTGCGGTAGTCGGCGAGTGCGAACAGTCGTCGGTTTAACGGATATCACGTCCCGTAATTTCCGATTAGCGGGAACGGGTCGCGGCCGGAGGCTGCCAGCGTGGTCCTTTAATTGGGTCGGTCCCTACGCTCGAGCATGAAAGTCCCAAACTCACTCAAGAACGTCGACGACGACGACGCGGTCATCCGCACGTTCGAATACGACGACGGCAGCGTCATCGCCGTCGACTTCGGGAACGCCG
Source organism: Haloterrigena alkaliphila (assembly GCF_017352155.2). Classification (NCBI taxonomy): domain Archaea; kingdom Methanobacteriati; phylum Methanobacteriota; class Halobacteria; order Halobacteriales; family Natrialbaceae; genus Haloterrigena; species Haloterrigena alkaliphila. Next base: position 1,354,246 of record NZ_CP071462.1, read on the forward strand.
CCGCGGATATCGAGATCGACATCGTCGGGTCGACAGCGATCATCGTCGCGAACGGCGAGCAGTTCGAGTTCGAACTGCCGCCGGAGGCCAGCGACGTCTCCGCGCACAACGGCGTGCTCACAATCAACGAATAGCCAGCGATCAGCGACGTGATATCGATACCGGGACCGATACGCGGGAAGAGACGTCGCCGATTTTCCGGAACGCCATTCATGAAAACGGATTTGTCATTCGACCGACTATCGGCGACTGATGTCGGATACGAATCGGCGGCCGGAACGCGAGACACGGACGACGAACGTGCTCCTGGTCCTGATCCTCGTGACCCTCGCCGCGGGGTTTCTCCACGTCGGTGAGGGCACTGGCAAGGGGAGCCACCACGTCGTCCGCCTGATTCTCTCGACGATGCTCTGGGGGCCGCTTCTCGTCGGCGGACTGGTACTGTTCAATCGCCTCTAGCGTCGACGACAAACGCAACGCACTCCAGTCGCGACGCCCAACGGAAGATATGAGCACTCTCGACGACGTCGACCGCTGGCGCGAGGAACTCGAGTCGAAACGCGCCGAGAAGGACGAGTTCTTCGCGAACCACCCGCAGTCGCCGATCCCGCCCGAGGGGCGCGACGCGTTCGACGGACTCGACTACTTCCCGCCCGCTCCCGACTATCGGGTGGCCGCGACCGCGACGGTCCACGACGACCCAGAGGTCGTGTTGATGGACACGACCGCGGGTCGAGAGATGCGGTATCTGCGTGTCGCGACGCTGGAATTCGAGTTGGATCGGGCGGACGAGGACCTCGAGGACGGCACCTTCGAACTCGCGGCCTACCAACAGGAGAGCCCGAACGAGGAACCCCTCTTCGTCCCGTTCCGGGACAAGACGACCGGGCAGCAGAGCTACGACGGCGGCCGGTACATGGAACTGTCGTCGGATCGCGACCTCGAAAATGGAGACGAACTCGTGATCGATTTCAACCTCGCGTACTCGCCGTTCTGTGCCTACAGCGAGACCTTCGACTGTCCGCTCCCGCCCGAGGAGAACTGGCTCGACGTGGCGATTCCGGCCGGCGAACGGTTCGAGTAACGCCACCGCGTGACCGCGACGTTCACGGGTAGTTTCGAGTCGAGTACTAGCCCGAAAACCCGACGACTGCGACGGTACTCGACCGGAAGCGAGGGGGTTGTCAGTCGGCGGCTAGCTCGAGTGGAAACCGGGGCGTGCGAACGGACCGCAGGACCGTGGAACGAACCGCAAGACCGGGGGCCGAACCCGGCGTTCAGGGAGCGACGCCGACCGTGAGCAACGTGCCGAACTCGCGGTAGCGTTCGACCATCGCCTCGCGAGTCTCCCAGTCGTCCGTCGGGAACTCGGACTCGGCGGGGATCGAAATCTCGCGGTCGGGGATGGAGTCCTGTTCGGCGACGTGGAGGCCGGCGTCGCGGAAGGCCGCGCGGTACTGCTGGCGATCCCAGCGGGTCATCTCGATCGAGATGAACTCCTTCCACTCGTGGGAGTGGACGTTTTCCTCGTAGTAGTTGACGGCGCAGTGGAAGGTGCCGCCGGGTCGGAGGATCCGGGCGATCTCCTCGAGCGTGCGGTGGGGATCGCTGGCGTAGTAGAACGCCTCCATCGAAAACACGTGATCGATCGAGTCGTCCGCGAAGGGAAGGGCGTCGAAGTCGCCGACGAGGAACCCGGCCTGCGGATCGTTCGTGTACCCCGCGGCGTTGCGGGCCATCTCCGGCGACCCGTCGAGGCCGTAGACGCGCCCGGCATCCTGGGTATCGCGAAGCGCGCGACCGGCGTACCCGCTGCCACAGCCGAGGTCGAGGACGACGTCACCGGGTTCGACCGGCATCCGCGCGAGCGCGTGCTTCGCGGTGTGCCAGTGGCGTTCCTCCATCCCCCTGTCCCGGCCGCTCGCGGCCCACTCGTCGAACTCCTCGCGAACGCTCATACTCGAGGCGTCACGCCGGGCGAGGAAAACGCGTTCGGTCGACGCGCCGACGGATCGACGCGCCGGCGGGTGACCGCAGTGACGCGTCGCTCGAGGCCGACAGACTTTTTAGGTTGGCCTAAATAGAGAGGAGTGGAGAGGTTTAGGTCGGCCGAAACTCCGTGGGCATCGGATATCGGTCGGGCGAACTGCTCCTGTGGATCCTCTTTCCGTGCGAATCAGACGTCGCTGGACCCGACAGCGAACAGTAACTACTGACATCCGCACTATTAAGTCAGTGCCGAAAGTTGTTCACTCCAATATGGACTATTCACTTGAGATAGATGGCACGCCGGAGACGGTACCGGGCGGCACCGGGGTGCTCCTTCTCCACCCGAGCACCGGGGAAACGGACCGTATCGACACCGACTTTCTCAAAGTCGACACGGATCACTTCCTCGTCGTCTCCACGCGAACCACGGCCCGCGAAGTCAGACAGAAACTCGAGTACTACGACGTCGACGAGGACCGCGCCGAAATTCTGGACACGCTGAGCATCGAACACGGCTACTCGCGGCGCAAGAGCGACACCGTCCACTACGTCGCCGCCCCCGACGACGTCGACGGGATCGTCGACCACATCGACGGCTTCCTCGACGCCCACGACGGCAAACTCCGGCTCAGTTTCGACTCCGTCACCGAACTCGCCTACTACGCCGGCGACGACCAGGCCCTCGAGGCGGTCGAACGCATCCTCGAGTTGCTCGATGAGTACGACGCCATCGGTCTCTTCCACGTCTCGGAAGAACCCCACGACGAGGCGCTCGTCGACGAGTTCCGCGAGCTGTTCGACGGGGTCATCGACCTCGACGAGGACGGCAGCATCGACGCCGAGTTCTGAGAGTCGCAGTCGGAATCGCTTTTGGGCGGTGTATTGATGGCTCGTGCCGAGCGTCTCGTCGGAAATCGACGACGGAGCGAACCCCATCGTTTCCGGTGCAGCCGTCGACATCGCGAACGTCGTGTCGAGTGAGGCGTGCTCGTACTCGTGGGCGAACTCGAGGTTGCGGACGAACTCGAGGAACCGATCGACCTCGTCGGTGCCCACGTGTGCACAACAGACCCGCAGCTCGGGGTCGGACTCGAGCAGTTCCTCGAAGACGTCTCCGCCCACGTACGGACTCCCCTCGTACCCGCTATCCCGCGGAATTATCACTGCCGAGGTGGAGAGAGCCGGTAGACCACCGCATGGCACGGCCAGTAGAAGGTGAGACTCACACGTTCGAGCGGACGTTCACGACCGACGACGTCGAGCGGTTCGCGGACCTCTCCGGCGACAGACAGGACATCCACACCGAACCTGACGAGGAGGGCCGCCTGATGGTCCACGGACTGCTGACCGCGACCCTGCCGACGAAGATCGGCGGCGACCTCGAGGTGCTCGCCCAGCGGATGGACCTGGAGTTCGTCCGTCCGGTTTACACCGGCGAGCGGATCACCTGTAGGTGGACGTTCGAGTCCGTCGCGGAGCGCGACGATCGCTACGAGATCGTCGTCGACGTGAACTGCGAGAACGGGGACGGGAAAACGGTGCTGACCGGCAGTACCGAGGGACTCATCTGGAGGGAATGATAGACGGCTTTGGCGTATTCCGGCGACCGCGATAGCAACCGCTCTGGGTTGTTGAGAACGGGGTAGGCCAGTCAGGTGAACGCCCGTGGTAACCCACGCGCGCTGAAAGGTAGCTGCTGGCCGTGCCGTCCTTTCCTCCTCGCGGGTGGCGCCATAAAACACCTCCGGTACGCGGATCGAGAGCGTGTCGGATTCCTTGAGGCAGAGCGAAGCGAGTCCTAGCTGAACTTCTGAACCGTCACGTCCAGCGTATCGAGGTCGACGATGGGCGCGTAGCCGGCGTCGGGGTCGATGTTGACGCTCTTCTGGAAGTCGGTCTGGGCCTGCCAACAGCCCGAATTGATGGCGAGGACGTTGTGGTACTTCCCGAATCCGAGTTTGTGGACGTGGCCGGTGTGGAAGATGTCGGGCACCTCGTCGATGACGAGGTAGTCCTCCTCCTCCGGCGCGAGTCGCGTGTGACCCCCGAACTGCGGGGCGACGTGGCGCTTCTTGAGCAACTGGTACATCGCCTTGTGCGGGTCGTCGTAACTCGCCTTCTCCTCGGGAAGTTCGGCGATCACTTCGTCCAGGCTCACACCGTGGTACATCAGCACGGAGACGCCCTCGAGGGTGACCGTCGAGGGGTTGCTCACGATCCGCGGATCGTGGGCGGACATGATCGCTCGCAGTTCCTCGTCGAACCCCGGTTGAGGCTCCGCGAGGCGGACCGCGTCGTGGTTTCCCGGGATCATGACGATCTCGAGGTCGCCGGGGACCTTCTTTAGGTACTCGTTGAACGCCTCGTACTGCTCGTAGATGTCGACGATGTCGAGTTCCTCGTCTTGGTTCGGGTAGACGCCGACGCCCTCGACCATGTCGCCGGCGATCAGCAGGTACTCGACGTGCTGGGCCTGCTCGGTGTGGAGCCAGTCGGCGAAGGCGTTCCAGGCGTCGGCCATGAACTCCTCGCTGCCGACGTGGATGTCGCTGATCAGCGCCGCCTGGACGTGGCGGTCGGCGGTCGAGGGTTCGTGCGTTCTGGGGATATCGGGGAAGTACATCGAGTCGACGAACGCGATCCCCGAGTCGTCCGCCAGCGTCCCCTCCATCGCCAGCACCTCGTCGCAGAGCAACTCGTCGACGAGATCGACGTACTCCCGGTCCTTCATCACCAGCCACGGGAAGGTTCCCGTCGCGTCCTCGAGTTCGATCAACCAGTGACCGCTGGCGGTCGAGCGGATGTCGTTGACCAGGCCGACCATCGCGACGTCGTCGCCGCCGGGCATGCTCTGGATGGCCGACGCCGGCCGGTGGTTGATCCGGCCGCGCAGTTTCGACCCCACGCGCTCGAGTCGATCCCGGAACACCGAGACGAAATCCTCGTACTCGCCGGTCCCCGTGCTTTCGCCGGTCATGTCGCCCGCGATCTCGAGGGAGCGCAACTCGGGATCGACCGATCGCTCGACCGTTACGCCCCCCTTCGTTTCGACTGGAGTATTCCCACCCGTTGCCCCGTGATCTGCCGATTGGCCTCCAGTCGAAATTGAGGGATCTTCGGTCGCGTCTGGGGACGCATCGGCGCCTCGGTCGTCGTCCCCGAGCGACGTGTCGAGAGCGCTTCCGGCGGCGCTCTCGTCAGTGGCGCGTTCGGTATCGGGGGCGCTACCGTCGCCGGCGGCAGGGTTGGCTGCCGGCGCGGCGGCGAGCGCCGCGTCGACGTGGTCGGTCCGGACGACCAGCGCGTCCTCGGGGAGGTCCTCGACGACGCGCTCGAGGGCCGCCTGCGGATCGTCGGCCGAGGCGAGCAGGGTCACGGCCTCGCGTTCGGCGTTGTAGCCGCGGCTCGTGAGTTCGCTGACGATCCTGGCCGTCGCCTCGAGTGGCACACCCCTCGCATTCGTGAGCGGGGAGAAAAGGATACCGTAATTGGCGTCCGTGGCCGGTGGGGGGCCACCTGAAGCGAGACGGACCAGTAGCGTTATTTCCATCAAATTCGTACCAGATACAATGTTGATCGCTCACGCTCTCAGCGATAGAGCCTGCGACGAATTCGACGGGCGCGAAGACGGAATCGGTGACTCCGACCGGACGACTACCGACGCCCGAATCGGTGCAATCCCGGTGGGAACAGCCGGAATCAGTGACGATTACTGGAGCAGAAGGTTGATTGGGTGGCCCGGCAAAACGGGTGACGATGAGCGGTTCTAACCGCGGCGACCCTCCCGACGGACCCGGTGACGACGGCAATTCCGATTCCGCCACCGATCGGCCGGCCCGGAACGGGACCGACGACCCGGCGACCGACGACGGGCCGGCTGACGCCGGGACCTCGTCGAATCCACGCGAAGCCGACGGGTCCGGCGCCGAGACGGACGGCGATCCCGTGACGATCGAGGACGACGGCGCCGTCCGCTGGTTTCTCAACTCGCAGGACGGCAACGTCATCTTCGTTCGGGACGTGTTGAGCAGCGTCGCGATCGTCGCGGTCGTCGGCCTGCTGCTGTTCGCGGTCAGCGGCGTCTGGCCGCCGCTGGTCGCCGTCGAGAGCGGCAGCATGGAGCCGAACATGGAGCGGGGCGACCTCATCTTCGTCGTCGACGACGATCGGTACGCCGGCGACGGGGCCACGGACGGTACCGGAGTGGTCACGCTCGAGAACGGCCAGGACAGCGGTCACGATAAATTCGGCAATCCCGGCGACGTGATCGTCTTCCAGCCGAACGGAAACGACCGCCAGACGCCGATAATCCATCGCGCCCACTTCTGGGTCGAAGAAGACGAGAACTGGGTCGACACCAAGGCAGACGAGGACCTCGTGGGTGATCTCACCTGCGAGGACGTCGACGACAGGATCTGTCCGGCGGATCACGCCGGATTCATCACGAAAGGCGACGCGAACCCCAGCTACGACCAACTGTCCCAGAGAGGGCCGGGAGGACCGAGAACGCACATCGTGAAGCCCGAGTGGATCGCCGGCAAGGCGATGTTCCGCATCCCGTGGCTCGGACACGTCCGCCTCGCGTTCGACAGCCTCTTCGGCGGGATGGTCGTTCCCTCGCCGCTGATCGACGGGACATCGACGCAGACGCCGACCGCCGGTCCGGAAGCGACATCCCCGGGAGCCGAATTCGCCGGCGTAACCGGCGTCGCCGGTGTCGGCGCCGGCGCCGTCGTCGCCGTCGGACGCTACCGGAACTGAACCGGCGTTTCGGCCGCAGTCGAAGCGTCCCGCGGCCGTACTCGAACGCGACAGGAATTGACGACGCTATCGACGGCAGACGGCTCTCCTCCGCGTTCTCCCTGCTCGAGTCGAAACGACGGGCTCCCGATTCACGCGTCAACCATGATCTACGCGTCGGTCTCGATCTCGAGTCGAAGCGACTCGCCGTTCTGGACCTCGTAGGTCGTCGGGTCCACCACCTCGTCGTCGACGAGAAACGTGATCGCCGTGCTCGAGTCGCGACCGTCGTACTCGGTTCCGTCGACGGTCACGACGTGAGCGTCCTCCCGATTCGCGTAGGCGAAGCGGGGGAGCAGATCGATCCCCTCGGCGAACGTCACGGGTTCCTCGCCCTCCATGTACCAGTACTCGTCGCGCTCGTGGAGGTGAAAGGCGACGGAGTCGTTGTCGACGTTCTCCGCCTGAAATCGATCCGCGGAGAGGTCGACCGGATCGCCGTCGACGACCACCGAGAGTTCGCCGCGGTCGAACTCGACCTCGCCGTCCGTGAAGACGCACCCGGCGAGGGCGACGAGGCTGGCCGTCGCGGCACCGAGCGTCCGTCGCCTCGTGAGGGGCCGTCGCTTCATGTGGAATCGGGATACGACGTAGATCGACCTCGAATCCTCGCGTCGGATCGTGGTCGTGTGACCCCGAGCAGTTCTCGAGGCGTCACGATCCGTTCTCGAAGCGCGCCTGCACGAACGGTTGGATGTCGTCGATGTCGCTCAGCCGCGAGTCCGAGAGGAGGACGGCCTCCGTCTCCTCGATGGGTACGGAGAGGCTGATCTCCTTGGTCCGGCCGTAGCGCCCCTTCGAGACGACGACGGCGTTGACGATCCCGAGCATGTCGAGTTCGCTGATGAGGTCCGTGACCCGTCGCTGGGTGAGCACGTCGGCGTCGATCTCCTCGCAGAGGCGCTTGTAGATGTTGAACACCTCGCCCGTGTTGATGCTGTGAACGCCGTTCTTCTCGAGGAGGATGATCGCGAAGAGGACGAGTTTCGACTGCGTGGGGAGGGTGCGGACGACCTCGACGACGCGGTCGAGTTCGATCTTGTCCTGGGCCTGCCGGACGTGCTCCTCGACGATGGTCTCGGTCTGGGAGCGTTCGGCCAGTTCGCCCGCGGTCCGGAGGAGGTCGAGCGCGCGGCGCGCGTCCCCGTGTTCCTGCGCGGCGAAGGCCGCACACAGCGGGATCACGTCGTCGGAGAGCGCGCCGCCCTTGAACGCGACCTCCGAGCGGTGCTCGAGAATGTCCCGCAGCTGGTTGGCGTCGTAGGGCGGGAAGACGATCTCCTCCTCGCCGAGGGATGACTTGACGCGGGGGTCGAGGAAGTCGGTGAACTTCAAGTCGTTCGAGATGCCGATGATCGAGACCCGGGAGTTCTCGAGTTCGGAGTTCATCCGCGAGAGGTTGTAGAGGGTGTCGTCGCCGCTCTTCTCGACGAGTTTGTCGATCTCGTCTAACATGATGACGACGACCCGCTCGTCGTAGTCGACGGCGTCGAAGAAGACGCTGTAAACCCGATCGGTCGGCCACCCGGTCATCGGGACCTCCTCGAAGGACTCCTTGTCGTCCTCGAGGTCCTCGATCCGGGCCTCGACCGCGGCGCGGGACTCGAATCCGGTCGACGCGAGTGGATGTTCCGGTTGACGGTCGTCGGTCGAATCGGTCGGCGGGTTCGACTCGATTCCGTCCGTCTCGGTTCCGTCCGACTGGAACTCGTCGGTCAGGTCGCCGTCGGTGGTGTCGCTTGCTGCTCCGTCGGCCGTCGCCGATGTATCCGGATTGTCCGAAGACCCCTCCGTTTCGACTGGAGAATCACGAGACTCGTCGTCGGTCGTGGTTCCAGTCGAACTGTCCGATTCGTCGGAATCGGGTGCCGACTCGAGCGCGTCGAACTCCTCGAAGAGTCCGTCCTCGTCGCCGGCGTCGGCCGCCGAATCGGCTTCCGCAGCGGCTTCGTACTCGTCGACGGCCTCGAGCAGGCGCTCGAGTTCCTCGACCTGCTCGTCGATGCGGGCCTCGTTCTTCTCGATGAACTTGTTCGCCAACTGGGCGAGCACCCGGTACTGGGTGTCCGTGACCTCGCAGTTGATGTACTCGACGTCACACGGGACGCTGTACTTCTGGGAGGTGCTCTCGAGTTCCTTGCTGACGAACTTCGCGCTCGCGGTCTTTCCGGTTCCGGTCTTCCCGTAGATCAGGATGTTCGACGGGGTTTCGCCGCGCAGCGCGGCGACCAGGATCGTCGCCATCTTGTTGATCTGGTCGCTCCGGTGTGGGAGCTCGTGTGGCGTATAGGACGGCCGAAGCACTTCCTTGTTCTCGAAGATCGGTTCGCCGCTGAGCAAGTCGTCGAACAATCCCTGACTCGATTCCTCCTCGGCGAGGTCGGCGCTATCGAAGGTCGAGAACTCCCGTTTCTCGTCGATATCGACCGGCTCCGAGCCCGTGGGTTCTGATTCTTCGTCTGACATCCGTCGTATACATACCCCCTCGTTTCGAGTGGAATGCCGGGCCAGAAAGCAGGAATATCGCTCGGTTAGTGGTCCGAATCGGCCATCCCACTACAGTGCGTCCCCGGCCCGGGTCCAGTTGATGCAACCGAAACAGAGGAAAACCACGCTATTAAATTCTTCCCTTCACACTGCACCGACCCTCCCAGGAGAGATTGGTTGAGCCTCGAGAACGGCTAAAACGGGCAAATTGCCGAACTATAGACAATTCGCAAGGCGGCGGACGGTATCGTGACGTCCGTTTCAGGTCGATATGTGACTCACGAATGGATGGTATTGTTGGATATGTGATTGTTCGGTTCTCAGAATGGAATCGGGGAAACGAAGCGACGGCTGATGCGAACGGATCCACATCCTCTCCGAAGAGAGACGCTCATTCGAGCATCTATATTGGTGATACGCGCGAGCGTTGCTAACGCGCGGAGATATCTCGAAGCCTCGGAGTGATATCGATTGCGGCTCTGCGAACGATCGACGATCGTCTTCATCGAAGCGCTGGGGCCACCCGCGAGACGCAAGATGACACAGTCAAGAGAGACCGTAGTCAGGAAATGACGGAGTCGTCCAGCATGCAGTCGTCGACCCCGGGGATGAATTCACGAGACCAGACGGAGGGCGACGCGGATTGGTTCGAGTCGAGAACCGACTCGAGCACGCAATGCGGTCCAACTGCTTGACGTGATCTGCAGTCCCACTGGTAGACGTGATCGGAAACGGGTGAGCCGCTGACGGGTGATGGATTGGAATCGACGATCGAATCGTATCGATTCGGATCCGATCAAGGCGAATCGACGGAATCGTTCGTCCATCACTGAGAGCGAATTAGGAAGGATTCGTTCAGCGGAATAGATGTGATCTGTTTGTGTGATCTGGTTGACTGGTAACGTGGCTAGCCCCCCACCCCTTCGTTTCAGGTGGAACGCGGAGAAGGAGGGGGTGGGGGGAGAGGGGTGTTCTAGGACAGGCAGTTTTATCTATCTGGGGAAGAAACTCGGTCCGTAGCACTAGCAAAGCGAATATTTTACTAGATCGGTTAGATACTGTTACTAGTTTCTGCTAGAATAGCTCTATTTGACGACCCATGTTACTAGAACTCTCTCAACCCTCGAGTTCATCGGCTTCACCGTCTCTCTGGACTGCTCGTGGACGGCTGGCAGTGTCGTATCGGGCTATCGGCGGCGATCATCACCGAACACTCACCCACACCCTCACTACTCTCCAGTCGAAACGAAGGGGTGGGGGTGGTTCGGGCGAACAACAGAGACCGCTCGATCGGTTTGCCATCCAGTTCGGTTCCGTCTCGAGAGCTTTCCCATCTCTGCTTCGGTCACGGCTGGTACCACATCACAGATCAATTGGTACCATCTCACATTCTCTCCGCTCGAACGGAGGTACTGATACACGCTCACACACTCCCTCGTTCACTCGTTCACTCGTTCACTGGTTCCCACCCTCTCCTTCCCGTACCGTCCAACGACGTATCGTTCGGTAACTCCTTGGACACCATCCTATCACTCTTTTGGCATACTGACAACGTAGTTGAATTGAATTGTCTACACGTCTGACGTAGGCTTAAGTGGGTTCAGTTTGTAGTACGCGCAGATGCACCACCCCGCGGTGCTGGAGGGCCCCACAGATGGGACTGTTCACAGAACTCAAAGATAGTATCTCTCGGGTTACGGACCGCCTCTTCTCGGAAGAGGAACCCAAACGTATCGGTATCTACGGTCCGCCGAACGCTGGAAAGACGACGCTTGCGAACCGAATCGCTCGCGACTGGACCGGTGACGCCGTCGGTGCGGAGAGTCACATTCCACACGAAACGCGACGCGCACGCAGGAAAGAAGACGTCGAGATCGAACGCAACGGCAAGTCGGTGACGATCGATATCGTCGACACGCCCGGTGTGACGACGAAAGTCGACTACGAGGAATTCACCGACGAGATGGAGGAAGACGACGCGATCCGTCGCTCCCGCGAGGCCACCGAAGGCGTCGCCGAAGCGATGCACTGGCTCCGCGAGGACGTCGATGGCGTTATCTACGTGCTCGACAGTGCCGAGGATCCGATCACGCAGGTCAACACGATGCTGATCGGTATCATCGAATCTCGCGATCTCCCGGTTCTCATCTTCGCGAACAAGATCGACCTCGACGACTCGAGCGTGAAACGGATCGAGGACGCGTTCCCACAGCACAAGACGATCCCGCTCTCCGCGAAGGAAGGCGAAAACATGGACGAAGTCTACGAGAACATCGCGGAGTACTTCGGGTGATTACCGATGCCAAAAGCAACTAACGCGGACGATCCCGACGCTCCAGACGGTGTCCAGATCGATCTGATCAGCGGCGAACGCATGGACGGGATGGCGACGATGGAGAAGATCCGAATGATCCTCGACGGCGTCCACGACGGCAACATCGTCATCCTCGAGGAGGGGCTGACTCCCGACGAGGAGAGTCGGCTCATCGAGGTGACGATGTCCGAGATCAGTCCCGACGAGTTCAACGGGATCGAGATCGAGACCTACCCCAAATCCAAGGCGAACGATTCCTCGCTGCTCGGCCGGATCATGGGCGGCGACGAGTCGGCGGCGAAGCTGACGGTCATCGGACCGGCCAACCAGATCGAAACGCTCCACAAGGACGAAACGCTCATCAGCGCGCTCGTGTCACGAGACTAATGCCTCACGAATGCACGACCTGCGGCCGGACGTTCCCCGACGGCTCCAAGGAGATGCTGTCGGGCTGTCCGGACTGCGGCGGGAACAAGTTCCAGTTCGCCCCCGCCGGCCGGGCGTCGACCGGCTCGAGCAACGCGGCCCAGTCGACGGCGGCCGAGACGACGGCCGAGTCACGTCCGGACGCGACCGGGACGGCCGGATCCGCAGAGTCGACCGGAACCGTCGAGCGCGCGGCCGAAACCGTTCGCGACTGGGTCTCGTCCGGCTCGGCTCGACCGGCCGACTCGGCCGACGCGAGTCAGGAGCCTGCGGCCGACGCGAACCGCGATCCGACCACCGCGACAAACGGCGATCCGACCGCGGACGCGAACCGCAACCCAGCGGCAGACGCGAACCGCGATTCGTCGACGTCGGCCTGGCCCTCGAGCGACGAGCGACCAGATTCGGACGCGTCCGCCGAAACCGGCGAGTTCACAGAGTGGCCGGAGACGGCGCGACGGCCCGAGGATCGATCGACGCCACCGAGTGACGATGCCCGCGGCACCTCACAGACTGCGTCTGCATCCGAACCGACGCCCGATCGCTCGGCCGCGGTCGACGACGGGTCGATCATGGCGGACGACGAGAACACGGCGCAGGCCGACGCCCGAAGCGAAGTCGTTTCCTCGGACGATCTGCCCGCCGGGTCCGACCGGTCGGACCGAGGGATGGGTGGCGGCTCCAGTCGAACCGACGCCCCGGTCCACGAGACCGGTGACCGGCCGCCGGAACACGGCCGGGTCGTCAGCGAACCCTCGGGCGAGCAACCCTCGATCGAGGAACTGCGCGCGGAGCTCAACGAGCAGTTCGAGAGCATCAAAATCGTCAGCCCGGGCCAGTACGAACTCAATCTGATGGAACTCTACAACCGCGAGGAGTACATCATCTCGCTGCAGGAGGACGGCCGATACGTCATCGACGTCCCCGATTCGTGGCGTGCCGACGAGGAGTGACGCGACGGCGTCGAATCGGCGCCCCCTCGAGGAATTCGGACTCGACGACGGACGCTTCTCGGATCGACAGTCGGAAACGGACTCGTGTTGAATGGACACTCAGTCCGATGGCGTGCACTCTCATTCGATGGCGTCCACTCCCATCCGATGGCGTACACTCCGATGTGACGCACGGCTCGAGCGTCTAGCGCGAGACGGCGGGACGCACGGCCCGAGTGGCTAGCGCGAGACGGCGGGATTCGGGTTCGACTGGCGCCTCGAGTGAGACAGTCGCCGCCTCGACCGAGCCAGCGACCGATCCGACTGCCCCTCACTCGATCGGTCGAGCCGCCTACCCCACCATTTCGACTGCAATATTCAATATCACTATCTCTTATTGTAGTACACTTGAAAATCGGGTTCCAGCGGAAATAGTGGTCTGTCCAACCGTTTAGCACCGCGCTCCGGTCGACCGTTCGGCCGATAGTTGGCGGAGAAAGATGGATTTAAGCGACGTGACTGATTGCGCATACGTATGAGCACTCCCACCAAGGTCGTCGTCACCACGATCGCCGTCGCAGCACTACTGGCGCTGCTGATCGTCGCTCAGACCGTCCTCGTCTGATGTTCGAGGCTCGCGACCTCTCGACGCCGGTCGCGGCGATTCGCGACGAGCACGCGCCGGACGTTCAGGTCGTCGACTGCGAGCGCGATTTCGAGACCCTCCCGCCGGCGCAAGCCGAGGATCTCGGACTCCTCGTCGACACCCTCGAGCCGGCGAGCTACCCCGCCGACTGGCTGCCCGCGGACGCCCCCCAGTTGCTCGCCCGGTACGCGAGTTCGGATTTCACCGTCGGGATGCCGGGCGACGGCAGCGTCGTCTGGACGCGCCAGACCGATCCGCCGATCGTGATCGTGAAACCGCGGGTCCAGGGGTCGCCCGAATCGTTTATCGACTTCCTGCTCGCCGAGGCGTTCGTCGAACTCGACCTCGAGGTTTCCGAGCACTTCATCGGCTTCTTCGAGGAGACGTATCCGGAGTTGAACCGCGCGGTCGATCTCGGCCCGAACGGCACCTACCAGGTGGCCGCGGCCCTGTACGACGGCTGGGTCGGCCTGCAGAGCCGCGAAGTCTTCGCGGAGTGGCACGGCGATCACCCCGAACTGGCCGACGCGTGGCAGGACGCCGGGACGCGACTCGAGGACCGCGTCGCCGGACTACCGAGGGCAGTCGCGCGCGGCGAGACCGAGTTCGCCGACGCGACGGAACTGGCGTGTGCGGCGATCAAGCACGCGATCGAGCTCCCGGCGCCGTTCGCGGCGCTGGACACCGACGCGTACCGGGATCACGGTCCCGAGTACGCGATCCGGTGGGCCGAGAAGACGTTCGATTCGCTCGCCGAATAGCGCCCCGAATACGGTCCCCGTGACCGTCTCCACCTCGTTCGCGGTGTCTGCTCACGGGCCGCCGGATTGTCAGTCCGAAGTGGAGTAGTGTGAGGGTCGTTGTTCCTGTGCCTCCTCGGTGTCTGTCCGCTCACTCCTCGGCGTGTTCGCGTTTCAGCGAGAGCGCGGTTCGATCGAACTGGCAGACCAGCGGCTCGTCCGGCTCGTTCACCTTGAAGGCCTCGACGTGCATAGTGACGATTCCGCGCTCGCCGTCGCTGGTCTCACGCTTGTCCGTGACGGTCGACTGCACGCGGATCGTGTCGCCGTGGAACACCGGCGCGGGGTGCTCGACGTTATCGTAGGAGAGGTTGGCGACGATGGTCCCGTCGGTCGTTTCGGGGATCGTGATCCCGACCGCGAGGCTCATGGTGTAGAGCCCGTTAACCAGCCGCTCGCCGAAATCGGTGTCGCCCGCGAACTCCGCGTCGAGGTGTAGCGGCTGCTGGTTCATCGTCATGTCGCAGAAGCGCTGGTTGTCGCTCTCCGTGATCGTGCGCCGTCGTTCGTGTTCGATGGTCTCGCCGACCTCGAACTCCTCGTAGTAGCGTCCTGTCATGGATTGGATTGTGGTGTTCTCAGTGCGCGTTACAGGATCGTCCCGTGTTTCTTGTCCGGCAGGTCCTTCTCAACGGTCTCGTAGAACGCGAAGCGGGCCTCGAGTTCGTCTCGAAGCTCGCTGGGCGGCACGATCTCGTCGATGACGACCTCGCTGGCCATCCGGTGAACGTCGATGTCCTCGCGGTACTCCTTCCGGAGCTCTTGCTCCTTCTCGGCCCGCTCCTCGGGGTCGTCGATCGCGGCCAGCTTGTTCGCGTAGACCGCGTTGATCGCCGCTTCGGGGCCCATAATGGCGATCTCGCCGCTGGGAAGGCCGAGCACGCTCTCGGGGTCGTACGCGGGCCCGGACATCGCGTAGATCCCCGCGCCGTAGGCCTTCCGGACCACGACGGACTGCTTGGGCACCGTCGCCGAGGAGGTCGCGTAGATCATTCGCTTGCCCTGCTCGAGGATCCCCTCCTTCTCGACGCCGGAGCCGGCCATGAAGCCGGGGGTGTCACAGAGGTACAGCAGCGGCACGTCGTAGGCGTCGCAGGTCCAGATGAACTGCGCGGCCTTCTCGGCGGCGTCGGGAAAGATCGCCCCCGCGCGCTGTTTCGGCTGGTTGGCGACGATGCCGACCGGCCGGCCGTCGATGCGGGCAAACGCGGTGATGATCTCCGATCCGTACTCGGGGCGCAACTCGAGCACCGAGTCGGCGTCGACGACGCGCTCGATGACGTCGAACATGTCGTAGCCGCGGTTGGGCGCCTGCGGCACGACGGAGTCGATCCCCGCGGGCGACCGTTTCGGCTCGCGACCCTCCGTCTGTGGCGGGTTCTCGTCGGCGTTGTCGGGCAGGTAGCCGATCAGCTTCGCGACGAGTTCGCGGGCGTGTTCCTCGTCCTCGGCGATGAGGTCCGCGCTGCCGGAGTGGCGGGCGTGGACGTCCGGCCCCCCGAGCTCGTCGAGGTCGATCTGCTCGCCGGTGACCATCTCGACCATCCGCGGGCTGGCGATGGCCATCGCGGACATGTCCCGGACCATGATCGTGAAGTCCGCGAAGACGGGGGTGTACGCGGCCCCCGCGATGCAGGGCCCGTAGAGCACGCAGATCTGGGGGACGCGCCCGGAGAGCATCGAGTGGTTGTAGTAGTACTTCCCGATCCCCTCCCGATTGGCGAAGAACCCCGACTGCTGGTCGATCCGTCCGCCCGAGGAGTCCATCAGGTAGAGGACGGGGCGGCCTGTCTTCAGCGCGCGCTGTTGCATCCGGAGGAACTTCTCGACGCCCTTCTCGGCCATCGACCCCGCCTTGACGGTGAAGTCGTTGGCCATGAAGTGGACGTCCCGGCCCTCGAACTCGGCGGCGCCGGTGATCAGGCCGTCAGCCGGCAGCCGATCTCCCGAGTCCGCCTCGCCGTCCTGGCCGCTGGGGTGCCACGAATCGAAGTTGGCGAACTTCCCGTCCTCGAAGGCCACGCCGTCCTCACCGAACCAGAGGTTCAGTCGATCCCGAACGAACAGTTTCCCCTGCTCCGACAGGCGTTCACGGTACTTCTCGGGGCCGCCCTCGAGGATGTCGTCGATCTCCTCGCGGAGCCGTCGCTCGCGGTCGGTCGGCCCGAGGTCGTCCTCGCCCGCATCGTCAACGTCTCGCGTGCCGCCGTTGCCGGCCGCCGAGGCACTGGCGGCCTCCCCAGCGGCCTCGCTCGAATCCGGCGACGCCGTCGCGAGGAGGTCGTCGCCCCGCTTCGCGTAGAGCTCCACCTCCTCCCCGAAGTGGGACGCTAGCGCCTTCGCGATCGCCTGTGCCTCCTGGTCCGTCGCGGCGGTGTTGACTCTGAGTTCCATTTCGTGCTCCGTTAGACGGCTCCTACGAGGGGGTCGTTCTTATCGGCTGTGGCGAGTGTTGCCCCGCGAGCGACGGCCACAGTCGAGCAGACCATGCGGTCTATTCGGTCCGTGCGGTCCGTATGGCGGATCTCGAGCATCAGTACGATTTCGGGAAGCCGAGCTGTCGGCCGATGTGGTTGTAGGCCATCTGCTGGGTGACCGGGGCGAGTCGCGTGAGGTTGATCTCGCGCCACCAGCGTTCGACGTCGTACTCCGTGGCGTACCCCCAGCCGCCGAAGGCCTGCATCGCGTGTCTCACCGCGTCGATGCCGGCCTCGACGGCCGTCGCCTTCGCCACGTTGGTCTCGTAGCCACAGTCCTCGCCTTGGTCGTAGAGCCACGCGGCCTTCTCGCGCATCAGCGCGGCGGTCTCCATCCTCGCGTAGGCTTCGGTGATGGGGAAGGAGACGGCCTGATGGGTCCCGATCGGCGCGCCGAAGATCTCGCGGTCGTTCGCGTACTCGATCGCGGCGTCGGCCGCGAGTTTGCCGATCCCGGTCGCGGCCGCCGAGAACCCGATCCGCTCGGGGTTGAGCATGTCCACGAGCACCCACCAGCCGTCGTCCTCGTCGCCAAGCAGGTTCGCCGCGGGAACGCGAACGTCCTCGAGGAAGACCTCGCAGGAGTTCGAGTAGTTCATCGCGTGCTTCGGAATCGGCGAGACGTCGATGTTCGGGTCGTCCATGTCGACGACGAAGAGGCTGATGCCGTCGGTACCGCGCTCGACCTCGGAACGCGGGGTCGTCCGCGTCACGAGAATCATGTTGTCGGCCCGATCCGCGAAGGTGATCCACGCCTTCTTGCCGTTGAGGACGTACTCGTCACCGTCCTGCTCCGCTCGAGTCGCCACGTTCAGCGTGTTCGTCCCCGCTTCCGGCTCCGTGATACCGATCGAAAAGTTGCGCTCGCCGGTGGCGATGTCGGGCAGATACCGCTCCTTCTGTTCGTCGGTGCCGTACTCGCGGATGCCGACCGCGGCCATCCCGGCCGTCAGCACGAGGTACCACGTGCCGGCCATCCCGCAGCCCTCGGCGCAGAGGGTCTCCATCGCCAGCCCCATCTCCTCCATCCCCATGTCGGCGCCGTCGTACGCCTCGGGGACCAGCAGACCGTGAAAGCCCGCCTCGCCGAGTTCGTCCCAGAACTCGCTCGAGAACTCGCCGGCCTCCTCCTTTTCGCGCCAGTGCTCGGGTCCGTACCGCTCGGCGATTTCGGTCGCCGTCTGTCGAATTAGCTTCCGTTCCTGCGTGTCTTCGAAGTTCATGGTCTGTGATAGTGTGGTGAAATATCGTCAGTCGTCGCTCGAGTCCTCGAGTTCGAGTCGAACGCCGTCCCTCGAGCGGGCGTCAGGCGGCCTCGGCTTCCTCCTCGACCTCGTCCTGAAGCTCCGTGCGGCGGATCTTCCCGGTGACGGTCTTCGGCAGTTCGTCGCGGAACTCGATCTCGCGGGGGTTGTCCTCCCACGCGAAGCCGTCGCGGACCTGCTCGTAGTCGGGCATATTGTGGTCCGACACCATATCACGGACGCCACCGCTTGCGGCAATAATCGCTACGGATAGTTGCAATGTCAATAGGGCGTATTAAAACTGCCAACGCGGCGTCGAACGCTGTTACCGTCCGATCCCATTGTGCCCAGTCCCGTTAGACGTACTCAGAACGGTGGAGCGCGCTAGTGGTACTGGTGGCGCTCGACGTTGCGTTCAGGTCGTCGCGAATCGGAAGCTTCCGGGTGGACCGTCGACGCCCGACTCGGACTCGAGCGCCGCCGCGTCGACGGTGGCTGCCACTGTGGCACCCGGTCCTACGGTTCCATTCGAAACCGAACGGTCGGTGAGCCGTCGAATCGCGGCCCGGGACCGCGTCGCTCGAAGCCGAGTTTCTCGGCGGCGTCTTCGATAATCTCCGAGCCGGGCGAGACGAGGACTTCGACGGCCATCGATTCGCGCTCGGCGAAGCGGACCGGCTCGCCGAGCAGTCGCTCGCACGCCTCGGCCGTGCCGTCGAGCTGGGTGACGTGGACGGTGTCCTCGCGAGCGTCGAAGCTGATGAAGCCCAGCAAGTCCTCCGGATCGGAGCCGCCGTACTGCGAGTCCGAAACGTCCGCGTTCGGATCGTGACTGCCGTCCTCGGCGACGCGGACGGTTCGATCGTGGACCAGGTTCCGCATCACGTCGGTCGGCGAGTCGGCGATCGACGCCAGTGCGTCCGCGTCGGCCTCGAGAGCGTCCCGTACGTTCATTGTCGTGTGGTAATGCCATGCACAAACATAAATCCCGTCCGCGCTCGCGAGGCAAAGATGTCGGATCTCGAGGGAATCGATCCCCCGACTGTGTCGAGTACGCGTGCGGATCGATCGCTGCCGGGTAGCCACCTTCCCGTCCCGGCGGGCGAGGGATTCGCCTCGAGTCGGCCGTAAAAATACGAACGATGGGACACAGTTATCTGCCCGCTCTGGTAACGGGAGTGCATATGAGCCAAGCTATCGTCACGCGATCCGCGGACGGGGTGGCAGTATGCGCGTAGTCGCCAAGTTCGGCGGGACGAGCCTCGGCAGCGGGGATCGAATCAACCGCGCGGCGGACTCGATCGCCGCCGCCGTCGAGGACGGCCACGAGATCGCGATCGTCGCCAGCGCCATGGGGTCGACCACCGACGACCTGCTCGACGAGATCACCTTCGAGACCGACGAGGCCGACCGCGCCCAGATCGTCAGCATGGGCGAGCGGACCTCCGTTCGGATGCTCAAGGCCGCGCTATCGGCGCGGGACATCGACGCGACCTTCCTCGAACCGGGCGGCGACGACTGGCCGATCGTCACCGACGAGTACGGCGAGGTCAACGTCGAGGAGACCCGCGAGCGCGCCCTCGAGGTCGCCGCCGAACTCGAGGACACGGTACCGGTGATTACGGGCTTCCTCGCCGAGGGCCCCGACGGCTCGATCACGACGCTGGGACGGGGTGGCAGCGACACCACGGCGGTCATGATGGGCAAGTACATGGACGCCGACGAGGTCGTCATCGTCACCGACGTCGAGGGCGTCATGACCGGCGACCCCCACGTCGTCGAGGGCGCCCGGAACGTCGGCGAAATTTCGGTCGACGAACTCCGCAACCTCTCGTTCCGCGGCGCCGAGGTCGTCGCCCCCTCCGCGCTCTCCTACAAGGACGGCAAACTCGACGTTCGGGTCGTCCACTACCAGCACGGCGACCTGCTCTCCGGCGGGACGAGCATCGAGGGCGAGTTCAAGAACCTCGTCGACCTGCGCGAGCGACCGCTGGCCTGCCTCACGGTCGCAGGGCGTGCGATCCGCAATCAGCCCGGCATCTTCAACCACCTCTCCGAAGCGCTCGCCGAGAGCGACGTCAACATCGACGCCGTCGCCAGCGGGATGGACACGGTCACCTTCTACATCGACGAGGAGGAGGCCGAGCGCGCCGAGAACATCCTCCATCGCGAGGTCATCGCCCGCGACGAACTCTCTTCCGTCACCGTCGACTCGCCGGTGGCGGTCGTCCGCGTCACCGGCGGCGAACTCCCCAATCAGCCGGGGATCATCAGCGAGATCGTCAACCCCCTCTCCGAGGCCCGGATCCACCTCAACGACATCATCACCAGCGCGACGAGCGTGGCCCTGTTCGTCGACTGGGACGACCGCGAGAAGACCCTCGAGCTGACCCAGGACCTCTTCTAGACACCGAGCGGCTGGTTTTTTCGATCCCGAATTGCCGCGGCGACCCTCGAGTCGACCACCCCGATCCCGTGACTGATTTTAATGCGTGAATTACCGGATCGGAAGCGCGGTAACGGTGGTCGTAACGAAGGTGAGTTCCGTGGGAGCACATCCCATGAGCACAGATTCGACCCCGACCGAAGTGTTCGAGGACGTCGACCCCGATCCCGACGCGGTCCTCGCCGAGTTCGACGTGGAATCGCCCGAGGACGTCGCCGACGCCGGCGGCGCCCACGACCCGATCCCCGACGGTCACGTTGACGCCGACGACACGACGGCGGCGGAACTGTTCGCGGATCTCGCGGCGCAGGCCCGCGAGACGCAGGAACTCGAGGAACAGGAATCCGACGAGAGCGCCATCGATGCGGTCGACGATTCGTTCGACGACGAGTCCCCGCCGGTTTTCGAGGAGTTCGAGGCGGCGTTCGTCGGCGAGCCCGCGGTCACGGGCCGCGAGGACGACGAGCTCGTCGAGTCGACGGCCGCCGAACTGAACGCCGTCGCCGAGCGGGTGTTCACCTCCGACGGGACGGCCACCGACGACGAGGCTGGCGAGGCGAGCCATGCGGACGAAGCCGACGAGACAGTCGATGGGGACGAGGTCGACGCCGGAACGACCACGGACGGGCTGACGCTCGTGGGACCCGACCCGACGCCGACGCGGGTCGACAACGACGCGTTCAGTCGCGCCGACGCGGACGGCGACTGATCGGATGTCCGGTCACAAGAGCGTTCGATCGCGCCGACGCGGAGCGGGACGATCCAACGTTCGCCCTCGATGAGCCGATCCGTTCCGAACCGGACGGTTCGACCCATCGATGGACACGAACTCCCAACTAGACTGAACACGCTCGGCGGCGTCGTGCGGGTATGGTCGCCTACAAGTCGAAGGTCGTCGAGCGGATCGAGTTACCTTCCAGGGACCGACGCGAGCGAGCGCTCGCCGAGGCCGGCTACAACGTCTTCGACCTCGCCGCCGAGGACGTCTTCGTCGATCTGTTGACCGACAGCGGCACCGGCGCGATGAGCGACGCCCAGTGGGCGGCGGTGATGCGCGGGGACGAGTCCTACGCCGGGTCGCGGAGCTTCGCCGAACTCGAATCGGCCGTCCGGGACGTCATGGGGTTCGAGCGCGTCGTCCCGACCCACCAGGGCCGGGGCGCGGAGAACGTCCTCTACGGCGCCCTCCTCGAGGCGGGCGACGTCGCGATCAACAACACCCACTTCGACACGACGCGGGCCCACGTCGCGAATCAGGGGGCCGAGCCGGTCGACTGCCCCGCCGAGGGCGCACACGACCGCCAGTCCGACGAGCCGTTCAAGGGGAACCTCTCGCTCGAGCGCGCCCGGTCGGTCGTCGACGACGTGGGCGCCGAGCGCGTGCCGCTGGTCATCTCGACGATCACGAACAACTCGACGGCGGGCCAGCCGGTCAGCGTCGAGAACACGCGCCGCGTCCGTGAATTCGCGGACGAGATCGATGCGAGGTTCGTGATCGACGCCTGTCGGTTCGCCGAGAACGCCGGCTTCGTCCGGCGGCGGGAGGACGAGTTCGCCGAGGCCGAGATCGCGGAGATCGCTCGAGAACAGCTTTCCTACGCCGACGCGATCGTGATGAGCGGAAAGAAAGACGGGCTGGCCAACGCGGGCGGCTTCGTCGCGACGGACGACGAGGGGCTCTTCGAGCGGTGCAAGCAGCGCGCGATCCTCTTCGAGGGCTTTCCCACGTACGGCGGGATGTCCGGCCGGGACGTCGCCGCGATGGCCGTCGGTCTCCGGGAGGCCGTCGAGGAGGCCTACGTGACCGACCGCCTCGATAGCGTCGGCGCGTTCGCCGGCCTGCTCGAGGACGCCGGCGTCCCGATCTACACGCCCCCCGGCGGCCACGCGGTCTACCTCGACGCCGGCGCGGCGCTCCCGCACCTCTCGGACGACGAGTTCCCGGGACAGGCGCTGGTCTGCGAACTGTATCGGGAGGGCGGCGTCCGGGGGGTCGAACTCGGGAGCTTCGCCTTCCCCGACACCGACCGGCCGGAACTGGTTCGCCTCGCGGTGCCGCGTCGCACCTACCACGCGGAGCACTTCGAACACGTCGCCGAGACCGCCGCGTCCGTCCTCGAGAACCGAGCGGCGATCGACGGGCTCGAGATCGTCTCCGAACCCGAGACGCCCGAACTCCGGCACTTCACGGCGGATCTCGAGCCGGTATCGCCGTGAGAGTCTTCTTCCGAGTACGGACGCCGCGCGACGAAAACGAGGGTGCCGCGACTTCGAGTCGGCCCAGTTAGCGACTCGGGTCCGGTTAGCGACTCGAGAGCATCCTACGGGCGCGGTCCCGCAGGCTCGAGGACGACTCCGGTTCGGGCTGGCTTCCCATTCGCTGCTTCGCGAAGGACCGGACGCCCTGTTTGGCGGCCGCGGAGGTCGCGAGCTCGGCCGCCCAGTCGGGGACCTGCGACTCGATTTCCTGTTGTTTCTCCGCCTTGAGCTGGCTGTACTTCCGCAACGCGAGGCCGACACCGATGAACATGGCGGCGTCGACCAGTTCCCGGCGGAACCGGTTCCGGTCGTTGCGGACCGCGATCGCCTTGAGCAGCGAGACGGCGCCGATCCCGAGGTAGAGTTTGGAGTTACGCGACGGATCGCCGCTGAGTAACCGTCCGAGTTTCATGCGCCGTCACGTACCACGTTCTGCGTGTTAAACCTCCGCTGGAACACGCCGGCACGGCCCGGAATGACGGCCTCGAGAGACCCCCGAGCGGGGACCGCCACGCGCCGACGTCGCCCGTCGCTCGTCACGATCGATCCGTCGCGACCGCGACGCCGCGATATCGCTGGTCGTCGACCTGTTCGATCGAGAACGACAGCGACTCGTAGAACGGACGGACTCCCTCGTCGAACCGCGCCGTCAGTCGGCGCTCGCGATCGAGCGCGCGGTCGATCAGCGCCCGGCCGATTCCCCGGGCGCGGTGGCGCCGGCGCACGCCGATCGCCGACACGTGGGCGCCGGCCTCGCCGTCGGTCTCGAGGACGACGGTTCCCAGAATTCGCTCGGCGTCGCGGTCGTTGCCGGGCCGGTCGCCCGCGACGAGGACGCTCCCCTCCGCGATTCGGGGTTCGACGTCGCCGGGCTCGAGCATGGCCCCGTCGAGGATGCGCCGCACCTCGAGGGCGTCGGCCGCGGTTGCGGTGCGGACGTAGCCGCCCGTTCCCTCGATACCGGGCGCTTCCTCGGATTCGTTCGTTCCGTCGCCCCCGTCCATCTCGTCAGGTTCGTCGGTCGACCGCGGCCAACAACTCGTCGATGTCGGGTCGGTCCATGTTCGTCCGGCCGCGGTGGGCGGCGACGACCTCGAGGTCGCCCTCGTCGTCGATGTCGAGGACGATCGCGGCGGGCATTCGGCCGAAGAAATCGAAGTGCCGCCCGAGCGGACCGAATCGAACCGGCTGGTCGAAGGTCTCGCCGACCGTCGCCTCGGGGTCGGCACAGAGCGGGTAGGGGAGGTCGTAGCGTTCCTGCCACTCGCTGACGCGCTCGCGTGGTTCGGGGACGACCGAGACGACCTGACAGCCCCGCTCGCGGAACTCGTCGTAGCGGTCGGCGACGGCCCGGACCTGCCGGCGACACTGTCCGGCGTGGTGATCGCGGTGGAGCAACAGGACGAGAGCCTCGTGGGCCGTGTCGGCGTCGTCGGTGGTCGTCGGATCGGCGGGCGCGACCGGCGCCGCGAGTTCGGCGAGCGCGAGCGGATCCGGCCCCGGACCGACGTTCGGGAGACGCTCCTCGAGGTCGTCACCTGACATGACGCCGGCTACACCGCGCCCGGTCAAAACGGTCGGGCTTTCAGTGGCCTCCCCACCCGCTCGAGCGGTCACGCGGCGCCGCCCTTGATCAGCCGTAAGACCGTCACGCGATCGCTCTCGACGGGCTGATCCTCGGGAACCGGCCGCCCGTCGACGAGCACGCTCACCTCGTGGGGGCTGAGATCGATCTCGCGGAGGAGGTCGGCGTACGTCGGGGTCGTCTCGTCGTCTGAAGTCGGAGACGTCTCGTCGTCCGGAGTCGGGGTCGCCGCTTCGCCCGCGGTCGGCCCCGCCGGCGACACCGACTCGAGGTCGTCGAGGTCGATCTCGTGGGTGGCCTCGCCCTTGACGTCCACGGTGACGCGCATGCCCGTCCTTGCGCGAGCGCGGACTTGAGCGCGTCGCTCTCGGCGGCCGACGGCGCGCCGGGCCCGATGCTCTAGCCGTCGACGCGGGGGCGCTCGCGGTAGCGTGCCGGCGTCTCGCGGCCCCCTCTTTCGACTCGAGACGCGATCGCTCCCCGAGGCCGACGGCGGGGTTCGGTCGTTTTATCTGGCGGCCGCCCCTTCCGAGCGGTATGAGCGAGGCCGACGCCGAGGCGGCGGAGCCGACTCCCGGCAAGACCGAGGTCTGGATCGAGAAGTACCGGCCGGAACGGCTCGACGAGATCAAGGGTCACGAGAACATCGTGCCGCGTTTGAAGCGGTACGTCGAGCAGGACGACCTCCCCCACCTTCTGTTCGCTGGCCCAGCGGGAACAGGGAAGTGTGTCACCGGTGAGACGCCGGTACTGACCAACGAGGGCGTCATCCCGATTTCTACTGTCGTCGGCACGGTCGACGGATTTGCTACGCCGGATGACGAGCTCGAGATCTTGACCTACGACAATGATGGATCGTTCGAGTACGTCGCCCCGTCCCACGTCTTCTCGAAAGAAGCAACTGATCTCGTCTCGATCGAAACGCGAGACGGAAACGAGTTCACGGTCACGCCGGAACACAAACTCCTCGTAGCGGACGAAGCGGGACTCGAGTGGCGACAGGCCGGATCGTTGTCCGGCGACGAGCGGATCGTTCGGCCGCTGGAAACGCCGGTCGTTGACGACGGCTCGTCCGCGTCGCTCGGCTGGCCCTCAGCAATGGACGGCGACAGAACGTTCGTCACCGTTTCCGAGTCGTTCGCCGAGCGATACGATATCCCGGCCGAAGAGAACTACGTCGGTCAGAAGAAAACGGTGATCGGCTGTCTTCGACGAGGCTATTCGGTCGACGAGATAGTCGCCGAGTACGATATTACTCGTAAAACTGCCCGAAACTACGCGCGAGACGCCCCGATCGATCTCGAGGTGCCGTCGACGACCTGTTCGCTGGCGTACCTCCGTTCGCTCGATGCCGCGCACTCGGAACTTCGAGCGAACGTCGAATCCGTACAGTACGTTACGCCGTACAACAACCGATCCAGTCCGATCACGCCGCCGTGGGAACTCACGCCGGATCTGGCGCGGTTCGTCGGGCTTGCGATCAGCGAAGCGCGCATCGAGAACGGCCGCATCAAATTCTACAACACCGACGACGCACTATGCGAGTCGTTCGAGCGGATCGCTCGAGAACTGTTAGATGTCGAGACGACTCGTGGCGTACGGAAAGACGTCCCGTACGTCGAACTTCGAACCAAGTCGCTTCACCACTTCCTCGAGTCCTGTTTCGACGTCTTTGGTGACTCGCCGGAGTCGAGTATCGGTTCGACCCTCGTTCACGCTCCGGACGACGTTCGAGCGGCGTTCCTGCAGGCCGTTTTCGATTCGGAAGCGTACGTAGCAGATCAGGGAACGATCGAACTGACGCAGAAGGACGAATCGCTGATCACACTCTGTTCGTATCTGCTCGCCTCCTTCGGAGTCCCGACGCGTCGGAAACGCGTCGAGAAGCGAGCGACGAACGGATCTGGGCCGAAACAGGAGTACCACGCGCTGTACGTCTCCGGCGTGTCGGCGCTCTCGCGCTTCGAGGACGCCGTCGGATTCACCATCGACCACAAGCGCGCTCGGCTCGCAGACGCGACGGCCGGCACCGGGAATCCGAATTACGACACGATACCCGCACAGGCGGCCGTAGATGACCTATGTCGAACGCTCGCACTGAAAAAGGAGCCGCTGGTGACCGAGACGCTGAACCCCGACAATCCCGGCCGCGAGACCTATCTCGAGGACATCGACCGCGTGCTCGAGGCGGCGTCGGACCGTCTCGAGGCCGCACAGCGAGTCAAACAGGAGCTCGAGCAGGTCCGATCAGATATCCGTTCGGTGAGTACTGTTCCGACGGCCTGGGTCGATCAGCGGGACGCACTGGAACCGCTCGAAGCGCGAAAGGAGGTCGAGTCGGCGACCGGCATCCGGACGGATCGGCTGCTCGAATACGCCGACGGACGACGGTCGCCGACTGCGAGCCGTGCAGGTGAATTGCTCGTCACCCTTGAGTCGCGTACCGAAACGCCGGACACCGAATCTATCCAGAAGTCGGTGCAGGAAGCGATCGACGCACTCGGCGTCTCTGACAATCGAATTGCGGAGAAAACGGAGTTGCTCGGAACGGACGTTCGAAACCTCATCGAAAACGACGATCACGACCTCGCATCGCTGCCGCGGTTCGAGACCGTGGCCGATCGAATTCTCGAGGTGGCCGACGAAATGTGCTCGATGGCGGTCGTTGAACAGCTGGTCGCGCTCGACCAACTCTCGCGTGGGACGCTCTACTTCGACCGCGTGACGAACGTCGAGGGAATACAGGACGAACAACGCGTTTACGATCTGACGGTACCCGGAACGCGAAACTACGTCGCAGGGGATGTCCCGACGGTCATGCACAACACGACCGCAGCGAAGGCGATCGCCCGCGAACTCTACGACGACGATTGGAAGGAGAACTTCCTCGAGCTCAACGCCTCCGACCAGCGCGGGATCGACGTCGTGCGCGATCGGATCAAGGACTTCGCGCGCTCCTCGTTCGGCGGCTACAACCACCGCATCATCTTCCTCGACGAGGCCGACGCGCTGACCTCCGACGCCCAGTCCGCCCTGCGCCGGACGATGGAGCAGTTCTCGAACAACACCCGGTTCATCCTCTCGTGTAACTACTCGAGCCAGATCATCGACCCCATCCAATCCCGCTGTGCGGTCTTCCGCTTTACCGAACTCACCGAGGACGCCGTCGAGGCCCAGGTTCGCGAAATCGCGGCGAACGAGGATATCGAGGTCACGGACGACGGCGTCGACGCGCTCGTCTACGCGGCCGACGGCGACATGCGCAAGGCGATCAACGGCCTGCAGGCCGCGGCCGTGATGGGCGAGACCGTCGACGAGGAGACCGTCTTCGCGATCACCGCCACGGCCCGTCCCGAGGAGGTCGAGGAGATGGTCGAACGCGCCATCGACGGCGACTTCACCGCCGCTCGCGCGGCCCTCGAGGACCTCCTGATGGAGCGCGGCCTCGCCGGCGGCGACGTCATCGATCAACTCCACCGCTCGGCGTGGCAGTTCGACATCCCGGAACGGGCGACCGTGCGACTGCTCGAGCGCCTCGGCGAAGCCGACTACCGGATCACCGAAGGCGCGAACGAACGGCTGCAACTCGAGGCGCTGCTGGCGTCGCTGGCGCTCGAGGACGAGGCCTGACAGCGTACAACGCCGTCCAACCGCTGCTCGTTTTCGACTGAAAATTCCCGTTCGCCGAGCGACCGCCGTCCGCGACCGGGGGCGTCAGGAGCCGTCGACGTCGGTGCGCTCGACGCCCCGAACGGCGACGGTGGTGCCCTCCTCCTCGGCGACGCCGACGGTCCAGCCGTGGGCGTCGGCGATGCGTTCGACGGGGCCGAGTCCGAACCCGGTCCCGTCCGCGGCGGTCAGTCGACCGGCGACGGGCGTCGTCTCCGCTCCCGCGCGGCTCACGTCCGCGCCCGGTCGGTGTCCGGTCACGAGGAAGCCGTCGTCGGCCGCGCTGACCGTGACGACGGGGGAGCCGTTCGTGGGCCCGGGTCCGTTCGCGCCGTCTTCGTCGGCGACGCTCTCGACCGCTGCGCGGAGCAGGTGTTCGAACAGTTCGCGCAGCCGCGCCTTGTCGGCCTCGAGGACGAGGTTCTCTCCGGTCACGAGTCGCGCGTCGCCGGTCTCGACGGCGACCCACGCGCGCCGTGCGACGTCGTGGATGGCGACGGGTTCGGTCTCGGCGACCACCTCGTCGCGGCGGGCGATGGCGTCCAGTTGCTCGACGCGCTCGAGCAGTCGCTCCTGTGCCGCCTCGATCTCGGCGAAGTGTTCCGCGTCGCCGGTCGCCTCGGCGAGTTCGAGGTAGCCCCGGGCGACGTTCAGCGGGGTGCGGACGTCCTCGGCGATCAGTTCGGCGATGGTCTCGAGGCGGTCCTCGGCGGCGGCCAGTTCCCGTTCGCGGCGGTTCGCCTCGGTGACGTCGCTGTAGACGACCAGTCCCTCGGGGTTGTCGGCGCCGTCGTCCGTGCCGGCGTCGGCATCGGTTCCGGCGCCGGCGGATTCGGCGTCCGGCGCCGTCCCGTCGGCCGCCTCGAGCGGCACGAGCGTCAGGCAGAACTCGCGGACGCCGTCGACGGTCTCGCGGCGACTGACGAGTTGACGACGCTCGCCGGCGCACAGCGCGTCCGTCAGCGCCGCCCGCCGGTGCTCGAGTCCCGGCGGGACGGTCTCCTCGTCGACGGGACGATCGACGACCGACTCGGGATCGGTGTCGAAGACCGCGGTGAAGGCGTCGTTGACGTCCCGGACGATCGGTCGGCCGTCCTCGATCTCGTAGCGAATCGTCGGCTCCGGCACGTTCGCGAACAGGGTGCGGTCCCGGTCCAGTTCGGCCTCGAGTTCGGCGCGGTCGGCTTCGAGGTCGTCCCGTTCGCTCTCGAGTCGATCCCGCGCCTGCCGCAGTCGGTTGCGGTCGTTTCGCAGTCGCGTCTCGGTCTCGAGGCGCTCGAGGACGGCGGCGCCGAAGCGGCCCCACGCGGCGAGCCGCTCCGCGTCGCGCTCGTCGAACGCCGCCGGTTCCTCGGCGGCGACCAGCAGGACGCCGACGTCGCTCACCGGCGCACAGCAGACGGAGCTGACGCCCTCGAGCGGGGGATCCAGCCGGTCGTCGGTCGCGAGGTCGTCGATTCGTACCGGGTCGCCGGACCGGAGGCACTCGTCGAGGACGCCGTCGCGGGGGTGCGTCTCGAGGGCGTCGGCCGACACGTCCGGCGCGGTCGCTCGCGGCGTGAGGTCGCCGAAGTGGACCGTCGACAGCCAGCAGTAGTCGCGCTCGAGGGCGTCGGACGCGGTCTCGACCAGCAGTTCGAAGAGGTGGTCGCGGTCCGGACTGGCAGCTAGGTCGGGGACCGACTCGAGGAACCGCTCAGCCGACGGGTCCGTCGTCGCCGGGTGGTCACCGGGCATCGCGATGGGGGTGGGGTCGGGGCTCGCCTCGCCGGTTCCGGCGGCCGCAGCGTTCGCATCGCCCTCGGTTTCGTCCGCGTCAGCCTCGTTCGCACCGTGACAGACCCACTCGATTTCGTCGGCGAGGTGGGCGACGGCGTCGTCGGTGTCTCGTCGGACGTAGCCGTCGATTCCGTCGGTCGAGCGCGCGGCCGTCGGCGCGTACGACGACTCGGAAAAGAGCACCAGCGGCGTCTCCCCGCAGGCCTCGACGACCTCGAGCAGGGTCGCGCCCGCCGCGGTCGTCGGGGTCTCGGCGAAGACGACGCAGTCCACTTCGGCCGCCCAGCCGGCCAGTCCGTCGACCGCGTCGGTCGTCAGCGGCTGGACCGACCGCTCGGGACCCGACGGGACGCGCTCGAGGGCGGCGGCGCCCTCGCGGGCCGTCGCGTCCGTTTCGGCGAGGTAGCAGACCGTAC
Source organism: Haloterrigena alkaliphila (assembly GCF_017352155.2). Classification (NCBI taxonomy): domain Archaea; kingdom Methanobacteriati; phylum Methanobacteriota; class Halobacteria; order Halobacteriales; family Natrialbaceae; genus Haloterrigena; species Haloterrigena alkaliphila. The sequence goes on from NZ_CP071462.1 coordinate 1,384,515, forward strand.
GCGGCGGTGATCGCGGCGACGAGGTCATGGAATCGATTCTCGTGTCTAGTCGGGACTGACCTGCTCCCTCACTAAAGGTCCTCCGGCGATATCGAACGGTGAGTCGCGCCGATCGCACCCCGGCGTCGGGGCGCCCCGACTAGCCTCCGCTCGCCGGGGACGGCAGTTATACCGCCTGACAGAAACCGCCGATTCAGCGGGTTGCGCTCGAGCGATCCCCACCGATCGCGGTGCGGAAACCACCGTGAGTGAACGTTGCGGAACTGTTTTAGGCGCTGGCTGGCCAACAGTTGTGTAATGAGCGAACTCGCCGAAGCGTACCGTCTCGAGTACTTCGAGGCGGAAGGATTCGAGCGCAAGGAGTGCCCGGAGTGCGGCGCTCACTTCTGGACCCGCGACCACGACCGGGTGACCTGCGGTGAGCCGCCGTGCGAGGAGTACGGCTTCATCGAGAACGCCGGCTTCGACGACGAGTACAGTCTCGAGGAGATGCGCGAGGCGTTCCTCTCGTACTTCGAGGAGAACGGCCACGAGCGGATCGAGCCCTATCCCGTCGCCGCGAACCGGTGGCGAGACGACGTCCTGCTCACGCAGGCGTCGATCTACGACTTCCAGCCGCTGGTGACGAGCGGCCAGACGCCGCCGCCGGCGAACCCGCTGACGGTCTCCCAGCCCTGCATCCGGATGCAGGACATCGACAACGTCGGCAAGACGGGCCGGCACACGATGGCCTTCGAGATGATGGCCCACCACGCGTTCAACACGCGCGAGGACGTCCCCGAGGACGAGTACGCCTACCACGGCGAGGTCTACTGGAAGGACGAGACCGTCGAACTCTGCGACGGCTTCTTCGAGTCGCTGGGCGTCGACCTCGACGAGGTCATCTACATCGAGGATCCGTGGGTCGGCGGCGGCAACGCCGGCCCCGCCATGGAGGTCATCTTCCGCGGCGTCGAACTCGCCACGCTCGTCTTCATGTCGATGGAACAGGACCCAGACGGCGAGTACGAGATGAAAGACGGGAACCGCTACAGCCCGATGGACACCTACATCGTCGACACCGGCTACGGGCTCGAGCGCTGGACGTGGGTCTCCCAGGGGACGCCGACCGTCTACGAGGCGGTCTACCCCGACATGATCGCCTTCCTCAAGGACAACGCGGGGCTCGAGCACACCGACGACCAGGAGGAACTCGTCCACCGCGCCGCCAAGCTCGCGGGCCACATGGACATCGACGAGGCCGAGGACATGGAGACCGCCCGCGGCGAGATCGCCGCCGAACTCGGCGTCGACGCCGGCGACCTCGAGGAACTGATGGAACCGCTCGAGGACATCTACGCCATCGCCGACCACTGTCGTACCCTCGCGTACATGCTCGGGGACGGCATCGTCCCCTCGAACGTCGGCACGGGCTACCTCGCCCGGATGGTCCTCCGGCGCACGAAGCGCCTCTGCGATACGGTCGGCGTCGACGCGCCGCTGGACGAACTCGTCGACATGCAGGCCGAACGCCTCGCGTACGAGAACCGCGACACCATCCGCGACATCGTCCGCACCGAGGTCGAGAAGTACCGCGAGACCTTAGAGCGCGGGGGTCGCCGGGTCGAGACGCTGGCCGAGGAGTACGCCGAGAAGGGTGAGCCCGTTCCCACCGAGGAACTGATCGAACTCTACGACTCCCACGGCATCCAGCCCGACATGGTCGAGGAGATCGCCGACGAGGCCGGCGCCGAGGTCGCCGTCCCCGACGACTTCTACAGCCTCGTCGCCGAGCGCCACGACACCCCCGAGAGCGTCGAGGCGGCCGACGAGGAGGAGGAAGCGCGCTTCGAGGACCTCCCCGAGACCGAGAAGCTCTACTACGACGACCAGCAGCGCACCCAGTTCGAGGCCGTCGTGCTGGACGTCTTCGAGCGCGAGGAGGGCTACGACGTCGTCCTCGACCAGACGATGTTCTATCCCGAAGGCGGGGGCCAGCCCGCCGACGCCGGGACGCTCTCGACCGACGACGCGACCGTCGAGGTCGAGGACGTCCAGATCGAGAACGGCGTCATCCGCCACCGGACCGACGAGAACCCCGGCAAGGGCGAGTTCGTCAACGGCCAGATCGACGGCTCCCGCCGCCGACAGCTGATGCGCCACCACACGGCGACCCACGTCGTCATCCACGCCGCGCGACAGGTGCTGGGCGAGCACATTCGTCAGGCCGGCGCCCAGAAGGGGGTCGACTCCTCGAGAATCGACGTCAGCCACTACGATCGAATCTCCCGCGAGGACGTGAAGCGAATCGAGCGCGTCGCCAACGAAATCGTGATGGACAACGTCCAGGTCTCCCAGGAGTGGCCCGACCGCCACGAGGCCGAGGCCGAACACGGCTTCGACCTCTACCAGGGGGGCATCCCGCCGGGCGAGCAGATCCGACTGATTCAGGTCGCCGAGGACGTTCAGGCCTGTGGCGGCACCCACGTCGCCCGCACCGGCGAGATCGGCACGATCAAAGTGCTCGCCACCGAGCGCGTCCAGGACGGCGTCGAGCGAATCACCTTCGCCGCCGGCGAGGCCGCCATCGAGGCGACGCAGGTGAAAGAGGACGCGCTCTACGAGGCCGCCGACATCCTCGACGTCTCGCCCGAGGACGTCCCCGAGACCGCCGAGCGGTTCTTCGAGGAGTGGAAGGCTCGAGGCAAGGAGATCGGCGACCTGACGGAACAGCTCGCCGCGGCTCGCGCCGGCGGCGGCGGCAGCGGCGAGGAGGTCGACGTGGGCGACACGACGGCCGTCGTCGACCGGATCGACGCCGACATGGACGAACTCCGCGCGACCGCCAACGCCCTCGTCGAGGAGGGCAAGATCGCCGTGCTGGGCAGCGGCGAGAGCGGCGCCCAGTTCGTCGTCGCGGTGCCGGACGACTCGGGCGTCAACGCCGGCGAGGTCGTCGGCGAACTCGCCTCGAGGGTCGGCGGCGGCGGGGGCGGCCCGCCGGACTTCGCCCAGGGCGGCGGCCCCAACGTCGCGGATCTCGACGCGGCGCTCGAGGACGCCCCAGACGTGTTGCGGCAAGTACAGGACGCCTGACCTCGCCGTCGCGTGAGCCGCCGACGCCGACGGTCGCCTGCTTTTCGCCTCGTTCCGACCGATCGCGTGGAATCGAAACTGTCGCCTTGCTCCACCCGCACAGTCTCCGTATGCCCACCGCAACGAACGGCTCCGTCTCGCTGTACTACGCCCGCGACGGCGACGGCGAGGCGGTCGTTTTCGTCCCCGAGGCCGGCCTCGGCGGCTGGCTGTGGGGCTGGCAACACGCCGCCGTCGCCGGCCCCCACAAGGCCGTCGTCTGGGATCTCCGGGGTACCGGCCGCTCCGACGCGCCGGCCGGCCCCTACGCCCTCGAGACGCTCGTCGCCGACCTCGAGGCGGTCCTCGCCGACTGTGAGATCCGAAACGCCCACCTCGTGGGCTGCGGCCTCGGGGGCACGATCGCGCTCCGCGCCGCTCGAGACACGCGCCGCGTCGAGACGTTGACGCTCTTTGGCACCGCCTCGCGGGGCGACGCGTTCGATCTCGGACCCCTGTCCGCCCCGCCGGACGATCGATCGGCGCTTCGGTCGTCCCTCGAGTCGGGGCTCTCGGCCGACTTCCTCGAGGGTCAGCCGGACGTGGTCGACGGCATCGTCGATTGGCGGGCCGACGGCGACGCCGATCGCGCCGGCTGGGCCGCGCAGACGGCGGCACTCGAGGGGTTCGACGCCGACGACTGGCTGGTCGAGGTGACCCAGCCGACGCTGGTCGTCCACGGCGGCGCCGACGAACTGGTGGCGCCATCGGCGGGACGGGCGCTCGCGGACGGGTTGCCCCGCGGGCAGTTCGTCGAACTCGAGGGCACCGGTCACCTCTGTTTCGTCGAGCGCTCGCGGACGGTCAACGATCGGTTGCTGGGCTTTCTCGAGACCCACAGCGACCAAGACGGGTAATCGAGTGGCGTGATCGACTCGGACTCGAGTTCAGTGTCGGTTTCACGTTCGACTGCTGGCCTCGTCGACGTAACTTGATCCCAGTCAACAGCGATCCGATTTCGTTTCGGTCGGCAGTGATTCTATTTCGTTCCAGTCGCCACCGATCCGATTCCGTTCCAGTCGACTCGCTGAACGTGGCAACGGGGATTTCCACACCCTCCCCAGCCGATTCGCTCGCTCCGCTCGCTCATCCCTCGCGTTTCGAGCCGTGGTTCGCGTTTCACTCACCACGGCTCAGCGCGCCGATGTACTTCTCGAGTCGACGAGCCGCTACTGATGCTTGCGATTGACCCCCTAGCTTCTACGGATGCGGGGGTGGCAGTCCCGGTCGTGACGCTCTCGCTGGCTCGTCGGGCGGAGCGGTTTCCGGATCGGACGGCGGTCGTCGACGTCTCCGAGGAGCGGCTGTACGCGCCCGCGGAGACGGTCCACGAGAACCGGGTCTCCTACGGCGAACTCTCGGCCATGGCGACGCGGACGGCCGAGCACCTCGCGGCACTCGGCGTCGAGGCCGGCGACACCGTCTGTCTCGTCACGCGAAACCGGGTCGCCTCGCTGGCGCTGCTGTTCGCCTGTCGTCGCCTCGAGGCCACCCTCGCACCGATCTCTCACTGGCTGACGCCGGCGTCGGTCGAGCGCCCGTTCGACGTCCTCGAGCCGGAACTGGTCGTCTCCGAGGCGGCCCAGCGCGACCTCGTGCGGTCGATTCCCTTCGATCGGTCGGTGACGCTCGAGGAACTGGCCGAGGCCGACCGGGAGTCGATTCCGGCAGACACGGGCCCGGACCGCGAAGACGGCGACGGCGGGGACGGCGACCGCGACGGGACCGCGGCGCCGCTGGTGGTCCTCCACGGCGACGACGGCCGGCCGGTCGTCGGCTACTCGGCGCGCGCCCTCGAGTGGAACTGCGTCTCGAGCGCGGTCGCGTGGGGCCTTTCCGGAACCGACGTCGTGCCGCTCGTGACGCCGCTCTCGGCCGCCGACGGCCTCGTTCGCGTCGCGCTGTCGGTCCTGTACGTCGGCGGGACCCTGCTGCTCGACCGGGCGTTCGATCCCGGCGACACCCTGACCGCCGTCGAGACGGCCAGCGCCACGTTCCTCGCCGGCCGGAATCAGGCGCTGTCGGATCTGACGGGCGAATCGGGATTCGCCGACGCGGTCGACTCGCTCGAGCGGGCCGTCGTCGAGAGGCCGATGGACGCCGACGTCCGCGAGCGGTACCGCGACGCCGGCGTGTCGGTCGCTCGCGCGTACGGTCGACTCGAGTGTCCGACCGCGTTGAGCCAGTCGTTCGAGACGGCCGACGCGGATTCGGAGTCGACCGGCGTCGGCTACCCGGTTCCGGACTGTCGTGCGCGACTGGTCGCCGACGACGGGACCGTCCTCGAGGGGGAGTGCGAGGGGCGACTCGAGCTATCGGGTCCGGTCCTGGCCGACGGCTACGTAAACGCTGCCGGAACCGACGACGAGAACTGGTACACCTCCGCCGAGATGCAGAGCGAGGAGCACGACGAATCCGAGGACGGCGGCCGGTTCGAGGACGGCTGGTTCAACACGGGGGAACGGTTCCGGCGCGATGCGGACGGGAGCTACTATCCGCAGTGAGTTCCGCCGCCGCTACCGGAACCCGATCGGTTCCGGACCTCGAGAACCGACGGACGCCTAGCCGTCCGCGGTTGCGGCAACCCCGGCGACGGACGGAAAGCATATGCCTTCGGAGTAGCCAGTACGGGACGAATGAGTCAGCTCCGTATTGCCGTCCTGAACGCGGCCCATCGGGACGAGAATACCACGCGCAACTTCCGACGCGAACTCGACGCCTCCCTGTCCGAGTTCGACGCGACCGAGGGCGAGGTGCCCGACGATTTCGACTACGACGGCGCCGTCGTCACCGGATCGCGGTCGTCGGTGTACTGGGACGAAGAGTGGATGCAGCGCACCAAGGAGTGGGTCGGCGAGGCGATCGACCGGGATATTCCGTTCCTCGGCGTCTGCTGGGGTCACCAACTGCTCGCGGACGTCCTCGGCGGCACCGTCGCGGACATGGGCGCCTACGAGGTCGGCTACAGCGAGATCGACCAGCTCGAGGGTTCCGATTCGCGGCTGCTCGAGAACATTAGCGACAGCTTCACCGCCTTCACTAGCCACTCCGACGAGGTCGTCGAACTGCCCCCCGGCGCGGAACCCCTCGCCGCGAACGACTACTCCAACCACGGCTTCCGCAAGGACCGGGTCTTCGGCGTCCAGTTCCACCCCGAGTACGACCCGAAGACCGCCCGCGAACTCGTCGAGCGCAAGGACCTCTCCGACGACCGTCGCCAGTCGGTCCTCGAGGAAATCACCGACGAGAACTATCAGAAGGCCTGCGAGGCGAAACTCGTGTTTGACAACTTCCTCGAATTTGTCCGCGAGGTACAGACCGGCGGCATCTCCGCCGAAGCGGAGCAGGACGCGTCCGCGTCCGTCGGCTGTTCGGACTAATTGTAGCGACCGAGCCGTCATTTCCGTCTTCCAACTCGGGATACCCAGTCATCAGCCACCGGTATCACCTTCGGGAGGCCTCGAGTCCTCTATTCGCCTTCGGGAGAACAGTTTTCCAGTGGAACCCACTACTACCGTGTATGAGCACGTCGGTCACGGTCACGGAGACGACGAAATCCCGACTCGAGGAACTCCGGGCGGAAATCCGCCTCGAGACGGGACAGACGGTGACTGAACAGGACCTTCTCGAGCGAATCGTCACCGCCACGTACGAGTCGAAAGAAGAGTTGATCGACTCGTACCGTGACGATTTCGATCCATTGTCCGAAGACGAAATCGATCAGTGGCTGTCCGGAACCGTCGACTCGGGAATCGAGACGACGGAAGAGGACATCGATACCGTGCTGTACGGAGATTGAGCGTTTTTATCGACATCTATTCTGTACGCTGCTTCGACGACGACTTCGACGGATCCGTCGATCGGATCGATCCGGCGTCGGTATAGATCCCTCTCGCTCCGGCACTCTCAGAAATACCTTCTCTCTGTCAGAAACACGCCGAAAGAACACTGCTACTGGCCGGACGATACGAACTCGGGATCAGTCCGCCGCGACCTCGAGATTCGCTTTCTCTTCCGCGCCGATCGCTTCGACGACGAGTTCGGCGATGTCGACGATCTCGATTTCGTCCTCGTAGCCGCCGGTCTTGCGGCCGTCCTCGTACATCGTCATGCACATCGGACAGGCGACGACGAACTTCTCGATCCCGCTGCCGGCGTCGGTGTCCTCGAGCGCTTCCCGAATGCGCTCCTCGCTGGGCTTGGGCTCTTCCTCGAAGTCCATCCAGAGGCCGCCGCCGCCGCCGCCACAACAGAAGGAGTTGTCGCGGTTGCGGGGCATCTCGTCGAGTTCACAGCCCGTCGCGCGGATGAGTTCGCGCGGGGCCTCGTACTCGTCGTTGTACCGACCCAGATGGCAGGGGTCGTGGTAGGTGACCGTGTAGTCGAGTTCGGTGCCGGTCAGGTCGAGCCTGCCCTGCTGGACTAACTCTTCGACGGCCTGCGTCCAGTGGTAGACCTCGATCTCGCCGTCTTCGTTCCACTGCTCGTCGTACTCGAAGGGCATCATCGGGTCGTCGGCGAACTCGTCGAAGTTGACCTCCGGATACTCGTTCTTGAACGTGTTGTAGGAGTGGGGGTCCGTACAGACGATTTTGTCGAACTCGCAGTCCTCCCAGGTCTCGACGTGGTGGCCGGCCAGTTCGACGTAGAGCAGTTCCTCGCCGACGCGGCGGATGTCGTTGCCGTCGTACTTCTCGTCGTCGAAGAGGATGCCGAAGCTGACGTCGGCCTCCTTCAGAATCGTCGCCAACGAGCGGGCGACCTGCTTGTTGCGCTCGTCGTAGCTCGGGAAGTCGCCGACGTACCAGAGGTAGTCGACCTTCTCTTCGCGGGCGTCTGTGACGTCGAACTCGAGTTCCTCGCTCCAGTCGCCGCGATTTCGCGGGGAGTCGCCGAACGTGTTGCCGTTCTGCATGACGTTCTGGAAGACGTCCTGCATGCTCGGGGCGACGTCGCCCTGGTCGGTCATCTGCCGGTTCAGCCGGGTGAAGGACTGGAGGTGCTCGATCTCGACGGGACAGGCGTCCATGCAGGCCATGCAGGCCATGCAGGACTCCATCGTCTCCGTGTTGATCACCGAGGTCCCGCCGTCGGCGATGATCGGCTTCTCCTCGGCGCCGGCGTCGAGTTCCTCGCGATACTTCCGGAGGTCGAGGATGACGTTGCGCGGATCGAGCGGGCGGTCGGAGGCCTTCGCGGGACAGACCGACGAACAGCGACCGCACTTGGTGCAGGCGTCCTGGTCCAAGATCTCCTTCCAGGTGAAGTCGTCGAAGGATTCGGCGTTGGTCGCGTCCAGATCCGAGGGGACGTTCGGCAGCCGTTTGCCGGCCTTCTCGTCGCGGGTGACGACGTTCGCGAACGAGGAAATCGTGTGGAACGGCTTGCCCGCGTAGGGGAGCCATGCGATGAAGAACAGCGCGAGCAGCGAGTGACTCCACCAGACGGCCCAGTGGAGCGATTCGGCGTTGAACCCGAGCCCGGCGAACGCGCTGTAGTCGGCGCTCTCGAGCGCGGCCCCGGTCGTCGGGAGATCGATCGCGCTGAAGAGCAGCGCCAGCCCGTAGCCGACGAAGCTGACGACCTCGAAGTCGGGCATTCCGGTGATGTAGATCCGGGTCCCCTCGAGCAGGAAGCCGCCCACGCCGAGGCCGAACAGCGTCCAGACGAAGACGTCGTCCTCGTTGGAGGTGTGACGGCCCCAGAGGCGGTGGTTCTGGACCCAGTAGCGCCGGTAGAGCGCCATCCCGATCCCGACGACGAACAGCAGCCCCATCGCGTCGACGACGAACGAGTAGGCGAGGTAGAAGTCACCCTCCCAGAAGGCCATATGCAGGATCTTCCGGGCGGCGTACTCGTCGACCATCAGGATCAGCGTCGCGATGAACAGCGTCAGGAAGCCCCACAGGATAAACGAGTGCATCAATCCGCCGTAGAGATCCCTGTTGAACTGCTTCTCGTTCGAAATAACGATCTTGGCCGCGCTGGTGATACGGCCCGGCAGTTCGTTGAGCCGAGCGAACGGATCGTCGTCACCCTCGGTGTAGCGACTGAACCGCAGGTACAGTCCGTACCCGAAGACCGCGAGGGTGATGAACACGAGGAGGTAGAAGGTCGCGTACCCGATGTTACCCAGCCCCAAATAGGTGTCTCGGGTCACCTCCGATTGCGCTATGACGTTCATGTACAATGAGGTGGGGGGCTGTAACTTAATTCTTGTTACAGCGTCCGCGAGGCGAACACGACGCCGTGTTGCGAAAATTTTCCTACCATTCCGAGTTTATAACAGTCGACCGTGTTCGATTTCCATCCCCAATCCTAGCTGGCAACAGGCTTAAATAGCCACCCGTCGGGAGTGTCCATCCATGAACGACAAAACCGAGGAACTCCGCGATATCTTCACCGACGTCACCGACGGCGAGGAAACGGTCACCGAATCCCAGGAGAACACCCGCGGCTCGCTCGAGCGTGACGAACGTACGACCGAGGAACGCCTCGAGAGCGTCGTCACGCAGATGCGCGAGCGATACGAGTTCGAGACGTCGCTCTCGGACGACGAGTTGATCTCGGTCGCGAAGGCCTTCTACGAAGGTGACAGCGACAGCGAAATCGCCAGCGATCTGGGCGTCGACGAGGACGACATCTTCGAGGCCCGAATGTCCCTGCACCTCGTGAGCGAGAACGACGCCGACGAGGTCGACCTCGCGGCCATTCGCGACCGGGAGGAGGACGACGCCGTGCTCGCCGACGAGTACGACGTCGGCGAGGCCCAGATCCGGCGCTATCGCCGCGTCGCCGCCGCCGAGGACGAGTCCCGCGCGGCCAACGACCGCTACCGCGACGAGTTCGACAGCGTCCTCGGCGACTCCGAACTCTCCGAGCAGATGACCACCGACGTCCGCGAGGACGGCCTCGAGGACGCCACCGAGGGGATGGAGACGGACGTGGAGTTCTAGCGACGAACTTTTTTCACGGGGGCATCGGCTGGCGTCTACGACGCCAGCCTCAATCCCCGACTGCTCACGGGCGCTTCGCGCCCGTTCGCACGTCACGTGGGACCGGAGGTCCCACGCTGTCAAAAAACTTCGATGAAAAACACCGGGAGAGCGGGGCTCTCCCGAGCCCTCGTTCGTTCCTTCGGAACTCACGAGGAAGGCCGAGCGCTCGCTCTGCTCGCGCTCGGTACAACTGCTTGCGCTTCTGCACAGCACTACTGCAGCCCCGCTCAGAGCCAACGTCTCCGCCGGCTTCGGACGAGACTTTTTACGACAAGGGGCGGCCAGACCGCCCGTGACTCGAGACCTCGTTCCCTTCAGCGACCTGCGGACGGCCGCCTACTGCGCCCGGAAGTGCTACTACCAGCGGACGCGCGACGACTACGATCGCGAGTCACCGCCGTCGGTCGATCGCATTCGGGGCCTCGAGCGGCGCTACGAGGGCCTCCTCGAGTCCTCGCCGGGCGCGCTCGAGGACGAACCGATCGCCGTCCCGCCCGTTCGGTATCGCGAACGACTGGGGGCGACCCGAAACCGACTCGCCGACGACGGCCACTGGGAGCGATTGCGAGCGCCGACCGAGCGGGACGTCTACGCGGCCGGCCGCCGCTGTCACGGGGTCGTCCACAAGGTCCTCGAGGTCCCCCTCGAGCCGGTCCTGATTTCGACGGGCGAACCGCCCACACAGGGCGTCTGGGAGCCCCAGTCGGTCCACGCCGTCGCGGCCGCGAAGGCGCTGGCCTGGGAACACCAGCAACCGGTCGATCGCGCGTGGCTCGAGTACCCTGCGTACGGCGTAATTCGCTCGATCGACCTGACGACCCGTCGAAAGGCGCGGTATCGACGCGCCCTCCGAACGGTGTGGGAACTCGACGGGCCGCCGGCCCGGACCACCAACCGCTCGAAGTGCGACGCCTGCGAGTTCGCCGCGGAGTGTGGCGTCAAGACGCGAACGTTGCGCTCGTTGTTGCCGGGGCTCGGCACGTGAGAGTTGGAGACGAAAAACCACAGTAAACCGGCGTGAAAGTCTCTATTTCGGACGAGTTAGTAGTGCTGCAGAACTGATACCGAGAAGCTTTTACTCATAACCGAGTGTCTAATCATACGATGATGTGGCAAGATTTCGTCTTCCTCGCCGGCAGCGTCCTCTCGATCACCTTCCTCGCGCCGACCGTGCGCGATCCGACCGCGCAGGTCCCCCTCGGCTCGAGCGTTCCGTCGATGACCGTCGGGGCCGTCTACTCGTTCACCTACGCGACGATGGGCATGACCTTCTCGGCGGCCGGCTCGCTCGGCGTCGCGACGATGTGGTCGCTGATCGCCTGCTATCGCTCGCCCGGGCCCCTGACCGGACCGAGAGCCGTCGCTCGCTTCGTCATCTCGCTGCCCGGTCGCGCACGGCGCTCCGTGGCCGACGCCGTCGGCATCGGACCGACGGCGACCGCAGACGTCGACCAGGCGGCCGACTGATTCTCGCGGTTCTCCCTCGACTTCACTCCGATTGGCGTTCAGTGCTCGACGAGCCACGCCTCGATCTCGTCGGCCAGCGCACCTCGTCGATGGATCGTCTCCGCCTCGAGGTCGACGACGGTGCTCGGGACCGTCTCCTCGATCGACGCGTACAGGTCGTCGGCCTCGAGGACGACCGCGTCGTCTAGCACCCGTCGACCGATGTCCTCGACCCGCCGAGCGCTGGGCTCCCCGCTGACGTTGGCGCTCGTGGCGGTGACAGGCCTGCCGGCGCGCTCGAGAAATTCGAGTGCGGGCTCGCAGTCGGGGACCCGAATGCCGACCCGATCGCCGCCGGCCGTGACGACGTCGGGGATCGGCTCCCGGCGCTCGCAGAGCAGCGTTACGGGACCCGGGAGGAACGCCTCGGCGAACGCGCGCTCGCGCTCGCTCGCCCGGACGTACCCTTCTTCGACGGCCGTTTCGAACGTCGGGACGGCCACCGAGACCGGCTTCGACCGGTCCCGGCCCTTGGCCTCGAAGACGCGCTCGACCGCCTCGGCGTCGAGCGCGTCGGCGCCCAGGCCGTAGACCGTCTCGGTCGGGTACACCACCAGTTCGCCCGCGCGGATGGCCGTTGCGGCGCGCTCGAGGACCTCCTCGTTCATACTCGATCATCGCCGCGTCGACGACAAAAACGTAGCGTCACGCCGTCGGGTCGGTGGCGTCGGGGCGATTTCCGTTCGGTGCCGCAGGGGCGGCTCCAGCGAGTTCGAGGGGCGTCGTGTCGAGGGACGTTACTCGAGGCCCAGATCCGACTCGAGTTCGTCGTAGGGCGGGAACTCTGGCCACTCGGTGGCGACCCAGCCGCTGTCGATCGTGAGATCCGGCTCGAGGCCGAAGACGGCGGCGCGGGGTTCGCTGATGCCTTCCATGCCGTCCAGATCGTTGACGATACCCAGGGAGTCGGCGACGCCGTTGGCCGGATCCGCGAAGACGGCGAACGGGAACCCGTTGTCGTCGAGGAACGACGACACCGCGTACGGCGTCGAGGCCGTGAGGCCGACGATCCGGTCCGCGCGGTCGAACCAGTCCCGTTCGTCGAGTTCGTCCCAGATGTACTTGGCGGCGAAGGAGCTGATCATCGGCGTGCAGACGAGGATCGTCCGACCCTCGTCGGCGGCGACGTCGGAGAGACTGCGGTCCTCCCAGAACTCGTCGGTGACCAGCGGCCGCGTGAAGTCGGGTACCTCCTCGCCCGCCTCGAGGTGGTCCGCGGGGCCGAGTTCGGTGACCTCGAAGTCAGGCATCAGTCGTCACCTCCGGCTTCCGCCGCGGCGTCGGGCTGTTGGCCGTTCTCGCCGTAGGTCGACTCGAGGTAGTCGACGATGTTCGCGCTCTCGGCCATCGTCACGCCGGTGTTCTCGTCGACGACGACGGGGACGGAGCGGACGCCGGCGATCCGCTTGACGACGTCGCGCCGAGAGTGCATCGGTTCGACGAACCGCGATCGGTACTCCAGATCGTACTCCTCGAGCAGTCGAGCGACGCGTTCGCAGTACGGACACGCCTGTAGCCGGTAGAACGTGATCGGCGCGTCGCTTGCTGCGCTGGCGGACGCTTCCATACCCGATCGTACGGGCAACGGCCGGGTAAACGTGTCGTCGTCGGCGAAGCGGGCCCCTAAATCCCCGAAATGGTAAACGGTTAACCGATCCGGCTACAATCCACGACATCAATGGCGTTGTCTCCGCTGTCTGCGGCCGTGGTCGCTGCCTACGAGGTACCAGTCGTGGGTCTCGAGTTCGACGAAACGACGGTGACGGTGCTCGGCAGCGTCGCCGTACTCCTGCTGATCGGGTTCTCCGCGTTCTTCTCCTCCTCGGAGATCGCGATGTTCAACCTCCCGAAACACCGCATCGAGGGGATGGTCGAGGACGACGTCCCCGGGGCGGCGCTCGTGAAATCGCTCAAGGACGATCCTCACCGGCTGCTGGTGACGATCCTCGTCGGCAACAACATCGTCAACATCGCGATGTCCTCGATCGCGACCGCGATCCTGTCGCTGCACTTCGGCGGTCTGGTCGGCGTCCTGATCGCGACGTTCGGGATCACCGCCCTGGTGTTGCTGTTCGGCGAGAGCGTGCCCAAGTCCTACGCCGTCGAGAACACCGAGTCGTGGTCGATCCGCATCGCGCGACCGCTGAAGGCGACCGAGTACTTCCTGTTCCCGCTCATCGTCCTCTTCGATTACCTCACGCGGCAGGTCAACCGGCTCACGGGCTCGACGGGGGCGATCGAGTCTCCCTACGTCACCCGCGACGAGATTCAGGAGATGATCGAGTCCGGCGAGCGCGAGGGCGTCCTCGAGGAGGAGGAACACGAGATGCTCCAGCGCATCTTCCGGTTCAACAACACCATCGTCAAGGAGGTCATGACCCCCCGCCTCGATATGACCGCGGTCCCCAAGGACGCCGACATCGACGAGGCCATCGAGACCTGTATCCAGAGCGGCCACGCCCGCGTCCCGGTCTACGAGGGCAGCCTCGACAACGTGCTCGGCGTCGTCCACATCCGCGATCTCGTCCGCGACCTCAACTACGGCGAAACCGAGGCCGAGGATCTGGCCCTCGAGGACCTCATCCAGCCGACGCTGCACGTCCCCGAGTCGAAGAACGTCGACGAACTGCTAACCGAGATGCGGGAAAACCGGATGCACATGGCGATCGTCATCGACGAGTTCGGCACCACCGAGGGGCTGGTCACCGTCGAGGACATGATCGAGGAAATCGTCGGCGAGATTCTCAAATCCGGCGAGGACGAACCGGTCGAGGAGGTCGACGACCGCACCGTGATCGTCCGCGGCGAGGTCAACATCGAGGACGTCAACGAGGCCCTCGACATCGACCTCCCCGAGGGCGAGGAATTCGAGACCATCGCCGGCTTCATCTTCAACCGCGCGGGCCGCCTCGTCGAGGAAGGCGAGGAGATCACCTACGACGGCGTCCGCATCACCGTCGAGGCCGTCGAGAACACTCGGATCATGAAGGCCAGACTGCGGAAACTCGAGCAGTCTCCAGAGCCCGAACTCGAGGAGGAGGAGACGGAGACCGACGAAGAGTCGGTGCCACCGGAGTAGTCAGCCGTCGTCGACAGCGACGTCGTCAGCGTCACCCGCGGCCGACTCGTCGCCGTCGGCCTCGAGCATCCGATCTCGAAGTTTGCGGCCCCGTTCGGAGTCGACCGTCAACTCCGGCACCGACATCGGTGAGCCGTCCGCGTCGATCGCGACGAAGGTAAACGACGACTCGGTCGTCCGCTCCCGTTCGCCGGTTCTGGGCTCTTCGCGCCACGCGCGCAGGCCGACGTGGACGCTCGTCCGCCCCGCGTCGTAGACGAAGGCCTCGACGACCGCCGTGTCGCCGATGCCGATCGGGCGCTCGAAGTCGAGTTCGTTCACGCGGGCGGTGACGCAGGTCTCGCCGGCGAAGCGCATCGCCGACATCGCGGCGACCTCGTCGAGCCACTTCATGAGGTTGCCGCCGTGGAGCGTCTCGTTGTTGTTCGCGTGGTTGGGCTGGACGCGGAATCGGTTCTCGATGTGGGTCTCGAGGACGGTCGGCATAGGAGTAGTGGACGGCCGAATCGGAAAAAGCAGTGTGGCCGGCAGCTACGCGCCCCCGGCCGGTTTCGTCGGCAGTTACGCGTCCCGGCCCAGTTCCGCCAGCAGGTGCGAGACGTGGATCCGGTCGCTCGAGCCCTCCTGCATCTCGAACTCGACGTCGGCGGCCAGCTGGTGCATCCGAGCCAGTTTCTCGCCCTGATACCGTTTCCGGGCGATCCCGAGGATCGAATCGAGAACCTCGTCGCCGTCCAGTCCCTCGTCGACGAGCAGGTCGTCCAGGGTCTTGCGAGCGTCCGTGAACGCTCCGGCTTCGGCGTCGTCTAGCATCGACTCGATCTCGTCCTCGAGCCCCACCTCGCCGATGGTCTCGTAGGCCGCCTGCATCGTCAGTTCGCCCTCGTCCTCGACGGTCGTCTGGGCGGCCAGAATGGCCTGCCGGAGGTTACCGTTGGCGTAGCCGGCGACGAACTCGAGGCCGTCGTCGTCGTACGCGACGTCCTCCGCGTCGACGATGCGCTCGAGGACGCCGACGATTTCGGGGCTCGAGGGGGCTCGGATGGAGACGGGGAAACACCGCGAGCGGATCGGCGGGATGAGCTTCGTCGGCTGGCGGGTGGCGATGATAAACTGCGTCGTCCGGTGGTGTTGCTCCATGATTCGACGCAGGGCCTGCTGGAAGTCCTCGCGGACGTCCTCGGCGTTGTCCAGCAGGATCGTCTTGTACTCCCCCGAGACGGGGGCGTAGCTGGCGGACTCCTTGAGGACCCGGTTGATCATGTCCCGTTTGGACATCGAGGAGCGGCCGACGAGGAACTGGGCGAAGCGCGGATCGTTCTTGATCTCGGTCTTCGTGCGGCCGAAGAAGTCGGCGACGTTGATCTCGACGAGGTCGTTGTCGGGGTCCTCGTGCGCTTCGCGTGCGAGTGCGCGCGCCGCCGCCGTCTTCCCGCTACCGGGCGGTCCCTGCAGGAGGAGGTTGATCGGCTCCTCGACGGCCCGTTCGAGGTACTCGCGGGCGTCGTCCTGTGGCAACTCGGCCAGCTCGGGGGCGTGGGTGTCGGTCCACAGCGGCGCGTCCATCGCCCGTCGGTAGGGCCGGCCCGGGTAAGAATCGGTCGGTTGGCCGTCGACGGTCCGCGCTACGCGTCGCTACTGTTTCCGTCGCCGCCGTCCCCTCCGTCGCCGGACTCGTTCGGCACGTCCGCGAGCGTGAACGTGGTTTCGACGCGCTCCCCCTGATACGTCAGCGGCGTCGCGTTCTCCGCGTCGTCCGGCTCGCCCTCGTAGAGGACGGCGGTCAGTTGCTCGTCGTCCTCGATCGAGGCGTTCTCGTCGATCTCGACGGTGACGTCGTCGTGTTCTCCCGGTTCTAACGCGTCGCTCGAGGCGACGATGGCCCCGCTCGCGTCTTCGACGGCGACGAACCCTTCGCCGGGAATCGCGACGTCGGCGGAGAGGGAACTGTCGTTCGCGCCGGTGATCTCGACGGCGGGATCGGTGTGGAACGAGAGTTCGATCGGCGCGAGTTCGCCGTCGGCGTCGGTGTAGACGCCGATCGTCCGGTTCCCGGGGGCGGTCCCGCTCGTGTCGATCTCGAAGGTCACCTCGCGGCTCTCCTCGGCCTCGAGGGTCAGGGCCCGCTGCTGGAGGACGGCGCCGTCGAGACGGACGTCGACGGACTGCTGGGTCGTCAACTCGGTCGGGTTGGTGATCTGGGCGGTGACCTCGATCGTCTCGTTCGTGGTCGCCGACTCGGGAGCGCTCATCGAGTCGACCCTGAACGAGTTCAACAGCGCCTCGTCGCTCTCGTTGGTCGACACCGTCGCGGTGGCCGCCACCGGCTTCCCGTCCTCGAGGTAGGGACGGTCGTCCTCGCCGTCGCTGTCCGCGTAGTCGTAGCTCTCGTCGCCGTCCGAGTCCTGATGGACCGTCGCGGTGAGTTGACCGGTGAGTTCGGCCCCGTCCTCCCCGCGCTCGACGGTCACGTTCTCGTGGGTGCCCGACTCGAGGTAGTCGGAGACGGCCAGCGGTTCGCCGTCGCTGTCCGTGACGACGACGAAGCCGCCCTCCGAGAGGGTGACCTCGGCGACGTCCACCGACTCGCCGTCGCCCCGTTGATCCTCGAACGTGATCGAGGCCTCGGGATCGGTCTCGACGCCGAAGATCGCGGGCGCCTGGAAGACGATGATCCCCGCGGCGAGTACGATCGCGATCGCGAGCAGGATCGCGACGATCCGCTTGATCGTACCGAACGTCAGTCCTGAACTCATTTGGGGGTGTATCGTCTGCCGATAGGGACTCGAGTGACGTAAAACGCAGAGTTTCTTCGCACGAGACGGATCGATTCGGAGCACTCTCTCCTCGAGTCGACCACGCCGTCGCTTCGAAGGGGGTTTAGCGCCGGCTCACGGATCATCCCACGATGCCACTCCGCGTGACGTTTCTGGGGACGGCCGGGGCGATTCCGACGACCGAGCGGAACCCGAGCAGCGTCTTCGTCGCCCGCGAGGGGGAGGAGTTGCTGTTCGACGCCGGCGAGGGGACCCAGCGCCAGATGATGCGCTTCGGCACCGGCTTCTCGATCTCGCACCTGTTCGTCACGCACCTCCACGGCGATCACGTCCTCGGGATTCCCGGCCTCCTCCAGACGATGGACTTCAACGACCGCGAGGCGCCGCTCGCGATCCACGCGCCCCACGGCACGCGCCGCCAGCTAAAGGGGCTGGTCGAGGCCCTCGGCAACCGCCCCGGGTTTCCCGTGCGAATCAACGAGGTCGGCGACGGCGACGTCCCCTACCGCGCCGACGAGTACGAGGTCCGCGCGTTCGAGACAGACCACGACACCCGCTCGCTCGGCTACGCCCTCGTCGAAGACGAGCGCAAGGGTCGATTCGACCGCGAGCGAGCCGAAGAACTGGGCGTTCCCGTAGGGCCGAAGTTCTCGCGACTCCACGAGGGCGAGTCCGTCGAACTCGAGGACGGCACCGTCGTCGACCCCGACCAGGTCGTCGGGGAACCCCGTCCCGGTCGAGCGATCGTCTACACTGGGGACACCCGTCCCACGGCGGCAACGGTCGAGGTCGCCGACGAGCCCGATCTGCTGATCCACGACGCCACGTTCGCCGACGATCGGGCCGACCGCGCGGCCGAGACGGCCCACTCGACGGCCCGTCAGGCCGCCGCAATCGCGAACCGGGCCGGCGCGGATCGACTCGCGCTGATGCACCTCTCCTCGCGCTACGCGGGCCGGACCGACGAACACCTCGAGCAGGCCCGCGAGATCTTCGCGGGTGACGGCGATGCCGTGTTCGTCCCCGACGACGGGCGGGGGCTCGAGATTTCGTATCCCGACAGTGAGGAATAACTGCTCGCCCCCGTCGTTCGCCTCCGCCGCTCGCTCCCTCGAGTAGGTTTGCGCTTCGTTCCGATTGGTGACCCACCGTGCGGCGGCGTGCGCTGACGACGCGTCTGAGCAGCAGCGAAGACGCGTCGGTGACCTCGCGCGAGGGATGAGTGAGCGAGAGCGCGGCGCAACGCGCCGCGGACGCGAACGGCCTTGCCGTGAGCGCGAGTGAGCGAATCGGCTGGGGAGGGTGTGGCAGTTCCCTGTTGCCACGGTCGCAGGACGCTCTCTCCGTCCGTTCGACTCGAGTACACAGTGTAAGGCGCACAGCTACGGCAGGGTGCGAACCCGCGCCGGATTTATACCCGACTCGAACCTATGGCCGCCCGTGAGTACGCGAACGAGTGCGCTCGATGCGGTCGTCTTCGGGGTCGACATCCAGAGCGGCGACGTGCGCGGGGACGCCCCCTCGTACGCGCTGGCGGTCTACGACGGCGAGGACGTCACTCGAGACGTCGTCTCCCACCGGAAACTCCGGCGACTGATCGACGACGAGGGGCCGGCGATCGTCGCGACGGACAACATGTACGAGCTGGCCGCGGACAAGGACCAGCTCATCCACTTCCTCGGCTCGCTCCCGACCGGGACGAAGCTCGTGCAGGTGACCGGCGCCGAGCAACCCGAACCGCTCTCTCGCGTCGCGAAACGCCACGGCATCCCCTACGGCAAGGACCCGATGCAGGAGGCCGAGGCCGCCGCCCGGTTGGCCGCCCACAACGTCGGTCACGAGGTGTCGGCCTTCACGAACACGACGGAGGTCAAGGTCTCGAGGGGCCGTTCCACGGGCAGCGGCGGCTGGAGCGAGGACCGCTACACCCGCCGCATTCACGGCTCCGTCAAGAAGCGCGCCCGCGAGGTCGAGTCCGAACTCGAGGACGAGAACCTCGAGTACGAGCGGGAGGTCCGGGAGGCCTACGGCGGCTTCGCGAACGCCGTGTTCACCGTCGAGGCCCGGCCCCAGGACATCCCCGTCTCGCGCAATCGCTCGGGCGACGTTCGCGTCGAGATCGAACGGGAGCGCCGGGACGGCATCGAGTTCAAGCCGCTCGTCAAGCGCCGCGACCACGTCGTCGTCGGCATCGACCCCGGGACGACGACGGCGGTCGCCATCGTCTCGCTCGAGGGCGAGGTGTTGGACGTCTGGAGTTCACGGACCAGCGACACGGCCGACGTGATCGAGTGGATCGTCGAACGCGGCCGCCCGATCATCGTCGCGGCCGACGTGACGCCGATGCCAGAGACGGTCGAGAAGTTCCGGCGAAGCTTCGACGCCGCGGGCTGGGCGCCCGAGAGCGACCTGCCGGTCGACGAGAAACAGCACCGCACGCGCGAGGAACCGTACGACGACGACCACCAGCGCGATGCGATGGCCGCCGCGCTGTACGCCGTCGACGCCCACGAGGACCAGTTCGAGCGCATCGCCGACAAGCTCCCGCCGGGAATCGACCGCGGCGAGGTCACCGCCCGCGTCGTCGCCGGCGAGGAGAGCGTCGAGGCCGTCCTGCGGGACCTGAGGGACGACGACTCCGGCGACGAAGAGGAGTCGACCGAGCACGAGCCCCGCGAACTCACCGAGGAGGAAAAGCGGATCAAGTCCCTCGAGCGGCAGGTCGAGCGCCTCCAGAACCACGTCGAGACCCTCGAGGGCCGCGTCGAGGAGCGCGACGAGCGCATCGAGGAGCTCGAGTCGGAGCTCTCCCTCAAGCGCCGGGAGGAGCGCACGCAGGTCCGCAAGGACCGCGAGGTCAGCCGCCTCGAGCGGAAGGCCAACCGTCTGGAACGGGAGCGCGACGAGGCCCGCGAGGCGGTCACGGAACTCGAGAAGAAAGTCGAGCGGATGAAGGCCCTCTGGAAGCTCGACCACTCGAACTTCAGCGACGTCTCGGCGAAGAAGGAGGGGTTAGTCCCGGTCAAGGTGATCGAGAAGTTCACGAAGGGCGCGATCCGCGAGGCCGACGACCAGTACGGGATCGCCTCCGACGACGTCGTCTACCTGCGGGACGCCAGCGGCGCGGGGAAGTCGACGGCCGACCTCCTCGCGAGCTTCGAACCCCGGGTCATCCTGAAAGAAGGCGGGCTCTCCGAGATCGCCGACGAGATCCTCTTCGACGAGGCGATTCCGGTCGGCCCCGCCGACGACGTCGCCATGCAGGAGGTCGACGAACTCGCCGTCGCTCGCGAGGACGACGTCGAGGCGGTCATCGAGGACTGGCACGAGCGCGCCGAGGAACGCCGGCGCGATCGAAAGGCGTCGATGGTCGATCAACTCATCAGCGAACACCGCGCCGGCGACAACGAGGTGTAGCGCCCGCGCCGGCGACGACGGGGACAGTGCCCGCGCCGGCAATAACGAAGACAGTTCTCGCGGCGTCTCGAGTCGCTTCGACTCGACTCACTCCGGCCCCTCGAGACGCCGTCACTTCGGGGATTCCATCGGCGACAGCACCGCTGGAACATCCTCGAGTTCGATTTCTTCGGCTAGGTCCTCGGTGTCGTCGACCGGGCCGTTGACGAACAGCGCGTGCACGATGAAGCCGATCGCGACGAGGCCGAGGACGGCGATCGCGACCTCGAGCGCGACCGCCGTCACGGTGCCGATAACGGCGCCGAGCCCGAGGCTCGCGGCAATACAGGCCAACACGAGGTCGTAGTAGTGCAGCGAGTAGCCCATACTGAACCGTGGCGCCGAACCGCCAAAACGCTTCGGAGCGCAATGGCAGCGTCGGTGTCGTGACTCGGTCGCCGCTCGCGATCAGAACATCCCGAAGTTCTGGAGCATCCCCGAGATCAGGGACTTGACGACCAGTCCGAGACCCGCGACTATGAGCGCCATCCCGGCGGCGATCAGGAGGTTTTGATACGCGATGAGCCCGATACCCGCGATCAGGAGCAGGAGACCGACGATTCCGAGCGCGCCGAGGTTCTGCAGCATACCCAGCACTGCCCAGCCGAGGGAAATAAACGGCGTGGTTTTCCGGTTTCGGCCGGCGCTGCCGTCGGTACGCGACGAC
This sequence comes from Haloterrigena alkaliphila, assembly GCF_017352155.2. NCBI lineage: Archaea > Methanobacteriati > Methanobacteriota > Halobacteria > Halobacteriales > Natrialbaceae > Haloterrigena > Haloterrigena alkaliphila. The sequence goes on from NZ_CP071462.1 coordinate 1,406,112, forward strand.
GGGCTGTAGACCGACTCGAGTTCGGCCACGAGGCGGGTGACGACGCCGATGCTGGTGACGCTCCCGATGGTGGTGGTGGTGGTGGTGGAACCCTGGCGCTGGTGGCGACCCCGACGTCTGCACGGTGAATCACCGCCGGCGTCGGGTCCGTCGGGGCGCATTGATAAACGGTTAAACGGCTAGGATTCGAACGCTCACCCATGAGCGACGACGGTGACGGCGGTCGGAAGAACCTCCGGATGCCCGAAGACGACGAGGTCTTCGCGACCGTCACGGACATGCTCGGGGCGAATCGGGTGCAAGTACGCTGCGCCGACGGCCAGGAGCGCACCGCGCGCATTCCCGGCAAAATGCAAAAGCGTATCTGGATCCGCGAGGACGACGTCGTCCTCGTCGAACCCTGGGACTGGCAGGACGAGAAGGCCGACATCACCTGGCGCTACGAGAAGAGCGAGGCCGACCAGTTGCGCGAGGAAGGGCATATCCAGTAAGAACGAACTTTTACGCTGTGTGCGGTCGCTTCGCGACCACACTCGGTAAAACTTCGATGAAAAGCCTCCTCCTTTCCCTTCGTTCACTCGACTCGCGGCTTCCGCCGCTCGTCTGTACGCGGCGCGTTGCGCCGCGCTCTCGTTCACTCCGGGTCAGTCGTCGGCCCGCGAGCGCCGTACGGCGCTCGCGGTGAACGGCGTCGCTCGGGTCCTTCGAACCGCTCGCTCGCCGACGATACGAGTGGGCTAGTTTCATTGTCCGATATCTATCGGTAGTTTCTGATCTTCAGGGACAGTCTTGGAATCTGGTCCTTGCAGTCGAGGTATCGGTGTTTCCGATATCGCTAGAGAACGCGCGACCGATCGATTCGACTGACTGTCATCCGACACAGAAGACTTATTCTATCGTTGTGCGTCGACCCGCGCATGACACTTAGCCGGCGACGGTTACTCGGCGGGATCGGGGCCGGCGCTGCGGCCGGGCTGCTCGGCGTGCCCGCGTCGGCCGCCGAGTCCGAACCCGACACCGAGCGGGTGTTCGTCCACCCCGAAACGGGACTGCTCGACGGGCTCGGCGACCTCTTCGACCTCATCGAGGCCGTCGGCGGCACGACGATCCTCGAGTACGACAACTTCGAGTTCGTCGTCGCGGAGGTGCCGTCGACCCGGCTGGACGAACTGCGTGGTGACCGCCGCGTGGCGTCCGTCGAAGACGACGACGAGACGGGGATCCCCGGGGACTGGTCGCCGTCCCTGCCGGGCATCTTCGATCCACCCGGCGGCTCGGGTTGTTCCACCCATCCCGACCAGCAACCGTCCTGGGGACTGGAACGCATCGGCGCCGACGCCGTCGACCCGGACGGGTCGGGCGTCGACGTGGGGATTCTCGATACGGGCATCCAGTCGGACCACTGCAGTCTGTCGGTCGCCGGCGGTCGGAACTTCAGCAGTGACGGGACGTCCAGGGATTACGAGGACCGTCACGGTCACGGGACGCACGTCGCCGGGATCGCCGGCGCCGACGACAACGACGTCGGCGTCGTGGGCGCCGCTCCCGGCGCGAATCTGTACGCGGTGAAGGTGCTCGACGACGACGGCTCCGGTCGGTACAGCCAGCTGATCGCCGGGATCGACTGGTGTATGTCGAACGACGTGGAGCTGATCTCGATGAGTCTCGGGGGGACGGCCGAGAGCTCCACGCTCAGCAGGGCGATCGACGCCGCGCACTCGGCGGGGCACCTCCTGCTCTGTGCGGCCGGCAACGAGGGGAACGACGGGAGCGACTCGTGCGACGCGGAGACGATGACCTACCCGGCGACCCACGAGCACGTCGTCGCGGTCACCGCGATGAACGAGGACGACCGGCTGGCGTCCTACAGCAGCGTCGGCTCGGCCGTCGACCTGCTGGCGCCGGGCACGGCCGTCACCTCGGCGACCGTCGACAACGAGTACGCCGAGGCGAGCGGGACGAGCATGGCCTGCCCGTTCGTCACCGGCGTCGCGGCGCTGGTCTGGGAAACCCGCGAGGAGGATGGTCCGGGGCCGAACGAGCCGGTCCGGGAAATCCTCGGCGAGACGGCCGAGACGGTCCTCGGAACCTGCGCGGAGGGACACGGTCTCGTGAACGCACCGGCGGCGCTGGGCGACGAGCGCGCGACCGACGGCGCCAGCGGCCCCCTCAGCGGCGGCGGACTGGTGTCGCTACTCGAGCGGGTCGTGGACCTGATCGTGAGCTTCTTCCAGTGGCTCTGGGGGCTGTTTTCGTAGCCGGGACGAAATCGCAGGCAAGCGATGAGAGTTCGGCCACCCGGCGAGTACACCGACGGCCCCACGCTAGGGGTCGAGAGAGACACAAAACTGGTCGAATCGATCGACCACGCTGTCGCACGCGATGGCGGATCAGCTGGTCGAACTCGGGGTGAACGAGACCCTCGAGACCTGCAGTGACACCGATCTGTCTCGCGCTGACCACCGATCAGGCGACGGACAAGACGACCGCATACGCGACGAGTTGTCCGAGCGGGACGGCACCGACGAGTCCCCACTTCAGCAGCGGTCGATCTACCTTCGCAGCGGCCGAATAGAGGGCACCGAGGACGGTGGCCATCCCGAGAAACAACGCAACGTCGGTCCACAGTTCCGCCAGTTCTCCAGGATAGGAGGCGGACTGGGCCCCGAACAGGAAGTAGGCGGTTACGCCGGCCATGCGAATCGAGTAGTACCCCCAGATGGCCACCACTACCGTCTCAAGCGGGGAAACGGACGGTGCGACGCGTCCGTAGGCGGCGACCGCGAGGACGACCGGAAGGACAGTCAAGACGAAGGTCTCGATCCTGATGTCTCGGATCGACGAGTACGGACCGTTTAGTGCGAGCAAGGCGAGTCCGGCAACAAGGAGAGCGACGATGAATCCGTCGAGTAATCGCTCGTTCCCGATTTCGTATCGTGTATGTACATCAACCATGGCTGTGTATCGAGGGAGTTTCGTTCGAGTGGACCGATCGGCGATCAGTACGTTTGATCGAACCCCGGAAGACAGCGAGATATCCGAATCGGGGGTTTAGGTCTGGTGTCATTGATATCGATTTTGTTGCAGTTACGTTTTCTGTACGGTCACGTTTACAGTATCGAGTATTTCATCACCAACCACGGCCCTGAGCTGGAAGCTATGGGTTTCGGAATCCCCGAGCAGGAACTCACCCTGCCAGCGTCCATCGTTTGGGCGCAGATAGTCCTTCCAACTGACTTCGGCCGTCCCGTCGATCAACTCGACTTGCGCTATCTCCGGTCGCTCCGACCAAGTTCCGTTCGGTCCGGTCACGTTTCCGCTGGAATCGACCCAGGTCTCGTTGATCGAGTACGTCACTTCGACTGTCACGTAGTGTGACCAGTCCTCGTGAATCTCGGTTTCGACGACTTCGCCGAAGACGTTGCCCGTCGTCGGCTGTTCGGTCGAGACAGTATACTCGGAACCCCCCCCAAGACAACCACCGAGCGGAAGGGTTACTCCGAGTAGGATAACTATAACGACCGTTCGTAGGTGGTGAGAGTTCATTTATGACTTTCTTTTATGCAATGTTCACAACTATTACAATATAAATTTTTCGTGCCGGGATACGTAGGTCCCACTGACGAGAGTGTCGGGGGCTCCCAGTCAGTAGGAGACGTCGCCGTTGTATTCCTCGACGTAGCCCATCATGAATCGCATCGTTTCCTCGAACAGGTACTCGATCTGGGTCTCTATGTCTTTGTCTATCTCCATGACATCGGCATTCCTCCCGTAGTCGTACGTCTTCTGGACGTGCTCGTTGGAGTAGTCGCGCGATATATTGGAGAGTCGCTTGGCATGATTCGCCCACTTATTGAAGAACTGGTAAAACTCGGGGTCGTTTACTTCCACGTAGTCGGTGGGACCGAGGTCGGGATGAAGACTGAAATCGACGTTGTTGATGAGATAATTCGCGTATTTCGAGTCTGTTCCCTCGTACATCAGGTGGCGCTCCGCAGAGGCCTCGTACGTGTAGTGAATCCACTGATTGTGAATCTGCTGCAGAAACGCGCCCGTGTGCATCGGGTTCCCCATATCAGCGAGGAAATGAAGGGCGAATCCCATGTTTCTGTACTTCTGGTAGTCGGAACTCGCATCGTGGGCCTTCTCCATGTAGTCTTTGGCCCACGAGGGAGCGCTTCCGACCGTCGACGGCGGGACCGGAAGCGGATTCGGCCCCCACGCGTGCGTCCACCGGCGACCCGGTTGGTCGAGTGATTCCTCCCACGATTCCGGCATGCCCGTGACATCGTACTCCCAGTTGTCCGGGTCATCACCGGCGTATTTCAGGGTAGTACAGTGACTGTCGTCGAGATCAAGGTTCTTCCCGGCGAACTCGTTCATGAGCTGGTGGGAATCTGTCGGATCCCACTGCACTGAAACCTCACCGGCGCTGTCGTCATCCCCGAGTACCTCTGCTCCGGAATTGATAACCGACGATATGCTCGCGGTCTGCCCACTGCTGGCAGCGCTCACTCCCCCCTGATTCATCTGGCGTGTCGCCAACGTCTGGAGCGTTTCGTTGGCCTTTTTGACGCTACCCTGTAGCTGATACACCGTCGTTTTTGTTTTGTACGGGCCCTTTCCCTGCTTTTTCGTCTTCGTTTTGACGTCGATGCGATCCCAAAGGTCCTTCACGTTTTCACGCGCCTGCTGTCGTAGCTCTGCGGATACGTCCGCTTCGTCGATATATGACAGCGTTTGGTCCTTCTCCCCCAGTAGCGGAAGGATAGGTCCGGTGAGTTCCTTGATCTTCTTGCCGTATTCGATCGTCGGCGGCGGTGCGGCATCTCTGGGTTCGTTTTCTGGCCCAGATTCGTCCGGTTCGGATGCGGCAACCATCCCGGACAGGCCGGCGACGCCAAATCCGGAAAGACCCGATTTAAGCGCCGTTCTTCGGTTCAGTTTGACTCTATTCGACCGCTTTCCGCCTGTATTCTTCTTAACCACAACCGAGTATAACAGCGTCAATATATAAACTTTGCTTAGAATAGAATATAAATATATCTCCTGAATCTCATTATTGACTCTCAAACATACAATATTTATAAATTTACTTTATTAATTAATATAGTTGTAATTTAATATAACCATGGAGCTTATATACTGGTGCCTTTTGCGCCGCGTGAAACGAATCCGACGCAGTCCTCGATTTCACTCGACGTTGATCCGACTACGTGTATCCCCGTACACGGATATCGACTGAAAACGGAGAACGCGACCGATGGGCAGAAGCCTGCTCTAGTGTCACCTCCAGCACGAGAGCGTCGATACTCTCCCCGAGACTCCGAGGGACGCCGGCCTATCGCTCACTGAGGCCCGCGGATAGTCCCGAGGACCTCCTCGTCGCCGAGGTCCGGAACCGAGTCCTCTCCGAAGTCGATTCTCGACCCGTGAAGGTGATCACCTTGATATCGATACCGAGAATGCTCCGGGAGATACACTGTCTTGGTTGGGATATTTCTCTTGTACCCGTGTTTCTCGGACACGGGAAAGCGTTGTGTCCGTAAACGGAGTAGCGATATGGCAATTTTGATGCTCCTCCGGACCGGTTGCAGGACCTCGAGGTCTCGAACGGCCCGCCCCGGCTCGGTCGACATAAACGCGTTCAAAGACGCGGCGACCGTCGTTCGACGGCTGCTCGCCGATACAAAGTCGCGACCGAGAGCGTGACAGGCCGTTCGACCGACGGGTCCCGAACCCGGCTCAGAGTCCGGTGACGTCCTCGATGGCGTCGGTCAACGCTTCGATCGACTCGAGGTCGTGTTCACCCATGTGGCCGATGCGGAACGTTTGCTCGCCGAGCTGCGAGCCGTAGCCGTTCGAAAAGACCATGTCGTACTCCTCGGAGACGGTCTCGATGGTCTCGGCGACGTCGATCCCCCGCGTGTTCTCGATGCAGGCGACCGTCTGTGATTCGTACCCCTCCTCGGGGAACATCGCGAAGTGCTCGCGGGCCCACTCGCGGGTGTACTCGGCCATCTCGCGGTGGCGCTGATCCCGGGCGTCGTGGCCCTCCTCGAGCATGTGTTTCATTTGCTTTCGATACGCGAGCATAACCGGGATCGCCGGCGTGGAGTGGGTCTGTCCCTTCCGGTCGTAGTAGTCGAGCGACCGCTGGAAACCGCCGTACCACGAGGCGGACTCGGACTCGAGTTCGCGCTCGTACGCGTCGTCGCTGACGACGCAGACCGCCAGCCCGGGGGGCATGGCGAACGCCTTCTGGACCGACGTGAAGATGACGTCGATCTCGTGCTCGTCGATGTCGACGTAGTCGCCGCCCAGCGCGGAGACGGCGTCGACGACGAAGTAGGTGTCCGGATACTCGGCGACCACGTCGCCGATCTCCTCGATGGGGTTGCGGACGCCGGTCGAACTCTCGTTCATCACGCAGGTGACGGCGTCGTAGTCGGCGTCGCGCTCCTCGAGTCGCTCGCGGACGTCCTCGGGTTTGACCGCCTGCCCCCACTCGTACTCGAGGGTATCGACGGTCTTGCCCAGTCGTTCGGCGACGTTGGCCTGGCGCTCGCTGAAACTGCCGCAGGTCGTCACGAGGACGTCCTCGTCGACGAGGTTCAGGATCGCGCTTTCCATGAACTCGGTCCCCGACCCCGTCAGGACGATGACGTCGTTCTCGGTGCCGAGGAACTCCTTCGTGTCCTCGACGACGGTCGTGTAGAGGTCCGTCATCCGGTCCATGCGGTGACCGAACATCGGCTCGCACATCGCCTCGATGACGTCCTCGCGCACCTCGGTCGGACCGGGGATATATAGCGTCTTGTCGGGGTAGTCGCCCGTATATTCGCGTTTTTCGGTCACGGAAATCACCTGAGTACCGCCTACTGGTATGCGAGACGGTATGGTACTTTTGATGCCCGCTGGGAGCGAAGAATCGATCGACGACTGAATTCGTCGGACCGGACAGGCGGAGGCGTCAAGTGGGGTACAGCGGTCGTCGGACGAATGCCGCTTCGGTGGTTGGGGAGTCCGACGGTGCCGGCTACGACGTCACGCCGGCCACCGAAAAAACGGTAGCGACCGGCTATCCATATAATTCTCGAAACGTCTCGTCCGGTACGTCCGGTGCGTTCGCGCCGGATCGTCGGCGTTACTGGAGTTCGATGTTGCCGGCCATTCCGGCGTTGTAGTGGGGCACACAGACGTACTCGACGGTCTCGTCCGACGGCTCGAAATCGAGTTCCAGACCGGGCTCTTCCTCGTCGGTTTGGTCCGTCGGTCCCTCGACTTCCGACTGGCTGTCGTCGTAGATCGCGAGGTTGTGGGTGCCCTGATCGTTCTCCGCCCAGATCATGGTGTAGGATTCGCCTTCCTGGAGGCTGAGGTCCGGGTTCTCGACGCCGCTGATCGGGTCCGGTGCGATACCCTCCCAGGACGAAGCGAGCGATCGGAGCTCGATATCCGTATCGGGATCGATTTCGAATGGGCCCTCGCCGTTGCCGCCGTTGCCGCCGTTGCCGCCGTTACCGTTCCCGCTGCCGCCACAGCCGGCGACGAGCGCAGTCGAAGCCGCCGCGCCGGTGAGTTTCAGCGCTGTCCGCCGAGAGACTGAGTATTCTCGTGCCATCACTACGGGATTGGGATTGAGTACATAAAAATTGATACCCTCTATCGTGACACTGTCATGTGTTTCCACACCATTCCCTCGCCGAATATGTTCCCGTGACTGTTGCCCGCAGAGTCCATGAAATCGTACCGTACCCGGGTCGTTCGGGGTGACGCCCGATCTATTCTCGTCGGCGTGTAAGTCGTTTCGATCGACAGTATAATCCGATAGTTGACAGTCGATCCGACGATCCGGGGGCGAGTTCATGTCGACGCTGCATTCACCTGCACGCCGCGATGGAAGCGAGCGTCAGAGGCGGCCGCGATCCTCGCTCGCGAACCCGTCGTGACGGCCCATCGACAGTCGCAGGAACGCCGGGACGGCGATCAGCGCGATCGCGATCTCGAGGCCGCCGACGACGAGAAAAGCGGGATCGTAGCCGTACTCGCTGGCGACCGCCCCGCCGACGAGGAAGCCGCTCAGAAAGCCCAGGCTGCCGGCGACGTTGAAGCCGGCCATGGCGACCCCGCGCTCGCTCTCGGCGGCGACGTCGGTGACCAGCGCCATCGTCGCCGGCGAGACCAGCGCGCCGAGCACGCCGACGGCGACCATCGCGATCGCCGCGGTCGCGACCGACGGGGCGGCGCCGACGGCGAGGATGCCGACGCCGTAACACAGCGACCCGACGACGATCGGCAGGGTTCGACCGATCCGGTCGGAGAGCATCCCCATGGGATACTGCAGGAGGGCGAAGGGGGCGAAAAAGCACGCCAGCAACAGTCCGGTCGCGGCGGGGCCGACGCCGAACGCGTCCTGAAAGTAGAGCGTCCCGACGAGCGCGAAGAAACCCGCCGTCAGCCGGTCGACGAAGCCGAAGACGTATGGGATCGACAGCGCCGGCTGGCGGCGAACGCCCTCGAGGACCGCTCGAGCGGTCCGCCCACCGCCGGGCGACCGGTCCGTGACGCGGATGACGAGCAGGCCCACGACGACGAGCAGTCCGGCGGCGCCCAGTAGCGGCGCGAGCGGATCGAACTCGGTGAGTCGGCCCCCGATCGGCGCGCCGAGGGCGGCGCCGAGCCCGATCGCGATACCCGCAGCGCCCATGTTCCGGCCGTGACCGCCCTCGAGGTCCATCAGCATGGTCATCGTCAGCGAGAACGCGCCGATGGTCATCGCGCCCTGAACGAACCGCAGGAGGAGCACTCCCTCGAAGGGGACCGAGCCGACCGCGGGGACGGCGGCGAGGGCGGCGTAGCTCACGGCCCCGGCGAGCGCTCCGGCGACGATAAAGGGCGTTCGGCGACCCGTGATGTCGCTCGCGGCCCCCCAGAGGCCGACGAAGGCGACGTAGCCGGTGAACTCGGCGACGAGAAACCACATGCTCGCATCGAGGGGGGTCGCCGCGAACGGCGACGTCGCCGCGTCGGCCCCCAGCGTCTCGACGAGCGTCGCGACGCCGGGGTAGAGCAACAGCTGCGAGAACAGCACGGCGAAGACGACGGCGGCGAGGACGACTCGATCCCGGTTTCTCGAGTGCACGAGTGGCCCTTGTCACTACGCGAATATCAAGGCGTTCGTCTCGGCCGCCGAGGCCGGCCGATCGCGGGCAGCCTCCGTTCGTGACAGCGGCGGCGGAACGCCGACGGCTCGAACCGATACCGCTGACGGTTCGAACCGATGCGTTTTCGTTCTTCGGCGACCTGTCTCCCTCGATGACCGTCTCTCGAAGACACCTTCTCGCCGCGGGGGCGACCGCCGGAACCGCGCTGGTCGCCGGCTGTACCGATCTCGTCGCCGACGAACTCGCGTCGGATCCGGCGGGGGTTTCGCAGGCGGCCCTCGAGGAGACCGGCTACGCGGAACACACCGTCGAGGAAGTCGTCGTCGAGCGCACGATCGGCCGGTTCGGCATCGAACGGACAATCGAGGTCAGCAACTGGTACGCCGAGTACGATCGGTCGGTGACCCTCGACGCGCTCGGACTGGGACGGTTTCAGGCCTCGGTCGTCTCCGTGCTCACCACGCCGCAGGTGTCGATGCTCGGCAAGACCTTCAATCCGGTCGGCGAGTACTCGACCGACGAACTCGTCGCCTTGATTCAGGACCGGTACGACCAACTCGAGGACGTCGAGCGCGTCGGCGAGGAGCCGATTTCGGTGCTGGACAGCGAGACGACGCTCGCCCGCTACCGGGCGAAGGCCCGGCTGATCGAGGCCGGGACGACCCTCGACGTCTTCCTGCAGGTCAGCGAACTCGTCTCCCACGGTGACGATTTCGTGATCGGCGTCGCCGCCTATCCGCAGGCGGGCGGGTTCGAAACCGAATCCGGCGCCGTTCGAACGATGCTCGAGTCCCTCGAGCACGAGTGAACGAATCGATCTCCTGGTCGCGTCCACTTACGTTCCTGTTCAGTTCGTCTGCGAACCGAACTTTTGCGCTGCGGGCGCGCCGGAGGCGCGCCCTCGGCAAAACTTCGATGAAAAGCACTCCTCCCTCCCCTACGGGTCGGTCGTCGGCCCGCTCGCTCACTCCGTTCGCTCGCGGTGAGCGCACACTTCTCCGCCTGTATTGAACGGCAACTGAGTGTGCGAATGGAACGGCGCTTCGATTGGCGGAGTGAGTAAAGCGAAGTGTCCTGCTATCGTGGCAACAGTGATTCGCCACGCCCTCCCCAGCCGATTCGCTCGCTCCGCTCGCTCATCCCTCGCGTGAGTTCGTGCCGCGGTTCGCTGTGCTCATGGGTCGCTTCGCTCCCCATTCGCTTTCCGAGGCGCTCACTCCGTTCGCACCTCGCTTTCGCTCACCGCGGCACAGCACGCGCCACCGCATGCCAGCTGACCGGCCGAGCGGTATCTAGATCGCCTATTTGAACGGACCGCATGTGACCGCTGCAGGACGACCCGAACCCGTGACCGTTACGGCCGAATGTAAGCGTAGCCCTCGTCCTGCAGGCGGGTCAGTTCACCGCCGCCGGAGGGAACGGTCTCGACGCCATTGACAAGGTCCGACTCCGCGAGGTCCTTCAATTCGAGCGTGTTGCCACAGGCCTTGACGGCGACCCCGGTCTCGAGCAGTTCTTCGACCGCGTCACTGCCGTCGCCGCCGGCCGTCAGCGGTTCGATCCCCTCGGCCTGGGCGACGATGGCGATGTCGTCGATCTCGACGGAGTCGTCTTTCGTGAGATTGTTGGCGATCGTGAGTGCGGTCTGTTGCTGTTCCGGATCGTCGGCGATCAGGTGGAATACTGTCTGCACGACCGTTGCTCGGCCTCGTGAGCGGGTAGTCGTTGGCCCTGCGAGGGAACGCAGTCACCACTCGAGCGCTCGTCGCTTCAACTAGTTTCTGCTGTGAACCCCAATCCCCTATGAGCATCTGCGAGCGCAGCGAGCAGTTCTCCGCTTGCGCGGGCTTTGCCCGCGCAGGCGGCCCTATTTCATCGAAGTTTTTGCGCCGAGTGGTGAGTGAGCGCAGCGAGCGAACCCGAGGGGCAAAAAGTTCGCGTGTGAATCACACCGAATCGGCTGCGGTTTTTGCCGTTACTGCGATGCATATGAATCTGCAGTAGTATGCATACTAAACATGAGCGACGACGCGAGCGACGGGACCAGTTCAGACCGTCCCGAGCGCGGTCTCGGGACGCGAAGCGTCCACGCCGGCCAGTCTCCCGATCCGGAGACGGGCGCGATGGCCCCGCCGATCTACCAGACCACCTCCTACGTGTTCGACGACGCCGACACCGCCGCCGATCGCTACGCCCTCGAGGACGACGGCTACATCTACTCTCGCATCGCCAACCCGACCGTCCGCACCCTCGAGAAGCGCCTCGCCTCGCTCGAGGGCGGCGCGGACGCGGTCGCGACCGCCAGCGGGATGGCCGCCCTCGATTCCGCGACGCTGATCCTCGCCGAGGCGGGGGACAACGTGGTCTGTTCCACCGATACGTACGGGGGGACCACCGCCTACTTCTCGAAGACCGCTTCTCGACGGAACATCGAGACGAAGTTCGTCCCCACCCTCGAGTACGACGCCTACGAGGAGGCAATCGACGAGGACACCGCGTTCGTCCACGTCGAGACGATCGGCAACCCCTCGCTCGTGACGCCCGATTTCGAGCGGATCGCCGGGGTCGCCCACGAGAACGGCGTGCCGCTCGTGGTGGACAACACCTTCGCGACGCCGGCGCTCTGTCGCCCGCTCGAGCACGGGGCCGACGTCGTCTGGGAGTCGACGACCAAGTGGCTCCACGGTTCGGGCACGACCGTCGGCGGCGTCCTCGTCGACGGCGGGTCGTTCCCGTGGGGCGAGCACGGCTACGACGAGATCGCGGGTCCGAACCACGCCTACCACGACGTCGACTTCTCGCGGGACTTTCCCGAGGCGCCCTTCGCCGCCACCGCGCGCTACCGCTCGCTGCGCAGTCTGGGCAACCAGCAGTCCCCGTTCGACGCGTGGCAGACCCTGCAGGGACTCGAGTCGATGCCCCTTCGCGTCGAGAAACACTGCGAGAACGCCGCCATCGTCGCGGAGTACCTCGTCGACCACGAGGACGTCGCCTGGGTCACCCATCCGGGCCTCGAGACCCACCCGACCCACGACAACGCCACCCGCTATCTGTCGGACTTCGGGGGGATGGTCGCGTTCGGCCTCGAGGGCGGGTTCGAGGCGGGTAAGACCTTCTGCGAGAGCGTCGAGGTCGCCCAGTTCCTCGCGAACATCGGCGACGCGAAGACGCTGGTCATCCACCCCGCGAGCACCACCCACGGGCAGTTGACGCCCGAGGAACGCGAGGAGGCCGGCGTCACCGACGACCTGATCCGAATGTCCGTCGGCATCGAGGATCCGGAAGATATTCTCGCCGACCTCGAGCAAGCGATCGACGCGGCGACGCGAGCGGCGAGCGACTGAGCGCCACGATCACTGTATCCATCCCCACACTATGACGACCAAAGACACGATCGATCTCGGCGAGTTCCAGTTCCTCTCGGGGGAGACGATTCCGCGCCTCGAGGTGGCCTACGAGACCTACGGCGAATTCACGGGCGACAACGCGGTCGTCGTCTGCCACGCGCTGACAGGCAGTTCCCACGTCGCCCGCCGACCCGACTCGGGCGGCGACACCGCGGGCCAGGCCCGCGCCTGGTGGGGCGACGTCGTCGGCCCCGGGAAGGCCGTCGACACCAGCGAGTACTACGTGGTCTGTGCGAACGCGCCCGGCTCCTGCTACGGCACGACGGGACCGTCCAGCGAGAATCCCGAGACGGGCGAGCCCTACGGCACCGACTTCCCGCCGGTCACGGTCGGCGACTGGACGCGCGCCCAGCGGCAGCTGCTGGACGAACTCGGCGTCGGCCGCATCCACGCCGTCGTCGGCGGCAGCGTCGGCGGGATGAACGTCCTCGACTGGCTCCGCCGTTATCCGGACGACGTCGAGCGGGCCGGGGCAGTCGCCACCGCCGCCCGGCTCGATCCGCAGTGTCTCGCGCTCGATACGGTCGCCCGGCGGGCGATCACCAGCGATCCGAACTGGAACGGCGGCCACTACTACGGCGGGCCGGAACCGACGGACGGCCTCGCACGCGCCCGGCAGATCGGTCACATCATGTACCTCTCGAAGGCCTCCATGTCGCGGAAATTCGGCCGCCGCTCGGCCGGTCGGGAGGCCGTCCGCGAGGAGCCCCCGGATCCCGCGGCCGCCTTCTTCCCGTATCGGGAGGTCGAGTCCTATCTGGACTACCAGGCCGACAAGTTCACCGACCGCTTCGACGCGAACAGCTACCTCTACATGACCCGCGCGATGGACGACTTCGACCTCTCGGCGGGCTACGAGTCCGACGCGGACGCGCTGGCGGCCTTCGAGGGCGAACTCCTCGTCCTCTCCTTTACCGGCGACTGGCACTTCACCGTCGAACAGGCCGAGGCGCTCGCCGAAGCCTGCCGCGAGGGCGGCGTCGACGTCGCCCACCACGTCGTCGAGTCGGACCACGGCCACGACGCCTTCCTCGTCGAACCCGAGAATGTCGGTCCGCCGCTGTCGGACCTGCTCGAGGCCGGACTCGCCGGTCGAGCGATCACCGATACGGGGTCGGAAGCCGTCGAGACGGAATCGTTCGCCCCGGTCCACACGAGCCTCTTTTCCGAGTGATATTTCCCCGTCGGCGAAGGCGGAAATTACTGCATATTCGCGCTCAAAAGGGTAAATTCGCACGAGACGGGCGACTAGTTCGCAACATATAATATCACTCTGTTTGATTTATCATCGATGGCAGACGATAGTCAACTCGAGTACGACGACGAGCGACAGGTCGAGGAGCAACCCGCACAGCGGCCGGCGGCCGGGCAGGGAACCGCCAGCGAACTGCCGATCAAGGAGGGGGCAGTGTTCGGGGCGATCGCGGTGATCGCCACGTACCTCGCGCACCTGTTCCTGACGGCGGTATCGACGGCACAGTCGAGTCCGGAGGCCGCGACCATCGGTGAGGATCTGGTCGTGACGGAGATGGTCGCCTCCTGGAAAGCCGCCGGCTGGAGTTACCTCAGCGCGTTCGGGACCGGGTTCGAGGTCGACGGCGAAGCGGCAACGCTCGGCGACGCGCCGAATCAGGCCGCCGCGTTCGCGGGCGGACCGTTCTTCCTCTCAGAGTTGCTCCTCTTCCTCGCGACGGTCGGTGGCATCGTCGCGGCCGGCTACGCGGTCGCCCGATACACCGACGCCGACGACGCCGCCGACGCTGCGAAGGCCGGCGCGACCGTCGCCGTTCCGTACCTCGCGTTCGCCGCGCTCGTCGCGCTCGTGATGACGCACTCGTTCTCGGAAGTGCCCACCGTCATCGAACTCGTCGAGGGTGAGGGGTCCGGCGTCCTCGGGCTCAGCGCCGGCGAGTTCCTCAACGACGCGGGCGATCAGGTCACCTCCAACGTCGAGTTCGCTCCCTCGACCAGCGACGCGATCCTCTACGCGGGGCTCGTCGTCCCCGTGGTCCTCGGTGCGCTGGGTGGGGTGCTCACCAAGCGTCGCGAGGCCCTCGAGACCGTGATGGCGAAGGTGCAGTAACGCGACGCGGCAGCTACCTACCCTGCTGATCCGGGGTCAGGAGGAATCGTTTTTTCGCGCGACGCCATCGTACTCGAGAGCGCCTGCACTCGCCGAACCGCCGCCCCGGACCGTCGTCGATCGGCGGTCGATCGACTCGAGCGTCGATGACGAAGCGCCGCGAAATAAGGAGCGAACGCGCTGAGACGCGCGTTCCGCACTCAGTACTGCTGTTCGTGAGCGTCCGCGCCGTCGAAGGAGACGAACTGTTCGCTGCCGGTCGAGGAGCGGTAGTTGGTGAGCCAGCGACGCAGGTCGTGGACGAACAGGGCGGGACTCTCGACGCGGAGGAGTCGTCCCGAGACGCTCATGCCGGTCGGCGATCGGAGCATGGCGATCAGCGACCACATCGTGCCGGCGGCCAGCGAGCCGAGCGCCGAGAAAGTCATTCCGAGCGTGAAGAAGGTCGCAGCGTAGACGAAACCGATCCCCATCGACGGGAGACTGGTGCCGAGGGGGACGCGGGAACTGGCGTCGCGGAGGGTCGGCGCCAGAAAGACGATCGAGAGGCCGCTTCCGAGCATGAAGATCAGGTCTTGCCACATCATACAACTTCTTACTCGGCCATGAGTTAAAACCTTCTCGATCTCGTAATTCGCCATTGAACCGGACGTTCACGGCTGTAAACGCGTTCTCGAGAACCGACGATACGCCGTGAACGACCGTGATGAATTCGGCCGGCTCGAGCGCGCTACTCGATGGTACGATCGAGTAATGGCGAACGGTCGCTCGAGAATTCGTCGGTGACCGGACGGAAAGGCGTCGTTACCGACCGCTCTCGGGAAGCACGCCCTCCTCGAGCAGCACCTCGCGGGCTTCGGCCATCGAGGTCACGACGACCTCGCAGTGGGGTTCGACGGCCGGTTTCGGCTCGAACCCGATCGAGAGGCCGGCGACCTCCAGCATCGGGAGGTCGTTCGCGCCGTCGCCGACCGCGACGGTGTCCGCGAGGTCGACGCCCACCTCGTCGGCGAGGTCCTCGAGCGCGTCGTCCTTGGTGCCCTCGATGAGCGGTCCCTCGACGGCGCCGGTGAGTTCTCCACCGCGCACGGGCAACCGGTTCGAGACGATGTGGTCGACGGAGACGTCCTCGCGCTCGAGGGCGGCCGCGACGCCGCGTTCGAAGCCGCCGGTGAGGATGGCGGTCGTGATGCCGGCGTCGTTCAACTCGGCGATGAGGTCGGCCGCCCCCTCGCGGAGTTCGACCTCGTCGAAGGCGGCCGTAGCGTCGTCTTCCGGGAGCCCCTCGAGCAGGGCCGCGCGCTTGCGGAGGCTCTCGGCGTAGTCGATTTCGTCGTTCATCGAGCGCTCGGTGATCTCGGCCATCTCGTCGGCGACCCCGCGGCGGTCGCCCAGCAACACGGTCATCTCGGAGTCGGAAAGCGTCCCGTCGAAGTCGAAAGCGACGACTGTCATCGCTCGGCGATTGTGCGGCCCCGGATAAACCAGTTCAGGTTTCGCGTCGGACGGGTCGCGCAGGTCCCCGTCGCCCGGACCGACCGGTTGGTTCCGAACCCGGACTGACCGAAACGTATTCCCGGTTCGCGTTCACCGTCGGATACATGTCTTCGGACCGACGTTTCGAGTACGAGAAGGGGCCTCGACTCGAGGAGGTGAACTCGAGCGGCGAGAGCGAGAGCGACGACGGGGCTGACGGCGGTGCGGACGAACGAGCCCGATCGGTCGGTCCGATTCCGGCCGTCCTCGCCGGGTTCGGTGCGGGCGCGACGGCGTTCGCGACCGTGTTGGCGGTACTCTATCAACTGGTCGCGTCGATGGACGCGGCGGGGTACTTCAGCAGCGGGGAAGCGGAACCGGGTCGGTGGGTGATGACGAGACTGATCGGCCTGGCGAACCACGGCGCGACGCTCGAAGTGGGCGGCGACCCCATCGAATCCGGAATCTCTATCAGACTCACGTCGCGTCTCGTCTCTCACGTCACGGCGCTGATTCCGGCCGCCGTTCTGCTCGCCGCGGGCTACCTCCTCGTGCGTCACGTCCGCCTCGAGACTCGTCGGGAGATCGGGCTCGCCGTCGGTTCGCTCGTCGCGAGCTACGTCGCCCTGGCCCTCGTCGTCGCGGGGACCACCGAGTGGACGCCCGAGGGCGACGACGTGGAGACGCTCGCCGTCGCGACCGACGTCGGGACGGCGGTGTCGATCACCAGGACCGCGCTCGTGTTCGTCGGCATCGGGGCCGCCATCGCCGCTCTGCCGCGTATCCTCGAGGCGGCGCCGCTCGACCTGGCCAGCGACGCCGACTGACCTCGTCGACCCGCCGCGCCGGGAGCCGGGGAATCGAACCGCCTTCGTAACGTTGACCAGCCGTCTCCTCCCAGATTCGTCGATGAGCGATCGGACGCGCCCGGGTGAGGCGACTCGATGACGGCCTCGAGCACGGGCCTCGAGGTCCTCGCGCTCGCCCTCCTGCCGGCGATCCTCTGGGGGTTCACGCCGATTTTCGACAAGCGGGGCATGGCCGCCGGCGGCGGCTCCGTGCAGGCGTCGCTGGTGGTGGTGGTCGTCGACTCCTCGCTGTACTGGCTCGCCATCGCCGTGCTCTACGGCCGCGCGGCGTTCTCGGGATTGACTCTCGAGACCGTCGCGGTGTTCGCCGTCGCGGGGATCGTCGGCACGGCGCTGGGGCGGATCACGATCTTCGTCGGCGTCGACAAGGTGGGAGCGAGCCTCAACAGCGCGATTCTCAGCACCCGACCGCTGTTCGCGACCCTGATCGCGCTCGTCTGGCTCGGCGAACCGCTGGGGCCGGTGACCGGCGTCGGCATCGTCGTTCTCGTGGCCGGCCTCGCCCTGTTGACCGTTTCGAGGGGCGGCGACCTGAGCGGCTGGGAGCCCCGGGAGCTGTGGTGGCCGATCGCCGCCGCCGCGACCTTCGCCGTCGCGAACGTCACGCGTCGGTACGGCATGCTCGAGACGCCGCTCTCCGCGCTCGAGGCGGTGGCGCTCAACGAGACCGCGGGACTGGTCGCGCTGGTCGCCTACGTCGTCGCGACCGGCGGCCGCGACGTGTTCGAGCGACCGCGGGCCTCCTACCGGTACTTCGCCGGCAGCGGCCTCCTGACCACGGTCGCGATGCTCTCGTTGATGGCCGCGCTCGGTCTCGAGGGCGGTCGGATCGCCCTCGTCGACCCGCTGGTGGCGACCGCGCCGTTCTTCACCCTCCTCTTCGCCGCCGTCCTCCTGCGGGACGTCGAGCGGGTGACGAAGGGCGTCGTCGCGGGCGCGGCGCTGATCGTCGTCGGAGCGGTGCTGATCACCGTCTGAGCGCCGATCGAGTTCCTGATGAGTAGGTTTAAGGGTAATTCATCGTAACGTGAACGGGACGATGTGGGGACGATCGCTCGTGGTGCTCGCCGGGGGACTGCTTCTCGTCGTCGCGGCCTCGATGGCGGCTCGAGGCGCAGCCGAACGCCGGGGTTAGTCGACGACGTCGACCGGGTCTCCGACGCGAAGCGTCGCCCCGCGGTCCGATTCCGGCACTCGAGCGATGAGCATCACCGTGTAGTAGTGGTCGAACGCCTCCTCGTCGACCCAGTCCGGAAACGTCTCTCGGCGCTTCTCGATAAATCGCTGCCGGAACTCGGGGATCGGCTCGCCCGTCTCGGGGTCGCGCTGGGGAACGACGCAGCGACCGCAGGGGGTGACGCCCTCGAAGCGGACGCCGCCGACCTCGAACGTCGGTGCGTCCGCGCCGACGAATCGGTCCACCCAGAACGGCTCGACGCCGCCGATCTCGACGTTCGCCCGCAGGCGCCGACGGGCGCCGTCGACGGTCATGCCCTCGTCGTCGAACCAGTCCGCGACCGTCTCGAGCGTCGCGGTGCTGATCACCGACGGCCCCATCTCGCGGCGATCAACGTATCCGAGTTCCCGGTCGCGCTCGAGCGTCAGGTCCGCGTCGAAGAAGTCGCCGAACCAGCCCTCGGCGCGGCCGCGATCCGCCTCGGTCTCGAGGTCGAAGCGAACGACCTCGCCGTCCGGTGCCGTGATCTCGAGTTCGCCGGTTTCCGGGTCGAAATCGGTCCGCAGGTCGTGAACGCGGTCGGTTCGATTCCCGTTGAGCACTTCTCCCTCGTCGTCAAACAGGGCGAACTCCCGGTCGCGCGCGAGGGTGCCGCCCTCGAGGACGGCGGCCGCCTCGCGGTCGATGCCGTCGAGTCCCTTGACTGGGTAGACCCTGAGTCGCTCGAGTCCTGCCATTGGTGAACTGTGCCTCGAGGGTCACATATAGGTGTTCGTTCGAACGTCATCGGCGACGAGCGCCCGACGGGCGCTCGCGATTCGCGGGAAATCGCGTGGCCGACCGCCGTCCGAACGCGGCGATCACGGCCACTGTGGACAATTTTTGCCAGCCCCGTCGACAACGGAAGCGTTTACCCGATGCGCCCGATTGTCTCGCGCATGAACGTACTGGTCACGGACCCGATCGCCGACGCGGGTCTGGACGTGCTCCGAGACGCCGGCCACGACGTCGAGACAGGCTACGACCTCGAGGGGGAGGCCCTCCTCGAGGCGGTATCGGACGCCCACGGGCTGATCGTCCGCTCCGGGACGGAGGTCACGGCCGAGGTGCTCGAGGCCGCCGAGGAACTGGTTATCGTCGGCCGCGCCGGTATCGGCGTCGACAACATCGACATCGAGGCCGCCACCGACGAGGGCGTCATCGTCGCTAACGCTCCAGAGGGCAACGTCCGCGCGGCGGCCGAACACACCGTCGCGATGACCTTCGCGGCCGCCCGCTCGATCCCGCAGGCACACATCCGCCTGAAGAACGGCGAGTGGGCCAAGAGTGACTACCTCGGCGCCGAACTCGACGGCAAGACGCTGGGCGTCATCGGCCTCGGACGGGTCGGCCAGGAGGTCGCCAAGAAACTCGACTCGCTGGGGATGGACATCGTCGCCTTCGACCCCTACATCTCCGAGGAGCGCGCCGAGCGCATCGGCGCCGAACTCGTCGAGTTCGAACCCTGCCTCGAGCGCGCGGACTTCCTGACGATCCACACGCCGCTGACCCCCGAGACCGAGGGGATGATCGGCGCCGAGGAACTCGACCTCCTCGAGGGCGGCTACCTCGTCAACGTCGGCCGCGGCGGCATCGTCCAGGAGGACGCGCTCGCGGCGAAAGTCGAGGACGGCACCCTCGCCGGCGCCGCGCTGGACGTCTTCGCCGAGGAACCGCTGTCGCCGGACTCGCCGCTGCTCGAGCACGACGACATCATCGTCACGCCCCATCTGGGCGCCTCGACGGAGGCCGCACAGGAGAACGTCGCCACCTCGACGGCCAGTCAGGTCAGCGCCGCGCTCGCCGGGGAACCGGTCGCGAACGCCCTGAACGCGCCGTCGATCGACGAGAGCGCGTTCCCGCGCCTCGAGCCCTACATCGACATCGCCGAGACCGCCGGCAAGATCGCGGCCCAGCTGCTCGAGGGTCGCATCGAGGACGTCGAGGTCGTCTACGAGGGCGACATCGCCGACGAGGACGTCGAGTTCGTCACCGCCAGCGCCCTGAAGGGCGTCTTCGAACCCCTCGAGTGGCAGGTCAACGCCGTCAACGCGCCCCAGATCGCCGAGGACCGTGGCGTCGACGTCACGGAGTCCAAGACTCGACAGGCCGAGGACTTCCAGAGCCTGATCTCCGTGACCGTCAGCAACGACGACGACGAGGTCTCCGTCGACGGCACCCTCTTCGCCGGCGACGACCCGCGGATCGTCCGCGTCGACGGCTACCGCGTCGACGCCATCCCCCACGGCAAGATGGTCGTCACGCGCAACACCGACGAACCCGGCGTCATCGGCCTCATCGGGAGCGTCATGGGCCAGCACGGCGTCAACATCGCCGGCATGTTCAACGCCCGCGAGACCATCGGCGGCGAGGCCCTGACCGTCTACAACGTCGACAGCGAGATTCCCGACGCCGCCCGCGAGGAACTCGAGGCCGACGAGCGCATCATCGGCCTCAACTACATCACGCTGAACGGCCAGGCCTGATCGGGTCGTTCGGCCACGTACGGTGTCGACCCCTTCACGGTCGTCTCGAGTCCGGTCTCGAGGGAAGCGTCTGCAGGCAGTTTCGGCAGTACGTGTAGAAGTGGTCGTTTTTCGTGTCGCACACTCGGCAGGTGACTGGCTTGTCGGTTCGGCTCCGAGAACTCATCACCGACGGCTCCGGCCTCGAGGCGGATAGCCGCCGCGCTGACGTTTGCAAGGCCGGGATCGCCGTCTCGCCGACCGGCGGACACTGGGCCGGCTTCCCGACGTCGACGCCGCGGCAAAAGACATATCGGCGTCCCAACCAACCCGCTAGCCATGGACGACGACGTTGCGGTCGACTTCGGCGAGGACGGCCTCGTCCCCGGCGTGGCACAGGACGCGGAGACCGGCGAGGTGCTCATGCTCGCGTACGTCTCCCCGGAGGCCCTCGAGCGCACGCGCGAAACGGGGGTGGCCCACTACTACTCCCGGAGCCGCGAGGAACTCTGGCAGAAGGGCCAGAGCAGCGGCCACGTCCAGGACGTCGAGGAGGTCCGAGTCGACTGCGACGCGGACACGCTGCTCTATCTGGTCGATCAGGAGGGCGGCGCCTGTCACACCGGCCATCGGTCGTGTTTTTACCGGACGATCGAGGGGGAGAACGTCGGCGAACGGGTGTTCGATCCCGACGCAGTATACGACGACTGACAGCCCATGAGCGAACGCGCCCACCGCGCCGGCACCGACGCCGGCTCCGGTTCCGGCGACGATCGAACCCCGCTCGAGACACTCGAGGCGGCCCGCGAGCGCTTCGAGCGGGCCGACGCGCGGATCGAGGACCACGGCGGCGACGCGGTCACGGCGGCCGCCGAGGCCTACCGGGACGCGACGACGCTGCTCGAGGACTACGTCGACCGGGCGACGGGTACCGGCCGGGAGAACTTCAAGGCCTACATCGAACTCGAGGGCCAGTTCGACTCGCTGGTCGAGAGCCTGGACGACGAGCTGAAAGGGCGGGAGGCCTTCGAGGAGGCGCTCGACGCGATCGACAAGCGCCGACTCAGCGAGGCGGACTTCGAACGGGCTCACGAGGCCCTCGAGCCCGCCGAACGGTACGCCGAGTTGCTCGACGAGCGCGAGGCCGCCCGCGAGGCGATCGACGAGGCGCGGACGGCCGCCGCCAAGCGCCGCCGGGAACTCGGTCGCGAGATCTCCGACCACGAGCGCCTGCTCGAACTCGGGAACGCCGACCTCGAGGCGCCGGTCGAGGACCTCCGCGAGCCCATCGCGGCGTACAACGAGGCCGTCGAGGCGGCGTTCGAGGAGTACCGTCTCGAGGCCTCCGCGCGCGAGGTGTTCGACCTGCTCGAACGGAGTCGCTGGTACCCCTTCGTCGACTACACCCAGCCGCCGGACGATCTGGCCGCCTACGTCCGCGAGGATCCGGCCGGCGAGTACACCATCCCGGAACTGCTCGAGTACGCCGACTACTCCCGGTCGAAACTCGAGCACTACGTCGACAGCGCGGACGAACTCAAGCGGCGGGTGGCGACCCAGCAGACGTTCCTCGACGGAATCGACGCCGCGCCGCTGACGATCCCGTGGCCGCCGGGGCGAGCGGGAGTCCTCCGGCGCCGGATCCGCGAACTCCGCCCCTTCGTCGCCCGCGTCGCCGACGAGGAGGTCGTCGCGACGCTGCGGTCGATCCGGCGGCTCACGACCGATCCCGGCTTCGAGTACGACCAGCTTCAGACCGCGGCGCAGGCGGTCGCCCAGCTCTCCGCCGACGAACGCGAGCGGCTGGCCGACGGCCGGGTCGCCGCCGAACTCGAGGCCATGCGGACCGAGCGGGAGGCCCTCGAGGCGGCGCTCGAGGTCGAAGATCCGGTCTGAAGACGAAACACGCAGCGAGTCTTACCGAACTCATTCTTCGGCCCGCTGTTCGTCCCGCGAATGATCAGTATCGGGACGCTACGGAGCGGACTCAGTCACTGCTGGGAGCGTAAACGAGAACGTCGATCCTTCACCAGGTTCGGACTCGACCCATATCTCCCCATCGTGACGTTCGATGATACGGTTACAAACTGCGAGGCCGATTCCCGTGCCTGCATAGTCCTCGCCGCCGTGCAACCCCTCGAAGACCTCGAATATCTGTTCGTGATCGTCGGGGTCGATGCCGATTCCCTGGTCGGCGACAGAGACGATCCACTCTTCGCCGTTCCGTTCGGCGGAGACCTGTATCCGCGGCGGCTCCTCACCGCTGAATTTGATCGCGTTCGACAACAGATTCTGGAACACCTGGCGCAACTGGTTTTCGTCCCCGATAACACGAGGAAGCCGATCGACGGTTATCTCGGCCCCGCTATCTTCGATCTTCATCCGTAAGTCCTCAGATACGTCGTCGAAAACGGCATCGAGATCGACCGGTTCGAACTCGTCGCCCATCGTCTCGATTCGGGAATACTGGAGCAGGCCGTCGATCATCGAGCGCATTCGCTCGGCTCCGTCCACGGCGTACTCGAAGAGTTCCTCCCCCTCCTCGTCGAGTTCGTCCCCGTATCGGCGTTCGATGAGCTGGAGGTAGGTAGAAACCATCCGCAGCGGTTCTTGCAGGTCGTGCGAGGCGGCGTAGGCGAATTGCTCCAGGCGCTCGTTCGATTCCTCGAGGTCGGCGACCAACTGTTCGAGTTTCGCCTCGTACTGCTTGCGCTCGGTGATGTCCTGAGTCATCGCTAAGATGGCGTAGACGTCGCCGTCCTCGTCGGTCAGCGGGTGTGTGCGGAACTCGAACGTTCGTCCCTGAATCTCCTGCTCGAATTTGGTCGGCTCTCCGTCGAGTGTCGTCCGGTAGTTCGGTTCGATGACCTGTAAGATATCATCCGAGTAGATGTCCTGTACCCGTTCACCGTGAAGATCAGCGGCGCTCAAGTCGACCTTCTCGAAGCCCTGCCCTGCAACGAGTGTATACCGCAGCTCGTCGTCCAGCAACCCGACCGCTCCGTTCGGAAAGTTCTCCGCGAGCGTGCGGTAGCGCTGCTCGGATTCTTCGAGTCGGGTGACGGTTTCTTCGAGTTCCGACTGTGTCTGCTGTAGCTCCTGGTTACGCTGCTCGAGCGTATACGTGCGCGTTTTGGCTCGCGCTTCGTGCCTACCAGCGCCAACGCCGGCGACGGCAGCGAGCGCCGGCAGGATGAGAAAGTTGTGGGCTGGATCGTTCAAATGAGCGACGAGACCGATGAAGACGAGGATACCGACCATTACTCCGACTGCGCGGAAACACCAGCTGGCGACGGTAGCGAAGAATTCGGGTCGAATATCGCTCTGCGGCAGGCGATAGCCCCAATAGAAGAGGATGAGTCCAGCCCCGCCGACCAGGATGGACACGATCAGTTCCTCCTCGAGTGGTGACCGTCGCGGACGTCTCACGAACGGCCACACGACACTCAGTACGATATAGACACTTCCGAGACCCAAGATGGCGCGCCGCCCGCCGATATCTGAGAAGACGTCAGTGAGAGACTTCATCGCTTACCGAAAATCACTCCAATTAGTTATGGTTGCTGAACCACGTCCGCGGTAGCCCCGTTTCCTCAGTGATAGAGACCTGATATGAGGGTCATTTTTCCCCTGAATATCGCGACATTCACACCCCTCGTCGAACACGCCGGGAAATTCGCGGACGATGTGAGCGAATCGGCTGGGGAGGTCGTGCTATTAACTAGCACGATCGAACCGGTCGCTTCCGTCTCGATTTCCACGGACGAACCGTTCAACTCGCGGAATCTCTTCCGATCGGGTCACTCCTCGCTCTCCTCGAGGCCCGCTTCGTCTTCGAAGTCCACGCGCGGAACGAACGGGCCGAAGTCGGCCGTTCGGGACGCGATCGAGGCGATCCGGAACGTGTAGACCAGCAAGACCGTAAACGGGAGGAAGACGAAGGTGACGACGCCGCTGACGACGAGCACGAGCACTGCGGGCGTTCCGACGGCCTCGATGATCATCGAGTACGTCATCAGGAAGATTCCGCCGCCGAGCAGCGTCGGAAAGCCGACGACCAGCAGCACCTTCGAGAGGTGCGCGAGTTCGTACTGCATGTACAGCGTCTTGAACGTCTGGCGAGCGATCGCGAGCTGGCCGAGCAACTCGACGATCGCGTCGAGCGTCTCGAGGTCGTCGTCCGAGAGCGCGTCGGCGTAGTGGGCCCGGATCTGCCGGGCCGCGTACAAGTGCGCCCCGTTGAAGTGGCCGAGCACCGCCGACAGCGTCTCGAAGGTGCCGAAGTCCGAGTCCTCGAGCGAGGCGGAGACGAGTTCGCCCTCGGTCTCGACCGCCTCGACGAACTCCCTGATGACGGCGGCGCGGTCCGGATCCGTCATTCGATCGGCGACCGTCTCCAGCCGCTCGGTCCGTTCGACGACGGTGTCGACGACGAGTTGCAGGAAGTCTGCGGGTGCGGCCGGGCTGACCGCCGTTTCCGTCAGGGATTCGATCTCCCGGCGGAAGGTCGCCATCGCCTCGAACCGATCCGAGAGGTCGCCCGGCCAGCCCAGTTCCTGCGAGAGGACCAGCTGGTTGATCGCGAGCACGATGGTGATGAAGGGGAGGGTCCCACCGACGATGGCCGCGACGAGCGTCGTCGCGGTGCCGGGGTCGGTGACCGGAATGTACCCCGCGAAGCCGATGGCGGCACACGCGGCGAAGACGACGAGCGAGAACAGTCCCGCGATCGCGTACCGGTTCCCGTCGAGCATCACCCACCGTTTGATCGGCGACTCGCGAAGCCGCTCGTGAACGAGATCGCTCCGACTCACCGCCTCGTCGATCCGTTCTTCCTCGTCGATCCCGGGCTCGTCCGCGTTCATGCCGTTGTTCTCAATGGTGTGTCGGAAAAGTGTGCGCACAGCTTCGGTTCCGAGTGCGTCTCCCGTCGATCGCGTCGATTCCGTGGCGTCCTCGCCGCGAGACGAACCGGCGGCTCGGGCCCGTCCTCGAGCCCCCGTCCTCGAGGCCACGACTGAAGGCGCCGTCCGTCGTAGGGCCGGTATGACCAGACACCTGCTCGTTCCGATGGACGACTCCGAACGGGCGCGAGCGGCGCTCGAGCACGCGCTCGCCGTCTTCCCGGACGACGAGATCACCGTGATCCACGCCATCGACGACCTCGAGGCGGGGTACGGCGGCGGCCAGCCGGTGACGTCCGACGACGCCGACGCGACCGAACCCGACTTCTTCGCCGACGTGCGGTCGATCGCCGCCGAGTACGACCGGACCGTCGAGACGGTCGTCGTCGAGGGGACGTCGGCCGACGCGATCCTCGAGTACGCCGACGAGGCGGGCGTCGACGGGATCGTGATGGGCAGCGAGGGCCGATCCGGCGTCTCCCGGATGCTGCTGGGGAGCGTCGCGGAGGCGGTCACGCGGCGCGCGTCGGTGCCGGTGACGATCGTTCCCTGATCGCCGCCGTCCGCTGCCCTCCACGTTCTCGGTCCGTCCCTCGGAAACCGACCGATCGTCCCGAATTAGCGCTCGAGACACTCGAGAAGTTGACAACTGTCGAACCGTCGGGTTTTTCGCCCGTCTCACGAATCGTCCGCCATGGACGATCGGACGGGGACCACGCTCCACACGGGCCTGCTCATCTCGACGACGGCCCTGATGGCGTGGCTCTCCGGCCTCCCGCTGCTCTTCCCGAGCCTCGGCCCCTCCGCGTTCGTGCTCGCGCTGTTTCAGGACAGCGAGGCGACCGCCCCGCGGCGGGTGATCGGCGGCCACGCGATCGGCGTCGCCGCCGGTCTGCTGGCCTACCACCTCCTCGGCGTCACCACTTCGATCACGGCCGGGGCCGATCCCGGCTCGCTCGAGGCCCTGCTGCTGGGCGCCAGCGGCGTCGCGGCCACGATGCTGACCGCGGGCGGGATGCTCGCGACCGACACCCGCCACCCGCCGGCCTGCGCGACGACGCTGATCGTCTCTCTCGGCCTGCTCTCGAGTCCCCTCGAGGGGGCGCTGATCGTCGCCACCGTCGTGGTGCTCGTCGTCGCCCACCAGCTCCTGCTCGCGACCGAACGGATCGGCGCGCGCTACGGCGAGCGACTTCGATCGTAGGAACCGGTATTTTCGTCGGGCATCTTAACGCCGTGATGAGACCGTCGTCGGGGGTGAGCGGTCGACTCGTCGAATGTACTCTCGTTTTCGGAGGGATCTGACTGCGATCTGACTGACTCGAGTAGAACGGGTGATTCGAACGATCCGCTCACACTGGCAACGGGGAGTCGCCACGCCCTCCCCAGCCGATTCGCTCACTCGCAAGCTCGTTCGCTCATCCCTCGCGCGCTATCGCCGGCCGACAGCGCGCGCCACCGCGCACGGCTTGATCCGTTCCGAAATAGCGATTCAGTACCTGGCGCGGTATCTGAGCGATCGAAATAGCGTTCGAAAACGACTGACGGGCGTCCGAATCAGACCTCGACGGACGGCCGACTCAGGCCTCGGCCTTCGCCTCGGCCAGCGTCTCGTACATCTCGTCAGCGAGTTCGCGGGCGCGGTCGGCGTTGCGGGCCTCGGCGTAGATGCGGACGAGCGGTTCGGTGCCGGAGGGGCGGGCGAGCACCCACGCGTCGCCGTGGTCCAGCCGGTAGCCGTCGCGCGTGTTGAGTTCGGCGTCGGCGGCGTGTGCGTGGTTCGCCGCGGCGTCTAACATCGCGTCGCGTTCGGCCGTCGACTCGTACTCGATGTTGTGACGAACGTTCGCGTAGTCGTCGTAAGGGGCGACGATCTCGCTGACCGGTCGCCGGGCGACGAGTTCGAGGAACCGCGCGGCGGTGAATGCGCCGTCCCGGGTCAGCCGGTAGGCCGGGAAGAAGATCCCCCCGTTGCCCTCGCCGGCGATCGGGACGCGCTGGCCGTTGGCCTCGAGTTCCTCGATCCGGGTGATGATGTTCGTCGAGCCGATGGGGGTGAGTTCGAGGTCGGCGCCGACCTCGTTTACCACGTCGACCAGCCGTTGGGAGACGTTGACCGCCGAGACGGTGGTGTCGCCGGCCTCGAGTTCGGCCGCGGCGAGGGCCGCCAGCGCGGCGTCGCCCTCGACGTACTCGCCGGTCTCGTCGTAGAAGATGGCGCGGTCGGCGTCGCCGTCGTGGGCGATCCCGACGTCGGCGTCCGTGGCCCGGACCAGTTGCCCGAGATCCTCGAGGTTCTCGGGGACGGGTTCCGGATCGCGACCGGGGAAGTGGCCGTCGGGCTGGCCGTTGACGGTGACGACGCGACAGCCCAGTTCGCGGAAGAACTCGGGGCTGGTGAGCGCGCCGGCGCCGTGGCCCGGATCGAGCGCGACGGTGAGGTCGGCGTCGGCGACGGCCTCGCTTTCGGCCGCCGCGAGCAGTTCGTCGACGTAGGTCGCCCTGACGCCCTCGACCTCGCGAACGCGGCCGGTCCGGTTCCACGGAGCCACGTCGAACCCCTCCGCGAGCAGCACTTGCTCGATCTCCTCGAGGTCCGAGACCGCGAGTTCGATCCCGTCGCTGCCGACGAGTTTGACGCCGTTGTACTGGGGCGGGTTGTGCGAGGCCGTGATCACTATGACGGGGATCCGTTCCCGGTCGGCGTAGGCTTGTGCGCCCGGCGTGGGAACGATCCCGAGCCGGTCGACGTCCGTACCCGTACTCGCGAGCCCGCTGGCGGCCGCGTCGGCCAACATCCGGCCGGTGTACCGCGTGTCGCGCGCGATCCCCACCCGGTCGACTCCCCAGGCCGTACCGGCCGCCTTCGCGACTCGAAGGACGAATTCGGGCGTCAGCTCTTCGTTGGCGACGCCGCGCGTCCCGCTCGATCCGAACACTTGCATCGGTCGCTAGTCCGACCGGACACCTCAAAGGGATTCCGGAGCAGACGGAACCCTTTCGGCGCGCGGTCCCGACCCTCCACGTATGGATTCGATCGAGGAGAAACGCGTCTACGGCGACCGGGAGGGCGCCCTCGAGGTCTACGTCGCCAGTTCGATCGGCGTCGTCCGCGTCCGGGTCGCCGACGAGGCCGTCGGCGAGTTCGGCCTCTGTGACCGCTGTAACGCCCGCGACATCGCGGCGACCGAGGGGACCGTCGCGATCGCGACCGACGAGGACGTCCGCGTGCTGGACCTCGAGCGCGACCCCGACGCCGCCGGGACCGACGATGCGGCGTTCGCCGACACCGGATTCGGCCCCGCCGTCGCCGTCGGCGCTGACGAGTCGGGACTGATCGCCGCCGGCCCGGACGGCGACGTCGCTCGCCTCGAGTCGGCCGCCAGTTCGGACGGCGAGTGGACCTTGCTGGAAAGCGACGGCGTCGCAACGGTCCGGGCGATCGACGGCGACCTCGTCGGCACCGACGGCGGCGTCTACCGCGTCCACGACGGCGCCCTCGATCACGCCGGACTGACGGACGTGAGGGACGTCTCCGCGGCCGGCGTCCCGCTCGCCGCCACCGCCGAGGGCCTCTACAAACTCGGCAACGGCTGGATGGAGGCCCTCGAGGGCGGATTCGAGACGGTCGCCGCGGACCCGCGTAGCGAGCGCGGACGGCTGCGACGAGCGCACGCAGTGTCGGGGGAGACGGTCTACGCCTACGACGCCGACGGCGACCGGTGGGGCGAGCACGACCGCTCGAGCGCTGCCATCGTCGGAATCGGCTACGCCAGCACGGTCTACGCCGTCACCGAGCGGGGCCGATTCCTCTCGGCCACGCCGGACGACGGGACCGGCCCGTGGCGCTCCCAAACTCTCGGCGTCGGCGACGTGACCGGACTCGCGGTGCCCGCCGCCGAGTGAGAGCGGTCGCGGCGAGTCGAGACGTCACCGTCAGCCGTGCGGTCACGGCGGCCGCGAGCACCGGGCCGCGAGCGCGATGTCTGACGAACGTTTAACTACCGCGAATACTCTCTGTTTCTTATATGAGTGATCTACCTTCGAGCGATCTACCACGCCGCCGACTGCTGGCCGTCTCCGGCACCGCCCTCGCGGGGGGCCTCGCCGGCTGTTCGAGCGACGACGGAAACGGCAACGGCGACGACGGCGGAAACGGTGACGATGCGGAGAACGAGGACGAACCCGAGGAGACCGAGACCGAGAGCACGACGGACCTCGAGGGAACCATCCTCGGGGATATCACCGTCGACAACTCGAACGAGTCCGCCCGCACGGTCGACGTGCTCGTCGAGTTCGACCGCGAGATCGAGTCGTGGGAGACCGTGGACCTGGCGACCAACGAGGAGGCGACCCTCGAGCGCGAGTGGCCGACCGATCCGGGCAACTTCCGCGTGACGGCGCGCCTCGACAGCGAATCGCTGGTTCAGGTCACGCCGGCCAAGTGGAACGAACCGGACTGTCTCAACCTGCTGGTCCGAATCAACGGCGATGGAACGCTGACGATCCACGGCAATACCGACGGCGGGCCGTGTGGCACCGGCGACGCAGACGCGTGATTTTCGGCGACCGGTGACGCTCCCGCGGTTCCGACGATCGGTGGCGCTCCTGCGGTCCCGACTATCGGGGACGCTCCCGCTGTCGATTCCTTCGATCCCGAGTGCGATCGACGGCGAGAACGAACGGCGTCGACGACGAGAACGAAAACGGGTTTAGCCCCCGCGCTCTCCCCTCGAGTATGACCACGATCGTCGGCGGCTCCGCCTCCCAGGCGCTGGCCGCCGCCCTCGCGGACGAACTCGAGGTATCGCTCGCCGCCGTCGAGTACGACCGGTTTCCCGACGGCGAACGGCTCGCGGCCGTCCCCGATTTCGACGACGACCGGGCCGTCGTCGTCGCCTCGACCGTCTCGAGCGACGCGCACCTCGAACTCCTCTTGCTACAAGACGCCGTCCGAGAAGCCGGCGCCGAGGAGGTCGTCACCGTCCTGCCGTACATGGGCTACGCCCGCCAGGACGAGGCCTTCGAGGCGGGCCACCCCGTCTCCGCCCGCGCCGTCGCCCGCGCCGTCTCGACCGGCGCCGACCGCGTGCTGACGGTCAACCCTCACGAGGACGCCATCTGTGACTTCTTCGAGCCTACGGCGACGGCCGTCGACGCGGCCGGCCGACTGGCCGAGCCGTTGCCCGATGTCCTCGAGGATCCGGTCTTCCTCTCGCCCGATGCGGGCGCGATCGCCCTCGCGGAGACGGTCCGGGACGCCTACGGCGACGGCGAGACGGACTACTTCGAGAAGACACGCCACTCCGGGACCGAGGTCGAGATCAGCCCCAGCGACGTCGACGTGGACGGCCGCGACGTCGTCGTCACCGACGACATCATCGCGACGGGGTCGACCATGAGCGAGGCCGTCGGCGTCCTCCGGGATCGCGGCGTCGGCCGGGTGTTCGTCACCTGCGTTCACCCGCTGCTCGCGCGCAACGCCGTCACGAAGCTCTCGAACGCGGGCGTCGAGGCGATCTACGGCACCGATACGATCGAGCGCCAGTCGACGGCCGTTTCGGTCGCGCCGACGCTCGCGGAACGGCTCTGATTTTCGGCTCGGGACGGTTCAGCGTCGGCGCCGCCGACCGACCGCTGCGATCGCGACGACGAGGCCGATCGCGACGGCCCCGGCGGCGACGCCGAACCCGGGCATCGACTCGAGGTTCGACCCGATTCCGCCGACGCGGACCGTCGTCGACCGGTCGCTGACGCCGATCTCGTGCCTGCCGTCGCCCGCGAAGGATATCGTCGCCTCGACGCTCCCGGTCTCGCCGGGTGCGAGCGCGATCGGTTCCGCGATCGTCGTCTCCTCGGCCGTCCGGATCCGGAGCGCGCCCGCGGCGGGGAACGGGTCGGCGGTCGCGACCGTCGCGGTGACCGTCACCGGGTCGCCGGGAGCGACGCTGTCGGGGGCGGCCTGCAGGTCGGTGACGGTCAGGCTCGGCGTCGATCGGACGAACACGGTCAGGCGGTCCGTTCCGACCCGGACGTCGTAGACGCCGGGATCGGTCGGCGTCCACGAGAGCACCGTCGTCGCGGTCGCGCCGGCCTCGAGGACGCGTCGATCGGCGTCGACGATGTCGCCGTCGACCTGCAGGGACGCGTCGGCGGTGCCCGCGCGGTCGTCGTCGTTCGCCATCGCGACGGGGACCGCGACCCGTTGGCCGACCGGCACGGCCAGGACGTCGCCCCGGCCGACGTCGGCGGCGGGACCCGCGAGGTCGTCGCGATCCCAGCGCTCCCACTCCTGCCCGGCGACCTCGAGCGGCGCCGGGCCGAGGCCGTACTCGATCGCCGCCCGCGGCTGGTCGAACGCCGCGCGGTGTTCGAGTTGGCTCCACGCGTCGGGCGTCGCCGTCGTTCGCGTGTACGTCTCGGCGGCGTCCCGCACGCCCGTTCCGCCCATCTCCTCGAGCGCCGCGAGGAAATCGGCGGCCGTCACCCGGCTGTTCTGCGCGTTCAACTGCCGGAGGACGTCGTCCATGCGCCGGTCGCCGTCGGTCGCCGCTCGGAGTCGCCGATCGAGGTCGCCGTAGACCAGCGGCCCCTTGACGTAGTCGGTGTCGGGATCGCTCCACGTCGTCCGATCGGCGAGGGCGCCGTCGGCGTACGGCGAGCGCTCGCCGCGCTCGAGTTCGTCCCGGAACTCGGTGAACGAGATCCGCCCCTGCTCGTAGGCGAGCAGGGCGGCGTAGTACTCGGCGCCGCCCTCGACGAGCCACCGGGCGTCGCTCGCGACGTCGCGGTCGGCGAACCCCTGCCGGACGTGGACGTACTCGTGGAGCCAGACGTTCGACGCCTCGTCGAGCGGGGCGTCGGCGGCGACCCACGCGTCCGACTCGCCGTACTGGATGCCGCGGGGGCCCCAGTCGACGTCGGTCGGCGCGGCGACGAACAGCATCTCTTTCTCCCGCGACCCGACGTCGAGGCGCTCGTCCGCGTCGGCGATCGACTCGAGGATGTCGGCCGGTCGCTCCCGCAGGTCGGCGGCGTCGGGAACGGCCAGCGTGACCGTCCCTCCGTCGACGGCCCGCTCGTACTCGGTTACCGGGCCGAAGACGGCGATACTGGTGCCGGCGGCGCCGGGGCCGTCGACGGTGACCGTCCGTTCGATGCCGATCTCGACGGAGCTGTCCCGGCGAAAGGTGATCCCGACGTCGGGAACCTGTACGATGCCCCACTCGCCGGTGTCGACGAAGGTGTAGCCGCCGCCCCCGGCCGCGGCGTCGGTCATTGTCCCCGCCGCCGGGGACTCCTCACCGTCGCGGGCGCCATCGCCGCGCCGATCGGCGGGCATTCGGAACCGGATCGACGGCGCGTCGGTCTCCTCGGTCCACTTGTAGGTGCCTTTCTCGGTCGCCTCGAAGCCCATGGTCGACCGGACGTCGGCTTCGGAATCGAGTTCGATCTCGAGAGCCGACATCGGCTCCGGGATCTCGAAGGTCATCTCGGCCTCGAACTCGCCCGGTCGATCGGGGAGGTGGCGGAGTTCGGTCGTCCGGTGCATGACGTCGTCGGCGTCGGCCATCGTGGTCGAACCGCCGCGGGCGTCGGTCGAAATCGACGGCGACGGCGCGCTCACGGCGACTTCGCGGTCGGTCGTCACCGGAACGCCGGCGCCACCGCTGCCAGCGCCGACGACACCGGCCGGAACGGTTCCGATCAGCAGACAGACAGTCAGGAGAACGGCGAACCGGGATGTCACTACCCGTCTCTGTCGAGTCAAGAACTAAGACTTTTATGGCATTCTTAGTGTCACTGAGAACAGATAGACACGCGAAGCGAAACGGTGATCGGGGGATCGCGGGTTGGACTACGCCGACGCTTCAGCCGTCGCCAGCGGTTCGGTCCCGATCTCGGCATCCACCGTTTTCTCGTCGGGTTCTCTCCTGTGCTCGCGGTTTCACCGTTCGCATTCCGCGGCGCTACGCGCCGCGCATCCGCTCACCGCTCCGAAAAATCCGAACCAAAAAACGCCTCGTGCTGCTCACGGCTCACGTCGTTCACCGTCTGTTCACGGGCGCTGCGGGACGGCGAAGCCGTCCCGACAGTCGCGGCGCATAGCGCCGCGCTCTGCCCGTTCGCATGGTCCGCGGGACCTTCGATCCCGCGCTATTCGCTTCCGAGGGCTTCGCATTCGCTCAGCCCTCGCGCCGCTCGGCGGCGACTAGTCAGACGCCTCAGCAGCCGCGAGCGGTTCGATTCCGATCTCCATCGACACGCCCTCGACGTCCCACTCCTTGCGGTGACCCTCGCCCTCGAGCGATCCAATCTCGTCGGCGCGGACCTCCTCGCGGATGAGGTCCTCGCGCTCGGCGACCAGCGTGGCGACGCGGTCGTCGTCGATCGCGAGATCCAGCGCGATGCGTTCCTCGACGTCGAGATCGAGGTCCTTGCGCATCTCCTGGACGCGGCGGATGACCTCGCGGGCGTAGCCCTCGCTCTCGATGTCGTCGGTCAGCGAGGCGTCGACGTAGGCGACGCCGCGGTCGTCGCCGTCGAGGCCGAACGCGGTGCCCGCGACGCCCTCGGGGGTCTGCGTGACGAACGAGACCATCTCCTCCGTGATGGATTCGTCGTCCTCGAGCACGTCGCCGACGCCGTCCTCGATGGCCTCGAGGCTCGACTCGTCGATCCGGGCCTCGTTGAGCGCGTTCATGACCTGGCCGGCGCGGTCGCCGAAGGCCGGCCCGAGTTCGCTCATGTCGGCCTCGGCGCTGTACTGGAGTTCGCCCCAACGGTCGTCGGGCGAGACCAGTTCGATCTCGCGGGCGTTGAGCCGGTCCTCGAGCAGCGGGGTGTGGCGCTCGACGGCCTCGACGACGCGCTGGTCGTCGGCGGCGACGACGACCCGCGGGACGGGCCAGCGCAGTTTCCGACCGGCCTGCTGGCGGGCGTTCGCGCCGGCCTCCTCGATCGCTCGCAGGAAGGCGACGTCGTCCTCGAGTTGCTCGTCCTCCCAGTACTCGTCGACCGCGGGCCAGTCCTCCATGTGGACCGTCGGATGACCCTCGTCGCCGGTCAGCGTCCCGTAGATCTCCTCGCTGATGAACGGGGCGTAGGGCGCGAGCAGGGCGACGCTCTCCCGCAGGACGCGGTAGATCGTCGCGTACGCGGCCCGTTTGGAGCCGCTGTCCTCTTCGGCCCACATGCGCTCGCGGACCGCCTGCACGTAGAACCGGGAGACGTCCTCGACGACGAACTCGATCAGGGCGTCGAGCGCGCGGTCCTGCCGGCGGTCCTCGAAGTGGTCGGTCATCTCGGCCTTCGTGGACTGGAGGCGGGCGAGCACCCACTCGTCGATGAGTTCGAGGTCGTCGTCGACGTCCTCGAGCGTCGTCTCCTGCGGGTCGAAGTCGTCCAGCCGCATGTACGGCAGCGGGAACCGGAAGACGTTCCACAGCGTCCGGAGGTGGTTCTCCATCGTCTGCATCCCGTCCCAGGAGAAGCGCATGTCGTCGCCCTGCGGGTTGTTCGAGAGCAGGAACATGCGCATGACGTCCCGGCCGTGGCGGTCGATGGCCTCGTGGGGGTCGATCAGGATGTCCTTGGACTTGCTCATCGCGCGGCCGTCGGGCATGAGCGCGTGGCCGTGCATGAGGACCTCCTTGTACGGGCTCTCGCCGAGCGCGGCGGTCCCCATTCCCAGCTGGGACCAGAACCAGCCCCGGGTCTGGTCGTGGGCCTCGAGGATGAAGTCGGCGGGCCAGAGTTCGTCGAACCGGCTGTCGTCCGCGGGGTAGTTCAGCGTCCCCCACGTGGCGACGGAGGAGTCGAGCCAGACGTCGAAGACGTCGGGCACGCGCGTGTACGTGGTTCCATCCTCGGTGATGGTGAGATCGTCGACCGTGTCCTTGTGAAGGTCGACGGTTTCGGGATCGATCTCCTGATCGACGCGTTCGGCGAGTTCCTCGCGGTCGCCGACGACGATTCTGTCCTCGTCGTCGTCCCTCTCTTCCGGGGTCCAGACGGGTAGCGGGATGCCCCAGTAGCGCTGCCGGGAGACGTTCCAGTCGGGGGCCTCCTCGACGAAGTCCCGGAAGCGGTTGTCGCGGGCCCAGTCGGGGTGCCACTCGCTGTCCTCGATGTTCTCGAGGAGTTCGTCCTTCACGTCGGTGATCGTGATGAACCACTGGTCGGTGACGATCTGGAGGATGCCCGTGTCACAGCGCCAGCAGTGGCCGTAGCTGTGCTGGACGGTGCCCGAGGCGAGCAGCGCGCCGTTGTCCTCGAGGTCGGCCGTGATCTCGTCGTCGGCGTCCTTGACGAACTGCCCCTCGTACTTGCCCGCTTCTGCCGTATAGACGCCGTCGCCGCCGACCGGACAGAAGATCGGGAAGCCCAGTTCCCGGCCGCGCTCGAAGTCGACTTCACCGTGACCGGGTGCGGAGTGGACGAGGCCGGTGCCGTCGCCCTCAGTGTCGACGTAGTCGGCCGCATACACTTCGCGTGCGCCCTCGTGGTCGGGATGCTCGGGGACCTCCTCGGCGAGCGGGTGGTCGTAGGACCAGCCGAGCAGCTCGTCGCCGGTCAGCTCTTCGACGACCTCGTACTCCTCGTAGCGGCCCTCCCGCAGGACTTCCTCGTGTTTGGCCTCGGCGACGTACAGCAGTTCTTCCTCACCATCCTTCTCGGCGCGGACGCCGACGTAGTCACCCTCCTCGTCGACGGCGACGAAGGTGTTCGCCGGAATCGTCCACGGCGTCGTCGTCCAGATGACGATCGAGCCCTCGCGCTCGGCGAGGTCGAATTTGACGTAGATCGAGGGGTCCTCGACGTCCTCGTACTCGACCTCGTTGTTCGCGATGGCGGTCTCGCAGCGGGGACACTGCGAGATCGAGCGGTGGCCCTTCTCGACTAAGCCGCGCTCGGCGGCCTTCTCGAAGCCCCACCAGGCGGCCTCCATGTACTCGGGGCTGACGGTCCGGTAGGGGTCGTCCCAGTCCATCCAGACGCCGAAGTCCTGGAAGTCCGCTTGCAGGCCCTCGAGTTGCTCGTCGGCGTAGTCCTTGCACTCCTGGATGAAGTTCTCCTCGCCGAACTCCTCGATGTCCTGCTTGTTTTCGAAGCCCAGCCGCTCCTCGACGCGGGTCTCGATGGGCAGGCCGTGCATGTCGTACCCCGGCCGGTCGGTGACGTCGTACCCCTGCATCCGGTGGAACCGGAGGTAGACGTCCTTCAGCGACTTGTTCCATGTGGTTCCCATGTGCGCCGAGCCGGACGTGTACGGCGGCCCGTCGACGAAGAAGTAGGATTCGCCGTCCGATCGGTGCTCGACCGTCTTTTCGTAGGCGTCGACGTCGTCCCAGTAGTCGAAGACCCGCCCCTCGAGGGCGTGGGGATCGTACTGGTCGTCGACCTCGTCGAATCTGCTCATACGGGTGCAATCTCACTCCGGGAGTAAAGGGGAATCGGTCCGCCGGGCGTCGCAACTGTCGACTCGAGGCGCCACGGGAGAACCAGCGGATTCGGAGCCGTCGGTTACTGTGCGACGGTGGCGAACTGCGCGAGGACCTTCCGGTAGCCGATGCTGTACGCGGCGTAGAGCATCACGCAGCCGATCGCGGCGAGCCACGCGCCCACCATCGCCTCGCCGGCGCCGAGGTGCTGGAGGCTCGCGTACTCGGCGGCGAGGCCGCCGGCGGTCAGGAGGCCGCCGGCGACCGCGTAGATAACGAGCGGGAGCAGTTCCGTGAGGAGTTCCGGGGTAGCCGATGCCATTGCCGGTTGAAAGCAACCGGGGGGAGGTAAACCTGTCCCCTCACGTCCGACGCGACGCCGAGCGACCTAACTCCCTCGAGGCCGTCCGGTCTCGTGTGTCTCCGTCGCCCTCCGAATCCGACTCGACGCCCCCTCGAGAGCCGCCGTTCCCGACGACGCGAAACGTCCTCCAACCGAATTGCCAGCGCTGTCCGGCGCTGGTCGAGCATCGAGAGTGTATCTCGTGGGGCACCGGTCCCCTCGACGCGAGCGTCCTCGTGGTCGGCGAAGCGCCCGGCGCCGGCATCCCCGAGGCCGACCGCTGGCAGGGCGGCAACTGGACCGGGAAGGCCTACACCTCCCGACACTCGGGCCGGCGCATCCGCCGCATGCTCGAGCGGGTCGACTACGGCGACGACGCCTACTACACGAACGCGGTGAAGTGTTTTCCCGCCGATCCGGACGATCCGACCAGCAATCGCGAGCCGACCCCCGAGGAGCGGACGAACTGCCGAACGCACCTGCTGACCGAGATCGAGACGATCGATCCCGACGTGGTGCTGGCGACCGGGAAACACGCGACGACGAGCGTGCTCGCGGCCGAAGACCGGGAGCTCGAGAGATTCATCGAGACCGTCCTCGAGCCCGTCCGCTGCGAGCGACTCGAGACGACCCTCGTGCCGATTCTGCACCCCTCCTACCAGGACGTCTGGATCGGCCGCCTCGGGTACGAACCCGAGGCGTACCTCGCGGCGATCGGCGAGACGCTCGAGGACCTGTGCGGGTAGCGGCCGACGGCTCCCGCGCTATTTCATCGGTTTTCGTACGAATGCTCGCGCTCGCGGCGCTGTGCGCTACTCCGCTCGCGATGACCGTTTCGGCCGCTCCGACCGCTCCGCCTCGAGCGTCGCCTGCAGCGAGGGCGGCGCGACGTCCCAGCGGTCCGCGGTGACCCCGTCGACGCCGGCCTCGTGGAGCGCTCGAACGTGCTCGGGCGTCCGCGCGGCCTTCCAGGCGATGACGTCGAACCCGCGCTCGCGGGCGGCGGACACGACGTCGGTCTCGAGACAGAGGTCGTAGTGGGGGAACACGTGCGTACAGTCGAGGTCGGCGGCTCGAGAGAGGTTCGCGT
Source organism: Haloterrigena alkaliphila (assembly GCF_017352155.2). Classification (NCBI taxonomy): domain Archaea; kingdom Methanobacteriati; phylum Methanobacteriota; class Halobacteria; order Halobacteriales; family Natrialbaceae; genus Haloterrigena; species Haloterrigena alkaliphila. The sequence continues at coordinate 1,444,576 of NZ_CP071462.1, forward strand.
CGGCTTCGTCGCCGAAGAGCAGGCCGTTGGGAACGTCGAGGTAGTCCGTCTCGATTTCGGCGAGCGCGTCCGGGAGAAACGACGAGACGCGGACGTCGGCGCCGGCCGTCATCGCCAACTGCAGCGTATCCGACGCGATCCCCCGTTCTTTCAGTTCGAGCTGGACGGTGACGTCGTCCGGGACGGCCCGCAGGACCGCCTCGAGGCGGGGAATCGATTCGGCCGACTCGAGGACGGTCAGGTCGCGGAGGTCGGCCCACGGCGTCTCGTCGACCCGCCCCGACGCGTCGGTGACGCGCTCGAGGGTCTCGTCGTGAAACGCCACCAGTTCGCCCGATCCGCACCGCCGGACGTCGACCTCGACCGCGGGGAGTCGACGGGCGGCGTCGCGGATCGCGAGGAGGGTATTCTCCGGACGCTGCTCTGCACAGCCACGATGGCCGATGATCTCCATCTACCGGGTTCCAACAGCCAGCGGCCATCAACATTGTGGTTTCGGCGTCTGACACCGGTCTCTCCTTCGAACTGTCGCCGAACACCGAGTATCTCCGTGGCGGATAGGTGGGTAGTCCGAACGGTGCCGGTAGTCCAACGACCGTCGACCGTCGGTAGCGCGCGGTATCACAGCGGACTGGATCCGCTCGGAACGGTATCACGCGGACCGGATCCGCTCGGAGTCGAGCCACGCACGCGCCCGCTCGAGGTCGGCCGGTCGATTGACTTCCACGTGTCGTTCGGCCGGGATCAACAGCGGTCGGGTCGGCGTCCGGGGGTAGATGCACGGATACCAGTCGTCGAGTCGCTCTCGCAGGACCTGCATCGCCGCCGTCCGGTGGTCGCGGCTCACGATCCCGAACCCGGCGTGCTGGTGGCCCTCGATGAGGCCGTAGGCCGACACGCGTCCCGTCTCGTCCCAGCGGATCGCCGTCTCCGCGCTCTGGATTCCCGGGATACATCCGACGAGGTTGAGGCGGCGGCTGAGGGCCTCGAACGCTTCCGTCAATCGCCCGACTTCCCGCTCGTCGACGAGCACGTCGCCGTTGAGCACCAGCAGGTCGTCGTCGATGCGCTCGAGCGCGAGGAGCAGCGAGGCGGCGTTCTCGTAGCGGTCCCACCCCTCGAGGACGATCGGATCGGCGGGATCGTACCGCTCGAGGACGGTCTCGTGGCGATAGCCCAACACGACGCTCGTGCCGTCGACGTGCGGCTCGAGCAGGGCGCGCTGTCGGTCGTACAGCGTCCGGCCGTCGAACTCGAGGAACGCCTTCGGGACGTCGTCGGTGTGCCGGCCCATGCGCCGGCCCTCGCCCGCCGCCAGAATCACGCTCTGCATTTACACACCTCCCTGGCGGCGCGTTCGCCGGCCCGACCGTCCATCGGAATTTCGAGGGACTCGAGCCACGACTCGCGTCGGCGCGTCGCGGCCGCGGACTCGCCGTTCCGGTACAGGTCGTCGACGAGCGCGAGGTCGAGCGCGTCGGTCGTGGTGCCGATTTCGGGTACCTCGCGGTCCGGCGCGTCGATATCGGTCAACTGAACGAGCGGGCGGCCGGTGTGGAGCCACTCGGTGATCGTCCCCGAGTAGTCCGAGACGAGGACGTCGGAGCGGCGCATGCTCTCGCCCGGCGTCGTAGTCGTATCGAAGACGACGTTCGGGAGGTCGGCGATCCGCTCCCGGCACTCGCGCGTGACGGGCAGGCCCGGCCCCTCGCGCCTGTCGGTGGGGTGGGGCCGAAAGAGGAGTTCGTACGTCGAGTCGGCGAAACACTCCACGACCGAGCGGGCGGTGTTCGCGTACGCGCCGCGGCCGACCATGTAATTGGTCGGCGCGTACAGCACCCGTCGCTCGCGGGGAGCGGGTGCGCCGACCAGCGCGTCGGCTTCCGGAATCCCGACGACGGCTACGGTTACGTCCGGGGGTGCGGCGGCGCGGTAGGCTCTCGCCCACCGCTCGCCTGGCGCGAGCGCGGCGGCGACGTGCTCGAGCATCGTCTCCGCGGTGACGTCGATCTCGCCGCGGCCGATCGACGCGCCGTGGCGGAGGTGAACCAGCGGGTATTCCTCGTAGAAGGTGAACCGCTCGATGCCGAACCGGTGGTTGTAGACGACGACGGACGGGTCGATCGCCCGCACGTTCTCGTCGACCGCACCGGGGTCGTCCACCGGGAGTTCCTCGATGCGGTCGCTACAGCCGCGTGCGTCCGTCCGAACCGGGATGAACGCCGACGTGACCTCCACGTGGCGGTCGATCGCTTCGAACGTCTTCCGCATGAACGGTCGCTCGATGGCGTACAGTACCTCGACCATATGCTACCAGTCACCCGAAAACCGGGTCCGCGAGCAGTCTCGTCTCGGTCCCGTGCCGACGCGCGGTGTGCGTGCAGTTACCGTGATGGCGATAGGCACACGTAGGCCGGTCAGCGTAATAAGACTTGCAGCCTCTCATGGTAAGGCTACACGAACGTATACAATTATGGGATATGATTTAGTGAATTTTCCCTCGGGCCTACTTCCGCTCTCGGCCCCGTTCTCGAGTCCACACGTTATCGAGAATCGACGACGGTCGGGAGCGAAAAAATCGGCGGGGGTGTGTCCGTGTGTCGTGGTTCCAGTTCGGGTGCCTTCCGGCTCAGGGTCGATACGACGGTGCCCCAGTGGGCACTCGTCCGGAGGTGGCCGTCGGTATTGAACGCGAGCAATCGTCCAGCGCGATTCTCGGCAGGTGCCTCGAGTTACCGTGACTTCACCGCAGTTCACGCGGGTTACGACCGATGACGGTAACGGGTCGATACCGTGACCGCGCTCGAGCGAGTAAGCTTCATACAGCGGGCCGACGCACACGCACACATGAGTACGATCTTCAGCCAGATCGTCGAGGGGGAGATCCCCGCTCGAGTCGTGTACGAAGACGAGACGACGATGGCCTTCCTCGACGCCAACCCGCTGGCGCCGGGGCACACGCTGGTCATCCCGAAAGACGAGTACGAACGGCTGAACGACGTCCCCGACGACGTGGCGACGGACCTCTACGCGACGATCCATCGCATGGTCCCCGCGGTCGAAGACGCCGTCGACGCGGACGCGACGACCGTCGCGTTCAACAACGGCGAGGAGGCCGGCCAAGAAGTGCCCCACGTCCACTGTCACATCGTTCCCCGCTTCGAGGACGACGACCACGGCCCGATCCACTTCCTGTTCGACGGCCAGCAGGACCTCCCCGACGACGAACTCGACGACATCGCCGACGCGATCGAGTCTCGGGCCTGAGGGCGGGCTAGGGCTCGAGGCCGGGTCGAATCGAAGGCCGGTCGGCGGACCCGGCGACGCCCGTGACGTTTTTACCGCTCGCCTGCGAGCGTCGCGTATGATCGCCGGAATCGCCGCCCAGTTTCGGGCCCACCCCGTCGCCACGGCCCTCGAAGTCGGCAGCCTCCTCGTCTGCGTGGGGCTGTTCGCGGCCACCCTCGCTCTCCTCGTGAGCGGCGCTCCGACCGGCCGGGGCGATGCGTGGTTCGCCCTGATCGGCGTCGGCGCGGTCTTCGTCGTGTTCTGGACGGCGCTGGTGCCGCTGTACGAACGGCTGGTGTACTGAGCCTCGAGTGCTTCATCGCCCCTGACGGATCGACAGTCCATTTTACCGCTCGAGACGAATCTCATCCGGCGACTCGCTCCGATTAGCACCGACGAATCACCGCGGACTGATGAACCGCTAGTGCGGTGGCGCGCGCTGGCGACGCGTCTGAGTATCGCGAAGACGCGTCGGTACGTTCGTGCGAGGGATGAGAGAGTGACTGAAAGGAACGAGCGAATCGGCTGGGGAGGGCGTGGTGATTCCCTGTTGCCACGATACGCAAGACGGTATTCATCGTCCTTCACTTCACTCGCGGCCGCGGTTCTATCCGTACCGTCGAGTCGTGTTTAACAACACGGTCGCGAGCAACAGTGGAAGCGCTCAGAAGCGTTCTGCTCAGTCTGGCGGTCAGGGATTGCCACACCCTCCCCAGCCGATTCGTTCGTTCACTCCGTTCACTCACTCATCCCTCGCGCAGTAACGTCGATCGGTCCTCGAGTCCTCGGACCGATCGACAGCGCGCGCCACTGCACGTGGACCGGTCGGTCCGGAGTGACGCCTCGGCTGCCGATATCGTCGACGAATAGTGTCAGGATCGCTCGAACTCGAGTCGATAAGAGGCGATCAGAGGAGCGTCCCGACGAGCAGGTCGCCGTAGGCCAGCGCGATCACCAGGCCAGCGAACACCGGGACGAGAAACGGCGTGCCCGGCGAGATCCAGACGGTGTCTTTCTCGGCGAGCACCTCGAGGCCCTCCCGGAGGTCGGCGGCCGTCGTGCCGTAAGCCGTCCCGTCGATGTCTTCGAGGAAGGCGTCGGCGCCCCACGGGTCGTCGGAGGCGTGGTCGTCGGCGCTCGCGGCGGCGTCCGAACCGCTCGCCGCGGAGTCCCCGTCGTTCTCGACCGCGAGTTCCGCGCCGCCGTCGCCCCGGACCGGGGCTGCGGTCACGGCGCCGTCGGTCGGCGGGTTCGGGTCCTCGGGGAGGGTCGCCGGATCGCGGTACCGGTCGGGGGCCTCCCGGACGTCGGCCAGCGTCAGGCCGCGCCAGCGCAGGTACATCCGGAGGGCGTCGAGGTCCAGCCCCCCGCGGGAGGGACCCTCGGGCGTCTCGAGCAGTCGCCCGTGGGTCTCGGGGATATCGTTCCACGAGACGGGCCAGCCGATGGCCATGACGGACGTCACGCGGCCCGCGGCGGCGTTGCGAACGACGAGGAGGATCGGCACCGCGAGGCCGACGACGACGGCGTTGGTCAGGATGGTAAACGAGAACGTCTCGACGGGCGTGGCCGTCAGCGGCAGCGTCACCGACCCGACGGCGTACTGCGGGTACGTGGGGAAGAACAGCGCGAGCACGAGCAGCGCCTTCGCGTCGGCGCCGCCGAAGCCGCCGAACCACCAGAACAGGTACGCGATCGGAACGACGAAGCCCAGACCCACCGCCGTCGGCACGAGGAAGTCGTGCGTCCAGGCGTAGCCGCCGGCGCTCCAGGCGAGCCAGCCGTCCCAGGCGAGCAGGACCGCGCCGAGCAGGGCGAGGGGGATCCAGACGGTACTCGAGACGCGCCTGGTCTTGATATCGCGCACGGCGACCCAGGCGAAGACGGGGACGGCGATGAGCCGCAGGAGGTCCGGAATCGTCGCGACGTCGGCGAGTGTCACAGATGCCCCTCTCGAAGCGGGGGAGTGTTATCCTTTCGGCTGCGCCCCGCTCGAATCTCGACCCCGGTTCCCTCGCTAGAGCGCTCTTGCTGCGTCTGGGGGCGACTGCTCTCGATATCGAGGGACGAAGCGTAGCGAGGAGCGAAGTACGGAGGAGCGAAGCACCTGGCGCGAAGATCAGAGAAACCGCGAACCGAGGAACCGCGGGTCGTTCGGGCCCAGAGACGGGCACGAACCGCCGGCGAACCGCCGGCGCGTCAGTGGGCCGGCTGATCGATCTCGTCTTCCTCGAGGCGCCGATTGTGCAGCGCCTCGCCGGTCGCCCGGTCGAAGACGTGGATCGCGTCTTCGGGGATGCCGACGGTCACCTCGTCGCCGCTCTCGAGGCGGCGCATCCCGTCGACGGTGGCGACCAGCGAGAGATCGACGTCGTCGAGGTCGAGGTAGACGACGTTGTCGTCGCCCGTCGGTTCGATCACGTCGATCGTCGCCGCCACGGTGTGCTCGTCGGCGGCCGATCCGCCGTCGATCTCCACGTCCTCCGGCCGAACGCCGAGGACGAGGTCCGTCGCGTCGCCGAGATTCGCCGCCACGTCCGCCGCGAGGGGATAGGTGAGTCCCCCGTCGGTCGTGACGAGCGCGTCGTCGCGCCGCGTGACGTCCACGAAGTTCATCGACGGATCGCCGATGAAGTCGGCGACGAAGCGGTTCGCCGGCCGGTGGTAGCACTCGAGGGGCGTCCCGACCTGCATCAGTCGGCCGTCGTTGAGGACGGCGATGCGGTCGGACATCGTCATCGCCTCGGTCTGGTCGTGGGTGACGTAGATCGTCGTCACGCCGAGTTCCTCCTGGATCCGCTGGAGTTCCGTCCGCATCTGCGAGCGCAGTTTGGCGTCCAGATTCGACAGCGGTTCGTCCATCAGGAACACGTCGGGGTCGCGGACGATCGCCCGTCCGAGCGCGACCCGCTGTTGCTGGCCGCCCGAGAGGTCGCTCGGTTTCCGGTCGAGCAACTCCCCGATCCCCATCATCTCCGCGCTCTCCTCGACGAGTCGGTCCATCTCCTCGTCGCCGAGGTCCGTCGACTCCTCGAGTCCGAAGCGCATGTTCTCCCGGACGGTCATGTGCGGGTACAGCGCGTAGGACTGGAACACCATCGCCACGTTCCGGTCCTTGGGCTGGCGGTGCTCGATCGATCGGCCGTCGAGTCGGATCGAGCCGTCGGTGACCGTCTCGAGGCCGGCGACCATCCGCAGGGTCGTCGACTTGCCACAGCCCGAGGGGCCGACGAGGACGAGGAACTCCCCGTCCTCGATCTCGATCGTTACGTCGTCGACGGCGACGATCTCGCCGTTGCTGTCCTGAAACGTCTTCGTTACGCCGTCGATCGTGACTTCTGTCATCTGTCGTCTCTCTCGTAGCTCATACGGTTGCACCTTTCGCGAACTGTTCTCCGAACGCGATGTAGACGAGCAGCGTCGGTAACGCCGCGAGGAACGCGCCGGCCATCTGGACGTTGTACATGCTCTGCATCGATCCCGCGAGCGCGTTGAGTTCCAGCGTCACCACGAAGTTCTCCGGCGAGTTCAGCAGCACCAGCGCGATCAGGAAGTCGTTCCAGATCTGGGTGAACTGGTAGATCAGCGTCACCGCGAACATCGGCACGGACAGCGGCAGCACGATGCGGCGGTAGACCCGCCGCTCCGGCGCGCCGTCCAGCCGCGCCGCCTCGAGAATCTCGTCGTTCAACTTCTGGTAGTACGATCGGAAGAGGACCGTACAGATCGGGATCCCGTAGGCCGTGTGGGTGACGATCAGCTCGAACAGGCCGGTGCGAGCGGCGAGCGCGTCGCCGACGACCGGGATCAGTTCGAGCGTGTGCTCGAGGCCGACCATCGTCCACCCCTGTCGCAGGGGGACGAGGACCGCCTGGTACGGGATGAAGACCGCCGCGAGCAACAACACGACGACGACGAGCTGGCCGCGCCAGTCGATCTTCGTGAGGCCGTAGGCCGTCATGCTCCCGAACAGCGCCGAGAAGACCGTCGCCGGGATCGCGACCGCGGCGCTGTTTATCATCGCGCCGCCGAGCCGCGAGAACGCGGTCGACCACGGCTCGAGCGTCGCGACGTCGGGCGACGGCGGGACGAACGGCAGGGTGGTCGCGAACGCGTTGCCGCCCTTGAGCGACGTCATCAGCCCGCTCACGAGGGGCACGAGGAAGAGAACGGCGACCGCGCCCAGCAGCCCGTAGAGGCCGATGCGCCGGTAGTTCAGCTTGTCGAACCGCGATTCTGCCGTCTCTTCCGTCGACGGTCGTGCGTTGCTCATAGGTCACCTCGTCGGTACTGCGCGAAGGCGTAGGGGGCGATCACGGCGAGCGCCAGGACGAACAGCACCATCGCGACGGCGGAGCCGTACGCCCACTCGGGGGTTCCGGCGAACGCCTCGCGGTACATCATGATGCCGAGGATGTCGGCCGAGGGGCCCGGCTGGCTGCCGCCGTAGATGACGTAGATGAAGTCGAACGCCTTCAGCGCGAAGACCACGAGCACGACCGTCGCGCCCATCGTCGCCGCGCGGAGCTGCGGGATAATTACGCGCCGGTAGAGCCGCAGGGTCGTCGCGCCGTCGACGCGGGCCGCCTCGTAGTGGTCGTCCGGGATGGCTCGCAGCGCCGCCAGGTAGACGATCATGCAGTAGCCGCTGAACTGCCAGATCAGCGCGATGACGACCGCCCACAGCTTGAATCGGGGATCGCCGAGCCAGTTGGGCGCGATCGCGCCGAGGCCGATCGCCTCGAGGGTCACGTTGATGACGCCGTCGGAGGCGTTGTACATCCACTTCCAGAAGATGGCGGTGACGACGAACGAGAGGCTCATCGGCAACAGGTAGATCGTCCGGAAGCCGTTGCCGAAGCGGATCTCTCTGTCCATCAGGATCGCCAGTAGAAGCCCGACGATCAGCGAGACGCCGGTGAACGCCACCATCAGCACGATCGTGTTCCACGTCGCGTTGTGGAACGCGCCGTCCCGGAGGAGCTGGACGTACGTATCCAGCGAGAGATTCGTGTAGTCGGGGTCGCCCAGTCCGGACCAGTCGGTCAGCGAGATCAGGAAGTTCCACCCGATCGCGCCGTAGACGAACGCCCCCACGAGGAGGAACCCGGGGAGCCAGAAGGGAATCGACTGCACGAACTCGCTTCGGCGGATCGACCCGAGCGTCGATTCCGACTCGGGACCGGTCTCGTCCGGTCGGCCGAGGCCGGACTCGGCGGCGTCGACCCCGCCGGGCCGCTCACCGCCGTCAGAGCGAAGCTCCGACGAGGATCGCGGCTCGTTGAGCCGCTCACCGCCGTCGGATCGGAGCGGTCGGCCGGAGTCCGCGTCCGCATCCGAGTCCGACGACTGCCGGAGGGAGCGAACGAGCCGTTCGATCATGTGTTCGAAGTGCCGTGCCGGTGTGTCATCTTACTCGAGCGCGTCGACGATGCCGCTGTAGGCCTCGTCGGCGTCCCAGTTTTCGGCCATCGCCGTCATGACGCCCTCGACGTCCGACTGCTGCCCCGGCGACAGCGCCAGTCCGTGGGCCATCGACGGCGGCTGTTCGTCGGAGGACTGGAACTGCTCGATCTGGCGCTGGTGGAAGGCGGTGAACTCGGACGTGTCGACGTCGTTCCGCGGCGGGATCGACCCCTTCTGCAGGTTGAAGCGCCGCTGTGCGTCCGCCGTCCCCGCGTACCGGAGGAACGCGAGCGTCGCGTTCGGCGACGGGTTGTTCTTCGGGAAGACGAACGAGTCCATGTTCAGCGCGTACATGCCGTCGGTTCCCGGGAACGGGATGTAGTCCCAGTCGTCCTCGAAGTCGAACCCGTCCTCGCCGAGGTACTGGCCGGCCGCCCAGTCGCCGTTGTGGTGGAAGGCCGCCTCGCCGGCGATGACGTCGCCGTTGGCCTCGTCCCACGCGGCGGAGCTGGCGTCTTCGGGGAAGTACTCCGAGAACTCGACGACCCGCTCGAGCGAGCTTCGGACGACGTCCTCGTTGTCCGAGACGTTTCCGTTGATGACCGCGTCGTAGGTATCGACGCCGCCCTCCGAAAGCAGCGTCGCGGCCCACAGCTGGACCATCATGAACGTCGCGGTCGACTGCGCGAAGCCGGTGTAGCCGGCGTCGTCGACGGCCGCGAGCGCAGTGGCGAAATCGTCGATGCTCTCGAGGGACGAGGGGTCGACGTCCGCGTCCTCGAGCACCGACACGTTGTAGAACACGTTGTTGAGTCGGTGGATGTTGATCGGGACCGCGTAGTAGGTCCCGTCGATCTGGGCCTGCTCCTCGGGGCCCGAGAGGTAGGCGTCTTGCATGTCGCTCTCCCAGACGTGTTCCCCGATGTCGAACAGGAGGTCGTCGTTGGTGTACGTCGTCAGCGCCTGTCCGGGCCAGATCTGGAACGTGCTCGGCGGATCGTTGTCGACGAACCGACTCCGAACGTCGGTCTCGAGCGCGCTGCCGCCCCCGCCTGGTGACTCCTGCGGTTCGACGTCGATGTCGGGATGTTCCTCTTCGAACCCGGAGATGAGGGCATCGAACGCGTCCTTCTCGCCGCCCGCGGTCCACCAGTGACCGATCTCGAGCGTCTCGTACTCGCTCTCCTCGAGGTCCTCGTCGATGGCCTCGTCGAGCGAATCGGCGTCCGATTCGCCGCCGCCGAGACAGCCCGCGAGCGCTAACCCACCCGCTGCACCCATCGCACCCAGAACGCGACGCCGTCGAAGCGTCCGACCGCTGTCGTTCTTATCGCTCATAGCGAATTTTGTCACGGGCGAGTATCTACCGTCTCCCATAATAAATATTGGTGTTATTAATTCGCAGCTGAGTAAGGTTTGACAGAGAGTCTCTCGGCCGCCAGGCTCGGTGTTCGAGTCCAATTCGAAACGAGCCGCTGTCACCACGCTCCGCTATGGCAGCGGCTGGCGCTCACGAACTCTCTGTACGCTGTTCGAGTCCCGGACTCGAACAGAGTAGCACCTACTTCGGACGTACGTGCGCCCGGTCACTCGATCCCGGTCGAAAAAATCGTCGCTACCACGTACCCTTAGATGACGCGGTTCTGCAGGTAGTCGAGGTGTTTCGCGTTGTAGACGATCTTGACCTCGTCGGTCTCGGCGGAGCCGATGCAGGTCAGTCGGACGTTCTTCTCCTCGACTTCCTCGTCCGAGAGGATCTGCTGCATGTCCATGTCGATCTCGCCCTCTCGGACGATCGCCGCACAGTTCGCACAGGCGCCTGCACGGCAGGAGAAGGGCCAGTCGTAGCCCTGGGCCTCGGCGGCCTCGAGGATGTACTCGCCCTCGGCGACGTCGAGGGTTCCGTAGTCCTCGTCGTCGAGACCGGCGTCGGCAGCCTGCTCGAAGAGGTCGTCATCATCCATGTCCCAGCCCTGGTCGTCCAGTACTTCGTAGTTGAGGTATTCTACCGTGGGCATCACCCGAAGCTTCACGTCCCGCACTGGTATAGCTTGCTGTTCAGTCCTAAATTGTCTTTGACTCGGAATTCGAAAGTTCGAACCAAAGAACGTCACCAAACGTAAACTACCGTGGCGCAAAACGGGTGGGAAAAAAGAAAATATCCACCGAACCGGTCCCTGGCCCGCGTCGTTTGCCGCTTCCCGCGCTGACGGTGGCGGTTTCCGCCGACTGGGTGGCCGCCGGTCTCCCGTCGGCCGTCAGAAGCCGAAGATCGGGACGAACCGGAACGTGATGTACGCGCCGACCGTCGAGATGAGCGGCACGACGTTTTGCATGAGGATGACGCGGGCCGTCGTCGAGGGATCGAAGAGATCCGACGCCTTCGGGATGTCTTCGGGTTCCTCCTCGCCGATGCCGGGCGACTGTTCGCCCTCCTGCTCGGCGGTGAGGGCGCCGACGGAGACGCGAGTCTCCTCGCCGCGGGCGGCGTCTGACAGCGTCGTCGTCCGGGTGGCCCGTCCCCAGCCTAACCCGACGATGCTCATCGTCGCGATGACGACGAAACTCGCGGGAATGCCGATCGCGGAGAGGCCGACGACGATGGTCGAACTGATGACGGCGACGACGATCGCGGCCGTCAGCGGGAGGTTCGTGATGTCGTTGCCGAGCGTGTCCAGCGTCCGGCGGGCGATGGTGAAGCAGCCGACGGCGACCGCCGCCGAGCCGATCAGAATCAGCGGCACCATGTCGACGTCGCCGGTGCCGTAGATCGGCGCGATCGCGTTGGCGATGTTGCTCGTCCCCGAGGAAAAGCCCATCAGACAGCCGATGCCGACGACGACGAACGCGCCGGTGATCTCCCGTCGATCGCCGTCGCCGCCGAACTGGAGCCGCGGGACGGTGCCGGACCGGTCGACGGATATCATCGGCTCGCCGTCCGTACTCCCCTCGATGGCGACCCACGCGTTGATCCGCGGGTAGAAGTAGCGGCCGACGACGCCGGCCACCCAGAAGCCGATGATCGGGGCGACGATCCACCAGACGACGATCTCGCCTAACACCGACCAGTCGAGTTCCCCGGTCGCCAGGCCGAGCGCGGCGATGGCGCCGACGGCGGTCATCGACGTCGACGCCGGGACGCCGGCGTAGTTGCCGACGAACAGCGCGCCCCCGATGAAGAAGAGGACGGCGACGTTCGACCGCATCGTGAAGATGGCGGTGTCGGTGACGAGTTCCTCGCCGAGCGTCGTGACGACCTGCGGGCCGATGGTGTAGGCCCCGATGAAGAAGAAAATCGACATCAGCCCGGCGGCCATCACCTTCGTAATCACGTCGGCACCGACGGCGGGCCCGAACGCGGGCCCGGTCGTCGAGCCGCCGATGTTGTAGCCGACGAAGATCGCCGTGAGAATCCCGACGATAAGCAGCGGTTCCGCGTTCACGTCCGACGCTTACGCGATCCGGTACTAAAAACGCGCTCATTCGCCGCCGCACCGGGGCCGACCTCACGCCCGGGTCCGCCGTTGCCACCGACGCACGCCGGTGGCGCCTTGCAGCCTCGATCCCAAACGTTTCGACGCGTCGCTTCGTACGGGCAGCTATCATGTTGCCACGCACACCGCCGATTCCGGAACGTAATCGATCGCGGCACGGAGCGGGCCCGTCTCAGCCTCGAGCGGGATCGCGGCCGCGGTCGCAAAGCACGTCGATCGATACGGATTCGACCAGCGAGCAGCCATGAGACCGGCGCGCATCGACGCGCTGATCGACCTCGCGTACGGCGCCCTGATCTTCATCTCGATCGCGCTGATCGCCACGCTGGACCTTCGGATCGGGCTGACGTTCGGGCTGGGCGTGTTCGCCTCGTACATCCTCCACGTCGTCTGGAAGATGGCCCGATTCGATCCCGACTGGATGACGACGTCCGTCAAGGAGACCGTCGAGGAGTCGGTCGAGGAATCGGTCGGGCAGACCGTCGAACAGCAGGTCGAGCAGACGGTCACCGACACCGTCGAGGAAACCGTCAACAGTACCGTTGAGGAGACCGTCAGCAGTACCGTCGAGGAAACCGTCAGCGACACTGTCGAGGAAACCGTCGAACAGACGGTCGGCGACCAACTCGACGAGGTCCAGGCGCAGGTCGAGTCCGTCGACGAGCGCGTCGACCGCCGTCCCCGCGAGGACGAGATCGAGGACCTCCTCGAGGAGTCCACCGAGGGTGAGGAAGTCGAGAACTGAGCCGAGTCGAGAACTGAGCCGAGTCGAGAACTGAGCCGAGTCGAGAACTGAGCCGAGCCGGGTTCCTGCGACCACGCTGCTCACCGGACGACGGTCACTGGAACCGGCGACTGTCGGACCACCTTCTCCGCGACGTTGCCGACGAACAACCGGTCCGCGAGGCTGCCGCTGTGACTGCCGACGACGATCGCATCGTGGTCGCCTGCCCGGTCGAGAATCGCGCGGACCGGATGACCCAGCTCAACGACGGTCTCGAGCGTCGGTTCCCCGTCGGACGCCTCGACGAGGTCTCGCGCGCGGTCGAACACCGCTTCGGCGTGCTCCTCGGCCATCGCCTCGAGGTCGTCGGCCAACGCCAGCCCCGTCGCTTCGCCCCACAGCGGAGACGGTTCGCCGACGACGGTGAGCACCGTGATCTCGGCGTCCGGGTGGGCCGCGAGGGTGTACTCGAGGGCGTGCTCGCTCATTTCGGAGCCGTCCATCGGCACGAGAACGCGGGAGATCATACGTCAGTTCCCACGGCGAGGGGAATAAACGCGGCGGGCTGTTCACTTAGACGAACGGTACGGCGACGAAGAAGGCGTAGGCGAGGATCGTCGACATCGACGGCCCGATGATCCACATCGAGACGTACTTCATGATCGCCCGCGGGTTGAACAGGTCGCCCGCGTTCAGGACTTCGTCGGACTCCGCTTCACCGATCTTGGTCACCGGGGCCTCCGGTTCCGCCTTCAGCGCCCCCATCGACATCTCCGCGTCGACGTCGCCGCGGATCGCATCTCGAGCCGTCACGGGTCGGGTCGCCCGTCCCCAGCCGAGGCCGACGATGGTCATTACCGACCCCATCACGAGGCTGATCGGGATCCCCATCCAGGAGAGGATCGTCGTGATCGTCGAGGCGGTCGTCATGACGACCAGCGCCGCCAGCAGCGGGATGTCGCTGAGTTCGCTGCCGACCGACTCCATCGTCCGACGGGCGATGGTGAAGCCGCCGATGCCGATCGCGATCGTCGCGAGGACGATCGCGTTGTCGGCCCCGAGCGCGCCGCTGCTGACCAGCGGCGCGACGGCGTTGGGGACGTTGCTCGCACCGGCGCTGAAGGCCATGTAACAGCCGATGACGAGGACGAGGATCGTCCCGACGAACTCCTGGGTGGTCGTGTTCGGTCCGTACGCGGGTTTCGGGACCGATCCGCCGCGGTCGAGAACCAGCAGCGGTCCCTCCGAGGACCGAATGTTGAACCGGCGGTTGAGTTCCGGGTAGACGTAGCGCCCGATCGTGGCACCGACCCAGAGGCCGATGATCGGGGTGACGACCCACCACGAGATGATCCAGCCGATCGTGTCGAAGTTGAGCGTGTTCGTCGCGAGCCCCAGTCCGGCGATGGCGCCGACGGTCGTCATCGACGTCGGCACCGGAACGCCGAAGACGTTCGCGATGAGGATGCCGAAGCCGATGAAAAAGAGCACGGCGACGCCCGCGGCGAGCGAGATGTCGATCGCGATGATGTCGCCGGCGAGCGTGTCCATCACGTTCCGACCGACGGTCCAGCCGCCGAGGAAGACGAAGACGGTCATCAATCCGGCGGCGGTGGTCTTCCGGAGGAGTCCGGCTCCGACGGCGGGCCCCCACGCGATCCCGGTCGACGAGCCGCCGATGTTGAAGCCGACGAACAGCGACGCGACGATCCCGACCAACAACACGGTTTCGACCATTGGGAGTGGATATCTGAGGGTTCCTGAAATAAGTACTGGGACAGCCGGATACGACATTCGCATGCGATTGCAGCCGGCGACGGTACCGACCCGGACACTCGCCGTCGGCTCCGGCGTCGTTCGACGAGCCGTCGCCTCGAGGCGACGCTCACGGTTCGGTCGCTCCCGAAGTCGGTGGCTTTAGGCCCGCGCCCGGCCTCCGCTACCGTATGAGCGAGTTTCCGACATTTCAGGTGATTCCCGCCGTCGACGTCCAGGACGGCGAGGTCGTCCAGCTCGTCCAGGGCGAGCGCGGGACCGAGAAGCGCTACGGCGACCCCGTCGACGCCGCCCGCCGGTGGCTCGACGAGGGCGCCGAAGCGCTCCACCTCGTCGATCTGGACGGCGCCTTCGAGGGCCAGCGGGCCAACGCCGACGCCATCGACGACGTCCTCGAGACCGTCGACGTCCCGACGCAACTGGGCGGAGGCATCCGAACCGCCGACGACGCCGTCGACCTGCTCGAGCGCGGCGTCGACCGGGTCATCCTCGGAACGGCGGCCGTCGAGAATCCCGAGATCGTCGCCGAGATCAGCGAGCGCCACCCAGACAGCGTGGTCGTCAGCCTCGACGCCAAGGACGGCGAGGTCGTCGTGGAGGGGTGGACCGAGGGCGCGGGAATCTCCCCGGTCGAAGCGGCGGAGCGGTACGAAGAGCTTGGCGCCGCCGCGATTCTCTTCACCAACGTCGACGTCGAGGGCCAACTCGAGGGCGTCGCCACGGAACCGGTGCGGGAACTGGTCGACGCGACCGCTATCCCGGTCGTCGCCAGCGGCGGCGTGGCCACGCTCGAGGACGTTCGCGACCTGAAGGACGCCGGCGCGGCCGCCGTCGTGGTCGGCAGCGCGCTCTACGAAGGGAAGTTCACGCTCGAGGAGGCGCAGTCTGTCGTCGACGATAGCTGAATTGGCGCGGAACGATCTGTCGACTAGGGGTTGCTGACCCAGTTTTCACTGACGTTCCGAATATTCGAACGTACTGCTCGCTCTGGCATCGAGGGATTCCACGCCTTCCCCAGCCGATTCGTTCGCTCGCGCTCACGGCGCGAGCCGTGAGCCGGGCCCCAGAGGGGCCGGAACGGAGGGAGGAGTGTCCTCGTGAACGGAGTGAACGAGGGCTCGGAAGACGCGAAGCGTCTTCCGGTGCTTTTAATCGAATTTTTGCCGAGGGCGCGGCGACGCCGCGCCCGCGGAGCAAAACTTCGTTCTTAGGATTCCCAGAACGCCGGCGTCAGTAACACGAGCACGGGAATGATCTCGATGCGGCCGATCCACATCATGACGATCATCACGGTGCGCGTGGTGGTCGGGAAGCCGGCGTAGTTGTCCATCGGGCCGGCCATCCCGAAGGCGGGGCCGATGTTCAGAAAGATCGAGGCGGAGGCGCTGAGGGCCTCGAACTCGCTGACGTCGGGGTCGGCGAAGCGGACCGCGTCCACGACGACGAAGACGGTCAGCAGGGCGAAGATGCTGATCGCCAGCATGAGATACGAGAAGATGTCGCTGATCGTCTCCTCGTCGACGACGTCGTCGCCCAGCCGAACGGGGCGGACCGCCTGCGGGTGGATCGTGGTGAAGAAGGAGCGCCGGAACGCCTTGAACGCCACGAGCCAGCGCAGCGTCTTGATCGAGCAGGTCGTCGAGCCGGCCATGCCGCCGATGAACATACACAGGAACAGCAACTGGGTCGCGGCGGCCGACCAGTAGTTGAAGTCCGTCGACGCGTAGCCGGTCGTCGTCAGCATCGAGACCACGTTGAACAGGCCGTGTCGGATCGTCGCCTCGAGGCCCGCTTCGATCGACGGATCGATCCAGAGGATCGCCGCGACGAGCGCGCCGATTCCCGCGAGCAGGCCGATGTAGAACCGGAACTCCTCGGACTCGAGGGGGCGGCGAAACTCCCCCTGGGTGAGCGCGTACAGGAGAACGAAGTTGGTCGCGCCGAGGATCATGAAGGGGATGACGGCCCACTGGACGGCCGGCGCGAACGCGCCGACGCTCTCGCCTTCCGGCGAGAAGCCGGCCGTCGCGACGCTCGTCAGGGCGTGGGAGACGGCGTTGAAGAGAGTCATGTTCGGGGCCGCGCCGAGCAGGTGGAGCGCGTAGAAGGTCGCCGCGGCCAGCGCCGTGAGGCCGACGTACAGCCCCCAGATGAGCCGGGCGGTCTCGCCGATCCGAGGACGAAGTTTCTGGACGCTCTTCGTCTGCGTCTCGGTTTCCATCAGCTGTGCGCCCCCGACCAGCAGGTTCGAGAGGAGGCCGATGGCGACGATCAGGATACCCAGTCCGCCGAGCCACTGGAGGAGCTGCCGCCAGAGGAGGATCGCACGGGACTGGTTCTCGAAGTCCCAGCCGCTCATCACCGTCGCACCGGTGGTCGTGAGCCCGCTCATGCTCTCGAAGGTCGCGTTGACGACGCCGTCGACCGAGAGGGCGAACGCGGATGCCGAAGGCGCGCCGACGCCGACGAGGACGAACGGCACCGTCCCGACGAGGGCGACGGTCAGCCACGTCAGCGAGACCATCAGAAACGCCTCCCGCTGCTCGAGCGTCGGCTCGTCGCGCAGTCCCTCGAGGGCGAGGCCGACGGCGACCGTCGTGACGATCGCCGCGACGAACGGGATCGGATCCTCGCCGTCCAGCAACGCCAGTGCGAGCGGGGCGGCGAGCGGGACGGTGAGCCACTTCAGGACGGTCCCGGTGAGGCTACAACTCGAGCGCCAGTCGACACGAATCTGCATCGCGTGATCACAGGTGCCACAGCGAGGGCATTAGTTCGTCCGATTCGAGACCCAGTGGCGTCCGGTCGAACGCGACCGCCGGTCGCCGGCCTCGGCTGTCGGTATCGTGATCGCGCGTCGGCGTCGTCCCTGCTCGAGTCGGGTCGGCGGGTTACTCGGCCCGAGGGCTCACTGGTTGTGGCCGTGGCCGAGGTAGAGGGCGAAGACGTTGACCGCGAGCAGGGCGATGAACGTGAGAGTGACCTGCGGATCGCCCAGTCCCTGCGTGAGGAGGGGGAGGTGCACGAATGGAAGGGCGATCGCGATCCAGAAGGAGAGGAACTGTGCGGGTGCTTTGACTGAGCGAGCGAGCTGGCGGGCGCGCTGCTCGTGCTGACGGTCCGGTTCAGGGCCTGACGGACCGAGCGATTCGTTCGAGAGCGGGGAGGGGCTGGACATCGATTCGGTTCACCTCTTCGTACAGACGACATTCAGCCTACTCATCATATAATGGGCCGAATCTTGGCGTGGTTTCGCTTCGTTTCACTCCGATAATGGTTCCGAAACGACCATTCGAAACGGGACGAAAAACGTTTAGACATTTTATGGGCGTATCTATGGCGTTTATCGGGCCTGTCCGTCGGCGCGGTCGAAATCGCGGTTGCACGTCCGTCCCGATCGCGACACGCGAGCGAACCCGGTCTAAATACCGCGCGGAGCGGCCCGTCAGTGCGACGCGCGCGAGTCGCTCCCGGCGAGCGGGCGAGCGCAACCCCCTTGTACCGGCGGTCCAATCGGTGTGACATGAGCGAGCGAACGGCGACCGTGACGCGCGAGACGGCCGAGACGTCGATCGAGTGCGCGCTCGAGATCGACGGCGACGGCGAGGTCGACGTCGACACCGGGATCGGTTTCTTCGACCACATGCTGGCGTCGTTCGCCAAACACGGGCTGTTCGACCTGCGCGTCGAGTGCGACGGCGACCTCGAGATCGACGATCACCACACCGTCGAGGACGTGGCGATCGTCCTCGGCGAGGCGTTCGACGAGGCGCTGGGTGACCGGGCCGGCATCGTTCGCTACGCCGACCGAAAGGTCCCCCTCGACGAGGCCGTCGTCGGCGCCGTCGTCGACGTGAGCGGCCGTCCACGCTTTTACTTCGACGGGACGTTCTCGCAGGCCGAGATCGGCGACTTCACGAGCGACATGGCCCGCCACTTCGGCGAGTCGCTGGCGATGAACGCCGGGCTGACCGTCCACCTCGAGGTCGTCGCCGGCGAGAACGCCCACCACGAGGTCGAGGCGCTGTTCAAGGCGCTCGCGCGGACGCTCGACGACGCGACGCGACGCGACGAGCGGCGATCGGGGACGCCGAGCACGAAAGGGACCCTCTGACGCTCCGGTCTACGGGCGGCGCAGTTTGCCCTGCTTCTCCACGAACTCGCCGTTTTCGACCGCGTGATCGACGATCGCGTCGACCTCGTCGGCCTCGAGGTCGTAGGCGCCGGCGGCCAGGTTCTCGACGGCGCTGCGTTTCATGGGGAACTCGCGGTTTCGCAGCAGTCGGAGTACCTTACCGTACCCGTTCGGCGGCCGGGTCGCGTCTCCGCTCCCCGAGTCGTCGTTCGTCTCGTCGGTTGCACTCTCATCGAAGTCGATCGCCTCGTCGTCGGCCTGCGTGGCCGCGGCCGTCTCCGATTCGTCGGATTCGTTTCGTTCGAAGGAGATTCCGTCCTCGAGGACCGAGTCGGACGGTGATTCGTCGTCAGCGCCGTCGGTATCGCTGGCGCTGTCGGTGATGCCGGCGTCGGCGTCCGAGACGGTCGCGTTCGGGCTCGAGGTCCGCGAGCGCTTCCGGGTGGACTCGTCCGCGGACGCGACGACAGCCCCGCTCTCGCCGGCGGTTTCGCCGCCGCCGCTCTCGTCGCCCGAGCGGTCGCCGACGTCGACGCCGGCTCGGGCGAGCAGCGGTTCGAGGAGGGTCTCGAGTCGGTCCTTGCAGTCGTTACAGCAGACGACGCGACGCTGTTCGGCCTCGGTCGGCTCGAGTTCGGGCGGGACGACGGCGAAGGTACCGACGGCGTCGGCCCCACAGAAGTCACAGCTCCGGAGTTCGCGCATGCGTAGACGGTACTGACTGGATCGCCAAAAATCGTCCGTCAGACGCGGATCGCGTCTCGGCCACGATCGGCAGCGATCACCGGACATTATACCTCGCCCCTCGTATATGCGGGAACGAATGTTCGACGAGATCATGGAGAAGTTCGAGGGCTCGCCGAGTCAGCAGGCGGTCATTCGCCTGTTACTGGAGCGGGGGTTCTCGGTCAACGACGACGGCCGCGTCGTCTCGGGCGGGATCGAGATCCCGAACACCGGCATCGCCCGCGAGATCGGCGTCGATCGGCGCGTGGTCGACTCGACGACCGACGTCATTCTCGACGACCCGGAACTGCGTCGCATCTTCCAGAACATCTCGCAGGTGCCGAGCCTGATGGATCTGGCGCCGGTGCTCGATCTGACGGTGCTGTCGGTCGCGGTCCACGACGCCGAACAGGAGGGGATCGTCGCGCAGGTCACGGGCACCCTCGCCGAGAACGGCATCTCGATTCGCCAGACGATCAGCGAGGACCCCGAGTTCACCGACGAGCCGATGCTCTACCTGATCACCGACCAGGACCTGCCGGGCGCGGTGATCACCGAGATCCGCGACCTCGAGTTCGTCCGGAAGATCGAACTCCAGTGAGCGCCGGCGTCAGTCGTCGGTCTCGGGCTCGGCGGCGTCCACCGAGTCCGCGAACTCCTCGAGCACCGACTCGAGTGCGCTCGTGAGTTCCTCGAAGCGCTCCATCGACATGTCGTCCGTCGTCACCCAGACGCCGTGGGGGCCGCGGATCACCCGCGAGAGGTAGCCGTTCTCGAACATCCGGATGGTCGCCTCGTAGTCGCCCAGCTGGGTGTTGCGGTACGCCGACTGGGAGCGAAAGCCCAGCCGCTCGTGATCGGCGAACCCGATCAGATCGGCGGTCTGCTCTAAGTCCGATCGGAGGTAGAGCTGTTCGACATCGTCCGCCGTGAAGTACGTGATGCTCCGCAGTTCGTCGCCGACCGTCGTCCGGCAGAGGCTTCGCAGTTCGTCCGCGAGCGTCGGATCGATGGCATCGCCGTCCATGCCCGGTGTCTCCACACCGGGGACCAAGAGCGTAGGGGGTTTCAGCGGGCTGACTCCATTCGGATTCCGTGACATACCAATATCACTGGAGATCGCTTCCCGAACGGTCCCGAACGATCCCGTTCGACGGACTGCGCGTGCCGGCTTCCCGACGGACCGACGCGCTCTTTTCGCCCGCGCTCGAGTCGTCGAGTATCGTGAGCGGGACCTACCGGACCGTCGCGGCGCCGGCCTCCGCCGAGTTCGTCGTTCAAGGGTCGGAGTTCGTCGGCCACGTTCGCCCCGTCGAGTCCGTCTCGGCCGCCGAGGCGTTCGTCGACGCGGTCGCCGAGGAGTACGCCGACGCGACCCACAACGTGCCGGCCTACCGCGTGCGAACGGGCGGTGGCGACGGTGGGGGCGACGATGGGACTGGCGGTCACTTCCTCCGGGAGTACTCGAGCGACGACGGCGAACCGTCCGGCTCCGCGGGAAAGCCGGCGCTGAACGTCCTCACCCAGCAGGACCTCGAGAACTGCGCGGTCGTCGTCACGCGCTACTACGGCGGGACGAACCTCGGCGTCGGCGGCCTCGTCCGGGCGTACTCGCGCGCGGTGAAAGACGCCGTCGAGGCGGCCGGCATCGTCGAGGAGCGACCCCACGAGCGCGTCTCGGTCACCGTCGACTACGACGATTCGGGGACGGTACGGGGCATCCTCGAGAGCGAGGGCTACGAGTTCGAAGCGGACTACCAAGCCGAGGTTTCCTTCGCCGTTCGGGTGCCCCTTGAGGAGGCCGGCGCGTTTCGGGATCGACTGCGGAGCGCGACGAGCGGCCGGGTCGACCTCGGGTAACTGCATTCCGGCCGCCGTCCTCGAGCGCGGCTCCGCCGGTCGAGTTTCGCACAGCCGTACTCGAGGAACGGCCAGCCAGTGGCGAAATCCTCACGGCGTTGGGAACGGGCTGCCGGGGCCGCCGGAGTCGACGTCTAGCGGGTGCGGCGCCCTGCCGCGGTACCGAGGTATTTGGTCCAGCGGATGCGACGTCGGATATGAACCGGATCGAGGCGGCCGACTACCGCGAAATCGTTCACACCGAGGAACCGCGGATCTCCCCGAACGACGAGCGCGTGGCGTTCGTCCGCCGGACGCCCGCGGACGACGAGTCGTATACGGCGTCGATCTTCGTCGTGCCGGTCGGCGGCGACGAGACGACGCAGTTCACCGCCAGCGACGGCGTCGACAGTCAGCCCCGCTGGAGTCCCGACGGCGACCGACTCGCGTTCGTCAGTACCCGCGGCGACGGCGACCGGCAGCAGGTCTGGCTCGTCCCGACCGACGGCGGCGAAGCGCGCCGACTCACGGCCGTCGTCGGCGGCGTCGACGACCTCGAGTGGAGTCCGGATGGCTCCCGACTGCTGTTCACCCAGCGCGTCACCCCCGCGGACTGCGAGGCGGGTCGGGACCGTGCGGTCGATTCCGACTACGAACACGAGGACCCCGATCCGCGGGTGATCGACCGGATGAGCTACCGCGCCGGAACCGAGTACGCCGACGGTCGGCGGCGCCACGTCTACCTCCTCGAGGTCGATGAAGCGCTCTCTGTGTCGCCGGAAGACGATCCCGCAGGCGATGCGATCACCCGGCTCACCGGCGACGGGCCGGCCGACGCAGCGGTCGACTACGTCTCCCCCACGTGGGGCGACGACGAGACGATCTACTACGCGGCCAAGGCCGCGGCGGCGGGCGAGGAACCCGACGACACGCTGACGTACGATCTGTACGAACACGACGTGGAGAGCGAGGCGCAACGCGCCTCGGACCAGCGAGCGGGGAGCGAAGCGACCCGTGAGAGCGGCGATATCGAGGCGTTCACTCGGACGACGGGCTGGCTCGAGTCCGGCTCGATCGACGCCACCGACGACGGCCGGGTCGCCTTCGAGTGGACGCCCGAGGAGCGGCCCTCGATGCGCCAGACCGAAATTCGGGTCCACGACCGCGAGACGGGCGCGGAACGGACGCCGACGGAGGCGCTCGATCGGACCGTCGGCCACCGCTGTGGGTTCCAGTGGGCGCCCGACGGCGAGACGCTGTACTTCACGACGCCGGACGAGGGCTCGCGAGCGTGCTGGTCGGTCCCGAGCGATGCGAGCGCCGAGCCGACGCGAGTACTCGGCGACGGTGCGACGATTTCGGACTTCGACGTCGGCGAGAACGCCGTCGCCGCCGTCTACAGCGAGTGGGACCACCCCGGCGACGTCTTCGTCACCACGCGGGGGGGCAACGAGGAGCATCGGCTGACGCGGGTCAACGGCGACTACCTCGCCGATCGGCCGGTCCGCCAGCCCGAGGAGGTGTGGTTCGAAAGCGACGGCAAATCAATTCAGGGCTGGCTCCTCACGCCACCGGAGTTCGACGCCGACGCCGCGTCCGACGAGTCGTACCCGCTCGTCGTCGAGATTCACGGCGGTCCCCACGCCCACTGGACGACCGCCGGGACGATGTGGCACGAGTTCCAGACGCTGGCGGCGCGGGGGTACGTCGTCTTCTGGTGCAACCCGCGCGGGTCGACGGGCTACGGCGAGGACCACGCGACGGCCATCGAGCGCGACTGGGGCGCAGTCACCCTGACCGACGTCCTCGCGGGCGTCGAGACGGTCTGCGAGCGCGACTACGTGGACGACGACGAGGTGTTCGTTACCGGCGGCAGCTTCGGCGGGTTCATGACCGCCTGGGCGGTCACCCAGAGCGACCGCTTCGAGGCGGCCGTCTCCCAGCGCGGCGTCTACGACCTCACCGGCTTCTACGGCTCGACGGACGCGTTCAAACTGATCGAGGGCGACTTCGACGCGACGCCGTGGGAGGAACCCGCGTTCTTCTGGGACCAATCGCCCGCGGCACACGTCGCCGACGTCGACACGCCGACGCTCGTGATGCACTCGGATCGGGACTACCGCACGCCCGCGAACACGGCGGAACTGTTCTACCTCGGGCTCAAGAAACACGGCGTCGACACGCGACTGGTCAGGTATCCGCGGGAGGGCCACGAACTCTCCCGCTCGGGCGAACCCGCCCACGTCGTCGACCGCCTCGAGCGCATCGCCCGCTGGTTCGACGGCTACTCGGCCCATCGCGAGGCACCGCCGGCGCTCGAGCGCGACCCCGACGGGGGGCTCTCGAGCGCCGGCGGCGAGACGAACGGCGGTGAGAGACGCGACGGCGACGACGCTCGAGCGGAGTAATCCTCGCAACGGGGGACAGTTTCGACTCGGTCTCGACCGGAAACGAAGGGGTTCGGTCGGCTGCAGGGATCACTCCTACGGGCGTCCCGCCCGTCCGATCGCGCATGGATAGAAACGTCGGCGGATTCGACCGCACGCTGCGCGTCGTCCTCGGAATAGTGCTGTTGCTCGTCGGCTACCGGAACCGGGATCGGACGGCCGGCACGCTCGCCTTCGTCGCCGGCAGCGACATCGTCGCGACGGCGGTCATCCAGCGCTGTCCGGTCAACGCCCTCTTCGGAATCGACACGTGCGCCGCTGAGTGAGGGTCCCTTCGACTCGAGCGAAAAGGGGCCTCCTCGAGACGAGAGCGAACCCGTCCGCTCGACTCGAGCGGGAACGCGAACTGACTGCGACTGCGGCTGCGACTCGAAACGAGGGCGGTCGCGCTACTCGTCGGCGTCGTAGGGAACGGCGTCGTCGCTGGCCGGCGGCGCGCCGATGGCGACCACTTCGACCGCGCTTTCTGCGTCGTCGGGGTTGTACGCGCGGTGAGCCGACTCGGGTTGCGCGGCGAACATATCGCCCGCCGGAACCTCGAACTCGCCCTCGGGCGTCTCGACGTGCAGGGTCCCCGAGAGCACGACGAACGCCTCCTCCTGTTGCTCGTGGTAGTGGTAGGCCAGCGGCAGTTGCTCGCCGGGTTCGGCGCGAAACCGGTTGATCGCGACGTTCTCGAGGCCGGCCGCGTCGCTCAGTCGGCGCAGGTCGCAGGGGCGGTCCTCGACTGCCTCGAGTTCGTCGGGATCGACGACGGTGTACTCCATAGGAGTCGATTGCCGTTCGGCCACAAAAAGTCGACGGCAGCGGTACGGTGGCGCGGTCAGGTCGTGCGGAACGCCCGGTCGCCGGCGTCGCCCAGTCCGGGGACGATGAAGCCGTCCTCGTCGAGGCGGTCGTCGATCGAGACCGTCAGCAGGTCGGCCTCGGGGCACGCCTCGCCGACCCGGAGCAGCCCCTCGGGGGCCGAGACCGCCGAGAGGACGATCAGGTTCTCCGGCTCCGGCGAGTTCTCGACGACGTGCTCGAGGACGGTACACATCGTGCTCCCGGTCGCGAGCATCGGGTCCGCGACGATCACGGTGTCCTCCTCGGTGATCTCGGGGAGTTTCACGTAGTCGACGGTGATGGGGAACGAGCCGTCGTCCTCCCGGCCGGCCTCCTCGTTGCGACTCGCGCTGATGACGCCCTGTCGCGCACGCGGGAAGGCCTTCAGCAGTCCCTCGACGAACGGCGTCGCCGCGCGCAGGACGTTGATGATCACGACGTCGTCGAGGCCGCGCACCCGCTCGCCCATCGTGGTCTCCAGCGGCGTCTCGATCTCGACGTACTCGGTCTCCATCCGGCCGTCGATGATCTCGTAGCCGCAGATCCGACCCAGCTTGACCAGTCCCTTCCGAAAGCTGACCTGCTCGGTTTCGACGTCGCGGATCCGGCTCAGCGTGTCCTTCGCCAGTGCGTGGGTGACGAGATGGGCGTTGTCCCGGTCTTCGATCGTCATACCCGTACTGGCTGTCCCGGATAGTTCACGTTATCGATCAGCCGCGACCGTGACGGGGGTGGGTCGCCGTTCCGGCGGCGAACCGGTGATCGCCATCCGGCGGCGGGCTTCAACCTGTGGATCGCCCTCGAGGACTTCAGCGAACTCTCGCACGTCGCCGCGTGGTACGCCTCGCAGTGTGCGACCGGGGATCCGGAGCTCGGAACCTGTGCCCGCGTTTGCCAGGACCTCGCCGAGATCGCCGCCGTGAACGAGCTGCTGATCGCCCGCGACTCGGCGTTCGGTCCGGAGATGGCGGACGCGTTCATGCGGGTCGCGGTCGAGGGCGCACAGACGCTCCGACAGCACCAGCAGCGCCACCCCCACGTCCGCGAGACCGCCGCGACGATCGAGCGAACGATGAACTCCTGTGAAGCCCTCCTCGAGCGGTCGGTCGGCGGCTCTCGAAGCGGCAGTCAGCAGGCGAGTCGAGGAATGCAGGGACTCCCGGAACAGGGGCAGTACGGTCAGGGAACGAGCGGCCAGCCGAGGGGTGGGTCCGCGATGACCGGTCAACGATACTGACTCGATCGCGGCCAGTATTGCGCAGCACCGAAGTTTATAGCCGTTCGCCACTTAGGACCGGGGCAACCGAATGGAAGAGAGTATCTCGGGATTCAAGGTTCGCGGTGACTGGGGCGACGTCGTCGAACACGGCGAGCGCATCACCCGCGCGCTGCGTGACGCCGGCGTCCACGACGGCGAGGACGAGTCCGACGTCGACTTCACTCCCGCTTTCGAGGAGTGGGAGGAGTGGCGACCCAAGGCCCACGAGACGCTCGACAGCGACGTCAGCGAGAAGACGGCCGATCAGGCCAGCGTCGAGGAGGGCAAGGGCGAAAAGGCGGGGAAGAACCCCGACGAGGACATCAAGACCGCCGGCGAGAAGCTCTCGGAGTCCTACGAGCGACTCGAGGACGACGACGCCGAAGGAGCGGTCGGTAACTGGCGAGAGTCGATCGATTACGTCGCGCGCGCGGCCGACTCCGCGAGTCGCAAGGCGCTCCGGCGCGTCGAGGACACGGTCTACCAGAACGTGATGACCCAGCTGGCGCCGTACTACTTCGACAACGAACTGATCAGCGCTAACATCCAGCAGGCTGCGCGCAACGGCGGAAACGGCGAGCAGTTCGTCTTCGAGGTCAACGTCAACGATGACGTCCTCAAGGACGACGTCTCCGACCGACTCGCCGAGTACGAGGACGAGGTCGACCGCTGGCACGTCGGCGTCGAGAAGGACACCGACGCGGCCGAGGCCATCGAGGGCGCCGAACCGCCGCCGGAGCCCGACGACGACTCGCGGTCGACGACGAACTGAACCGCGTCGAACGGCGCGTGCCGATGGCGAGGCTGCGCCGCCGCCGCTACTCGGCCGTCCCCTGCTGGCGCCCTTCGGCCCGTCCCAGGCCGGGGATCGCGACCCGGCGCTCGACGCGGCTCATGACGTTCGTCGCCGAGAGGACGAGTCCGAGGTAGACCAGCCCGAGCAGGACGTAGATCGGCGTGTACTCGAACGTCGACGACGCGATATCGCTGGCGCGGTAGTACAGCTCCGGCACCGTGATAAAGCCCGCCAGCGAGGAGTACTTGATCAGGTAGACGAGCTCGTTCGTCCACGCCGGAATCCCGTAGCGCAGCGTCTGCGGCAGGACGACGTGGCGGATGCCCTCGAGTTTCGAGAGACCGATGGCCCGGGCGGCAGTCAACTGCCCCTCGTCGACGCTCTCCAAGGCGCCGCGGATGTACTCGGCCTGGTAAGCCGAGCCGTTGATGGTGAAGCCGACGATGGCGATCCAGAAGGCGTATCCGGGGACGAAGCCCCGGCCGATGAGGTCGACCTCGCTGAGCGGGACCGCCAGGTAGGGCGTGTAGTAGAGCACGAACAGTTGGGCCAGCAGCGGCGTCCCGCGGATCAGTTCGGTGTAGGCCAGCGCGAGCCACCGGAGCGGACCGCCGTAGACTCGGACCACGGCGACCGGGACGGCGATGACGAGCCCGAGCGCGATGCTGGCGATCGTCAGGACGATCGTGTACCACGCGCCCGCGGCCAACGCGGGCGCGATCTCGATCCCCAGCGCGATGCCGTTCAGTAGGCTCGCGAGCCAGTCCATCGGTACGACGAGCGGACCGAGCTCCACCGACGTCAACGGAACGGGAACCGGACCGTACACCGCCACCGTGTCTTCGAATATCGCCGCCATCGACTCGAGGGGGGCGACCGAGACGAACTGCTCGCCGGCGCCCGGACCGACGCCCAGTCGGCTGATCACCCAGTCGTAGAGCCAGCGCGCGAGCAGCCAGCCCCAGAAGATGACGCCGACGACGACCGCGAGACTGCGGTCGACGTCGCCGATCGTGCCGCGGAGTCGCTCCAAGCCGAACGCCTTCGACGCGCTCATCGAGCGGTCGCCCCCGTTCGCGTTCGGATCGGTATCGCGTCCTCAGTCATGACGGATGCTCTCGAAGAACTCGGCCGTTCGGTCGTGCGTCGGATTCTCGAAGAGTCTCTCGGGCGGTCCGCGCTCGACGAGTTGTCCGTCGGCGAGGAACGAGATATTGGTCGCGCCGCCGCGGGCGAAGCGCATCTCGTGGGTGACGACGACCATCGTCATCCCCTCGGCGACGAGACCGCGCATCACCTCGAGCACCTCGTTGCTCAGTTCGGGGTCGAGCGCGCTCGTCGGCTCGTCGAACAGCATGACCTTCGGGTCCATCGCGAGCGCGCGGGCGATGCCGACGCGCTGTTTCTGGCCGCCCGACAGCTGTGCCGGGTAGGAGTCGGCCTGATCGGCGAGGCCGACGCGCTCGAGTTCGGCGTCGGCCCGCTGGCGGGCCTCGGCCTTGGGGAGGCCCTTCACCTTGCGGAGCCCGAGCGTGACGTTCTTGCGCGCGGTGAGGTGCGCGAAGAGGTTGATGTCCTGAAACACCATTCCGATCTGCTGGCGCACCTCGTCGGGGTCGGTGTCCGGCGCGGTCACCTCCAGATCGCCGAGGTAGATGTCGCCGCTGTCGACCTCCGTCAGTCGGTTACAACACCGCAGCAGCGTCGACTTGCCGCTGCCGCTGGGGCCGACCAGCACCTCGACGTCGCCGCGGTCGATCTCGAGGTCGATCCCCTTCAGCACCTCCTCGTCGCCGTAGGACTTGTAGAGGTCGTCGATGCGAAGCAGCGGCCCGTCCGCCGCCCGCGTCGTTGCGTGGTCGGTGCCGCCGGCGTCGTCGGTTCGGTGTTCGGTCACGAAGATTCACCCGGAATTGCGAAGCGGTTGTTCACGTAGTCGAGCGTCCGATTCGTCGTGAAGGTCAGCACGAAGTAGAGCAGGCTGATGAAGACGATGACCTCGAGGATCGCCGTGGTCTGTTCGATGAACAGGTCCTCGCTGCGCTTGAGGAGTTCGGCGAGTCCGATCGCGAAGGCGATCGAGGTGTCTTTCAGCACGATCGTGAACTCGTTCTGAAAGCCCGGTACGCTGCGCCGCAGCGCCTGCGGGACGATCACGTGTCGGATCGCCTCGAGTCGGCTCATCCCGATCGAGCGGGCGGCCTCCATCTGGCCCTCGTCGATGCTCTGTAACGCGCCGCGGAAGATCTGCGACTGGTAGGCCGCGCTGCGAAAGCCGAGCGCGAGCGTCGCCGCGACGAACGCACCGGGAACGTCGACGGCCGCGGTGAACGGCGTCGGTCCGAGGACGAAATCGAGCGCGCCGAGGAGCGCTTCGACCGCGCCGTGGACGATACCATAAGGAAGCACGAAGAACGTGACGAGCATGATGACGAGAATCGGCGTCCCTCGGAGCAGGACGCCGAACTTTCGGACGAACGCCCGCGAGTAGCCGCTCCCGTAGGTCTCGATCGCGCCGGCCGGAAAGCCGGCCAGGAAACCGAGCAGAATGCTGGTGACCGTCAGGAGAACCGAGATGACCGCTCCCCACAGCAGATACTCGGCGTTGCGGTAGACGAACTCCACGTCCTCGCCGAGCAGCCGGCCGACCGTCTCCTCGCCGATCGGCAGGAGTTGCCCGACCGGAAGCGTCACCGCGGCGTCTGCCGCCTGTACTGCGAAATCCATTGCCGATCAGCTTACTCGCCGAACCACTCCTGCGTGATCTCTTCGTACTCGCCCGACTCCTGGACGGCCGCGATCCCCTCGTTGAGCGCCTCTCGGAGGTCGTCGTCGTCCTGTCGGACCCCGAGACCGTACTCCTCGCCGGTCTCGAACGTGAAAGCGATCTCGACCTCGCGGTCCGCCTCGAACGACTCGGCGACGGGCTGGTCGATGACGATGGCCTCGATCCTCCCTTGCTCCAGTTCCTGGACGGCGTAGACGTAGTTTTCGTACGATTGGTAGTCCGGATCTTCGACCTCGTCCTCGATGATTCCTTCGCCCGTGGTTCCCGACTGCGCGCCGAGCGTTCGGCCCGCGAGGTCGTCGAGGTCCGAGGGCTGGAAGCCGCCACCGGTCTGGACGAGCACCGACTGATTGGCGCTGTAGTAGGGGTCGGTGAACGCGATCTGCTCTCTGCGCTCGTCGTTGATCGTCATGGCCGCCGCGATCACGTCGATGTTGCCGTTGTTGAGCGCCTGAATCAGCGTATCGAACTCAAACTCCTCCCAGCCAGTCAGTTCGTAGTCGGTCTCATCGACGACCGCCTCCAGGTGGTCGATGTCGAATCCGACCAGTTCGCCGTCTCGGTTCATCTCGAACGGCTGGAAGCCGGGCGCCGTTCCGGCGATGATTTCGTTCTCGCCGGAGGCACCGTCGCTTTGATCCCCCTCATCGTTTCCGTTTCCGGCGTCTTCGAGACAGCCGGCGAATCCCGTCGCGGCGATCCCCGTGACGCCCGTTAGCTTCAGGTAACTCCGCCTGTCGAACGTTTCGGTTTCGTCGGTCATCGATTACGTACTACTCGACCGAGTCGGGTTAGTTGTTAAGGTTTTATTTCGCCTGTTGAACAATATTTACCACTGATATGCGGGAATAGTAACCGATCGTACGTCGAAATCGGATCGGGACGGCGCACTCGCAGGTCGGCACACACTTGTAGGGCTAGCTGGTAAGCCGGAACAGATGGTCGAGCTCGTGACGATCGCGACGTTTTTGGTGGCCGCCCTCGCCAGCCTCTTCATGGCCTGGGCGATCGGCGCCGGCTCGAGCGGCTCGACGCCGTTCGCGCCGGCGGTCGGCGCCAACGCGATCTCGGTGATGCGAGCGGGTTTTCTCGTCGGCATCCTCGGATTCGCCGGCGCCGTGTTGCAGGGGGCGAACGTCTCCGAGGCGGTCGGCGCCGACCTGATCGGCGGGGTGACGCTGTCGCCGATGGCGGCGACGATCGCGCTGGCGATCGCGGCCGGACTGGTCGCGATCGGCGTCTTCGCCGGCTACCCGATCGCGACCGCGTTCACGGTGACCGGCGCGGTCATCGGCGTCGGCCTCGGGATGGGCGGCGACCCCGCGTGGGCGAAGTACACCGAAATCGCCACGCTCTGGATCCTGACGCCGTTCGTCGGCGGCGGCATCGCGTACTCGATCGCCCGCGCGCTCCGCGCCGAACTGATCGACGAGAAGTATCTCATCGTCGTTCTGGCGGCCTTCGTCGGCGTTCTCGTCGCCAACATCGAGTTCGCGATCCTCGGGTCGGGCGCGGGCGGCGGCGCGTCGATCGCCGAGGCCTCGAGCGGGTGGGTTCCCGGTTCCGCAGTCGTCGGCGTCGTCGCGATGACGACCCTGATCGCGGCCCTCTGGGCGGTCGTGGTCGGGCTCGATCTCCGGAGCGGCCTCGAGAGCGGCGAGCGCCACTTCCTGCTCGTGCTGGGCGGGCTGGTCGCGTTCTCGGCGGGCGGCAGTCAGGTCGGGCTGGCGGTCGGTCCGCTGCTCCCGCTGTCGGGCGACCTCGAGATTCCCCTGATGGCCCTGCTCGTCGGCGGCGGCTTCGGCCTCCTGCTGGGGTCGTGGACCGGCGCCCCGCGGATGATCAAGGCGATCTCGCAGGACTACTCATCGCTGGGGCCGCGGCGTTCGATCGCCGCGCTCATCCCCTCGTTCATGATCGCCCAGTCGGCCGTCCTCTTCGGGATCCCCGTCTCGTTCAACGAGATCATCGTCAGCGCGATCATCGGGAGCGGCTACGCCGCGGCCGGCGCCGGCGGCGGCGTCAGCGGCCGGAAGATGGCGTACACCGTCCTCGCGTGGATCGGTTCGCTCGCCGGCTCAATCGCCCTCTCGTACGTCGGCTTCACGGCGATCTCCCTCGTGCTGGGGTGATACTGTCGGACAGAGCTATTCGAAGATCGGTCGCTCAACTGCGGCCGTTACCTGAGGGAACGACCGCGAACTCGCGACCGACTTCTCACTGACTTCTGTCCGACAGTATGTGGCGGGCGGTCGACATCGAACAGGCTTTACACGACGGGTCGCGAGTGCCAGTATGGACGAGGACGCGATGGGGGAGTCGACCGATCCCGAAACGATCCAGTGGCGACGGGACGGCTCGACCTCCCGGACCGTCCGCCTCCTCTGGTCGCTCGGCGTCGGCACGTTCTTCGCCGCGATCACCATCATCGTCTTCTGGCGGCTGTACGACCTCGCCAGACAGGCCGACGCCGGTGCGGTCGTCGTCGGGGTGTTCGCTGCGCTCGTCGCGACGATTCTCGCGTTCGCCGTCGCCAGCGACACCACCGGCCGACTCGAGGCGCTCGCTCGACGCTTCCCCGTCGATACGCAGTCCGAACGGGGCCTCGAGCGGGCGATGGACGCCGCCCTCGGGATGGTCGCGATGCTCGCCGTCATCGGGTCGCTGATGGCGATCGGCCGGGTCGTCTCCCAGCAGGACCTCCTGGGTGGGGTCGGCGCCGGCCCGTTCACCGGCGCGGCCGCGTTGTCGCTCCCGCTCGCCCTGGTCGCGCTCGTGTGCGCTTCCTTCCTGCGATCGGTCGGCGCGCTCGACCGCGAGGAGGGCGTGCTCTACCTCTACGATCCCGACCAGGCGATCGACCTCGACGTCATCGTGGACGTCTCGACGCGCCGGGTCGGCGACGCGGCGATTCTGAAACTCGAGTACGCCCAGCCCGACGGCCAGTACGTCGCCGGCCCGCGGCGGATCGTGGTGCCCCCAGCGGTCGCCCGGGAACTCGAGTCGCTCCTCGAGCGCCGGGCGTCGGCGTGAGCGAATCCTCGGATAGTTAGCCGCCCGATACCGTCGAACGGTTTGACGTATTTGTCACAATAGTTTTCCCGGAATCCGTGGCCCGGGACGGGTATGGGAGACGGTGACAGTAATCCGTTCGACCGCGACGAATCGGAATCGTCCCGCAGACGCGTCCTTCGATCGCTCGGTGTGGCGTCCGCCGCCGGACTCCTCGGTGCGGGGGCCGGTCCGAGCGGAATCGCGGCGGCCGACCCCGACGGCTGTCCCGGCGCGAACAACCTCGAGTCGCCCCGTCCCGGCCCGGACGTGCTGTACGACGATCCCGTCACGGCGCCGCAGTTCGAGGTCGACGACCGCTGGGACGCGGAGCCGCTGCTCGTCAGCGGGTACGCCGCGTACGACGACGGCGAGTTCCTCGCGCAGGGCTGGCCGTTCGACGACCGCGGCGCGCAGAACGAGCGCTCGTATCCGGACGACGACCGCTACGCCAACAACGCGGCCGATCTGCTCGAGATCCGCGCCCAGCCGACCGACGAGGGCGTCGCCTACCGGGTCGCGCTGAACGCGATGGTCGAGCCCGACGCGGCCGTCGTCGCGATCGGAATCGATACCGGCGGCGACGGCCGAACCGACTGGGGCCACGGCCTCGGCGAGCTCGGCGCGCCGGTCGATCACGTGCTGGTCTGCTGGGGGACCGGCGCGACCCTCGACGGCGACCCGCTGCCCGACGACGCGTACGCGGTCGACGTCGAGCGCAACCGCCTCGAGGTCGAGGTGCCCCTCGAGCCCGGCCGGGAGACGTGGCGCCACTACGCCGTCTCGGGGGTCCACGACGGTGACGGCGGCTTCTCCCGGGAATCGGGGCCGTTCGGACCGGACGAGCCGCCGGTGTACGAGGTCGGCTTCCGAACCGTCCGCGACGAACCGCTCGAGGCCCGCGAGGCGGACCGCGACGTCCTCTCGGAGACGGGGGAGTACCACGTCCTGCTCACCGACGGTGAGGGGATGTGGCGCTCGGCCGGGCAGGCCGAGGCGCTCTCCGAGCGGGACATCTCGGAGCTGGGAGCGGACGTCGACTTCGGCCGACTGGAGGACGGCGACGTCGGCCGGTCGGTTCCGCGGGCGGGCTACCACAACCGACTCTACGCCTCGCGGTACGACCTGGGGCCGGGGATCGACCTCGAGGATCCCCGCGAGATCTATCAGAGCCGGGTCCAGCCCTACTCGGTGTACGTCCCCGAGAGCTACGAGCCCGGCGAGCCGACCGCGCTCGTGGTCCTGTTGCACTCGCTGGGGGAGAACTACAACCAGTACTCGGCCTCGCCGAACATGCTCGCCCAGCTCGGCGAGCAGCGCGACGCCATCGTGTTGATGCCTCACGGTCGCGGTCCGTCGGGCTGGTGGAAGAACGAGGCCGAACTCGACCTCTTCGAGGCCTGGGCGGACCTCCGCGCCCGGTACGATATCGATCCGGATCGAGTCACCGTCAGCGGCTACTCGATGGGCGGCCACGGCACCTACCGGATCGGATCGCTGTATCCCGACCTGTTCGCCCGCGGGTTCGCCGTCGTCGGGCCCGCGGACGAGTCGATCCTCGGCGGGCCCACGGACGGGCTCTACGGCGAATACGCGACCTCATCCGAGAACCCCCAGAACATGATGCGCGTGACGGACAACCTCCGGCACGTGCCGCTGCTCATGTGGGCGGGGATGCTCGACGAACTCGTCCCCTACGCCGGCGTGCGAAACTACCGCGACGACCTCGTCGAACACGGCTACCGCCACCGGCTCGACTCGTTCCCGGAGGACGACCACTTCTCTTTCTTCGCGAAGGACGAATGGGGCCCGGGCCGGGACTACCTCGGGGCCGCCACCGTCGACCGCCGGCCCGCCCGCGTCACCTATCGGGCCGTCCCCGAGTTCGGCAACGAGACCTACGACATCCGCCACGACGGCGCCTACTGGGTTCACGATATCACGGTCGCGGACGACGCCGAGGACGGCCTCGTCGACGCGCTCTCGCTGGTCGACGGCTACGGTGACCCCGTCGCCGAGGAGTTCACCGAGGAGTCGACCGAGCCGCGACCCAACACCCGCGAGGGGATCCGCTGGCGCGATCCGCTCCAGCGCCGACCCGCCGAGAACGCGATCGAACTCGAGGCCGAGGCCGTTACCGCGGCCACGCTGTACGTCGACGACGCCGGCATCGACACGACGGAGCCGCTCGAGGTCCGCGTCGAGACCACCCATGACCTGACGCTGACCCTCAAAAGCGGCGCCGGCGAACGGACGCTCGAGTTCGGCGCGGGTGACTCGAGTGAGACGGTCGTGCTCTGTGATCAGGGCCCGGACGCGTGAGCTGCCGTATCGCGGCGAGCGAACCGCGCCGGGAGTGACTCGAGCGGGAGAGCCGGGTGAGCCGGGTGATCCCGGAGGAGCGATCGAGCTGCCCCTCTCATATCGAACTAGCAACACTATATCTCTGATCGACGAATCGAATATATGACAAAAGAGGAATAGGACGAACGGCGGATGCGTCGAGTGATAAACGTTCGGGTTTACTCGCCTGTGCATTTATCTGTCCCCGCCTCATCACAATATCCGACAACAGTGATAGCGGAAGTAGCTTCGAGTCGGCGAAAATCTATGTATAATTACAGTTGGTGCATGACCCTGGCCGAGCAATATATGGCTGTGTGATTACATGACGGCGGACGACGAGCTCCGCATCCTCCTCGTGGAGGACAATTCGGGCGACGCCCGGCTCATCGAAGAGATGCTTCGAGAGACGTCCGTCCCGCTGTCCTCGATCGAACGCGGGAGCGACGGCGGCGCGGACGACGCGGGAACCGAGACGGTGGATCTCCACCGCGTCGACCGCCTCGAGACGGCGCTCGAGGAGTTGACGGAGACGGCGGTAGACGTCGTCTTGCTCGATCTGGGGTTGCCGGATAGTTCCGGGCTGGAAACGCTCACGACCGTGCTCGAGCACTCGGCGACCGTGCCGATCGTGGTGCTGACGGGCCTCTCCGACGAGCGGGTCGGCGTCCGCGCCGTCCAGCAGGGCGCGCAGGCGTACCTCGTGAAGGACGAGATCTCCAGCGAACTGCTGACCCGCTCGCTCCGACACGCGCTCGAGCGCCACCACCGCGAAACGCAGTTGACCGCGCTGTCGACGGTCTCGCGGGAACTGATGTCGATGACCTCATTCGACGATATCGCGGAGCGAGCCGTCGTCGCGGCGGCGGAGTCCCTCGACTTCCCCGTCGCGATGGTCTGTCGCTACGACACCGACCACGGCGAGTTGCGGCCGCTCGCCGCGACCGATCGGGCGGAATCGCTCCTGCTCGCCGAGGACTCAACCGGTGACGGAGACGAGGGCTCGCCCCGGCTGTCGTCGGCCTGTGCGGAGGTAGTCGGACGGGCCTTCGCTACAAATCGGGTCGTCGTCGACTCCGACGGGGAGACCGACCCTGCCTCCGGGGACGACGAGTTCCCGCTGGCCAGTCGCATCGTGTTTCCGCTCGCGACGCACGGCGTCTTCCTCCTCGGGTCGGCGACCTCCCCGTCGATTCCGTCTCCCGGCGTCGACTACGCGAAGATCCTGGCGACGAACACGCAGGCGGCGTTCGAGCGCCTCGAGCGCGAGCAGCGGCTGCAGGAGCGCGAGGCCGAACTCGAGTCCCAGACCGAGTCGCTCGAGCGGCTCAACGAGATCAACGCCATGATCCGCGACGTCGTCCAGGGCGTCGTCCACGCGACGACGCGATCCGAGATCGAGCAAGCCGTCTGCGATCGGCTGGTGGACGCCGACTCGTTCCGGTTCGCCTGGATCGGCGTCCACGACGCGCTCACGCGGACGCTCACGCCGCGGGCCCGCGCGGGCGTCGAGGACGGCTTTCTCGAGAGCGTCACGATCACGACCGACGAGAGTCAGACCGGCCGCGGGCCGGTCGGAACCGCCGTGCGCACGCGAGACCTTCAGGTGGTCGACGACGCGATGCGGGATCTCTCGCACCCGCCGTGGCGCGAGGAGACGAGGAAACGGGGCTATCGGTCGATCGCGAGCATTCCGCTCGTGTACGCGGAGACGCTGTACGGCGTGTTGACGATCTACGCCGATCGGCCGGGGATCTTCACCGATCGCGTCCAGGCCGTCCTGTCCGAACTCGGCGAGACGATCGCCCACGCGATCAACGCGGTCGAGAGCAAGAAGGCGCTGATCAGCGATCGGGTCGTCGAACTCAAATTCCAGGTGCGGGACGCGGACCTCGCGTTTCTGGAGTTGACCGACGCGCTCGAGTGCGAGTTCGCCTTCGAGAGCGTGGTCCCGCGAACCGACGACCGACTCCGGGTGTTCTTCTCGACGTGCGGGGCATCGGTCGACGACGTGGTCGCGTTCGCCGGAGGATCGCTCGCGATCGACGACCTCACGCTCGTCGCGGAGCGAGAAGACGACTGCGTCTTCGAGTGTACGCTCCGGGAGCCGAACGTCGTCTCGTTCTGTCTCGAACAGGGGGTGACGGTACAGACGCTGACGGCCGAAAACGGCGCGGGCCACCTGACGGTCGAACTCTCGAGCGACGCTGACGTCCGCGGGTTCGCGGAGCGGTTTCAGACGATGTATCCGGAGTCGTCGCTGGTGGCGAGTCGCGAGGACGAGCGATCGGTACAGACGCGACAGGCGTTCCAGACGACGCTCGAGGACCTGTTGACGGACCGACAGGGCGAAGTCCTCCGGACGGCCTTCTTCAGCGGCTACTTCGAATCGCCGCGCGCGAGCAGCGGCCGGGACGTGGCGGCGACGCTGGATATCACGCAGCCGACGTTCAACCACCACCTTCGAGCGGCGCTGCGAAAACTGCTGACGCTGCTCTACGTCGAGTGAGCCTCGCCCCCCGTTCGAACGCCCCCGCCGATCGCCGATATCTCAACTGATAGTGTTCGCTCGAGCGGCCCGCTTTCAGTTGAGCTAGTACGGCTTTCCCGAAAGGTCCCGTTCGTCACAATAGATCACAGATGAGCGCAACTGAGCCCACGACCCGACAGTTTTCGCGGAGCGACGAAGTATGTATCACGGTCGCGATGGCGGTCGCAGACGAGACGGAAACGCCGGTCGACGAACTGCCGCCGCTCTACACGGCGATCGACCCCGACGCCCTCGATGCGATCGTCCAGCCACGAAGCGACGGTCGGACGGAGGCGGGACCGCGCGTGTCCTTTACGATCGCGG
Organism: Haloterrigena alkaliphila; assembly: GCF_017352155.2. Lineage (NCBI taxonomy): Archaea > Methanobacteriati > Methanobacteriota > Halobacteria > Halobacteriales > Natrialbaceae > Haloterrigena > Haloterrigena alkaliphila. The sequence goes on from NZ_CP071462.1 coordinate 1,482,329, forward strand.
GATGTACCGTCGACGTCGGCGACGGAACCGTCGTCGTGACGGCGGACGCGGAGACGGCCGCCGACTCGGGCGCCTCGACGCGCGCCCACGCGAACTAAGTGGTGGTCCTGATGGTCCTCGTCAGCCGCGGCGGATTCGATGGATGACGGCGACCCGTCGGCCCCCGCAGCGTCGGGCGCTCCCGACCGCTGTGCGACGTGCGGAACGACCCTCGATCCGGGACGCTGGCATCCGACCGTCGGGTGGACGGATTCGGACGGGACGTACCGTATCGCTCGGTTCTGTAGCGAGGCGTGTCGCGACGAGTGGCGCCCATCCCGGGACGACGCCGATGGCTCGTAACCGACACCGATGGCTGCAGCTGGCGCTCCTCTTCTCCGATGACCGATACTGAAACTGCGGACGATCGAATTCGCGAAACGTTCCGGGAATTCCCGTCCGACGAAGACGGCGGCGTCATCGCCGATCCGCGGAACGACCGCGCGTGGATCGCGTCGACGCTCACCTGCACCGTCGAGCAGTAGCCCCTCCAGTCGTTCGGCGCTGCGGTCCGACCCGACGGCATCCGTGTCCTGCCGACTCCCTTACGCCGTCGACCGCCGCTCGAGGACCAGCACGTACCGCGTCAGCGAGCGGTGGACGCGGCGTTCGAAGGTGGCCTCGAGGTCCCATCCCGCGGCCCGCGCCTCGCTAGCCCACGAGCGGTCGGCGATCATCACGGCCCGCGGGGCGACTCGCCGCGCCTCCGCGAGTGCGCCGGACACCAGATCCTCGAGGCGGTGGGTCTCGATCTTCGACTGGCGTCCGTACGGCGCGTCGAAGACGACGCCGTCGACGGCGTCGTCGGCCAGCGGCAGTCGCGTCGCGTCGCCGCGGGCGACGTGCCAGTCCCCGCGCGCGACGCCCGTCGGCGAGGGGTCGTCGGGCTCGAGGAAGTGTTCGAGGTTCTCCCGCGCGCCCCGAACCATCTTTTCCTGCGCGTCGGTCCCGATCACGTCCGCGCCCACCAGTCCCGCTTCCACGAGGCCGCCGCCGGTCCCACACATGGGATCCAGAATCGCCGCGCCGGGGCGGGCGCCCGCGACGTTCGCGACGGCGCGGGCCAGCAGCGGGTCCATGCTTCCGGGCTGGAAGAATGGCTTGTCCGTCGGCGCGCGGTCGCCGAAGTCGCGGACGCTCTCGGCCGCGAGCCAGCCGAGCGCGCAGACCGAGACGCGTTCCCCGGGCGACGCGTCGCCGTCCGGGTGCGCGAACAGGTCGCCGGTTTCCTCGTCGGCCTCGAGGGTCCCGCCGCCCTCCAGTTGCCCCTCGGAGAACGTCGCGCGCAGCACGTGGTCCGGCTCCTCGAGGTCGACCGAGAATCCCCGATTCACCAGAATCGTGCCGAGTTCGCGCTCCGCACGCGCCGTACTGACGTCCGTCGAGCCGTGGACGTCCGTCGCGCGTACGGCGACGCTCCCCTCGCGGTCGATCGGTGCGGTCTCGAGCAGCGCGACTGCGCTCTCGAGGCTGGCGTCGGTCCGTCCGAGCAGGTCGCTCGCGCGGTGGGTGTACGCCAGCCCGCGGACGCGTTCGGGGACGACGGCGTCGGCGACGGCGAGCCCGGGAGCGATCCGCTGAACGCCGGCCGCGGCGCTTGCCGCCTCGCGGGCCGCGAACGCGTCGTCCTCGCCGCCGAGCTCGAGTAGGTACACGCGTAGTCGTCACCGTGGAGCGAGTATCAGGGTACCGTTTTTCGACACGACGGCTCACAGCTAAACATCGATGTCGACGTCTCGAGGGACGAGCGTGAATCCGAGCGTCTGAAAGTCGGTATCGAAGGCGAAGACGTGATCGGTAGCGCGCTCGTCCGCCAGCACCGCCGTGAGGTGATCGACCAACGTGATTTCCCGATCATCGTACCGTTCGAATTGCCGGCATGCAACTTCGAACTCGTCTTCGGTCGGTCTAACGATCGAAAACGCCGACGAGTTCCGAATTCGACGGAGACCGCGAACAGCGGTCTCGTGGTCCCGCTTGCGTGCGAGCAACGTCGAGAGTTCGGCGAGGACGTGTGTCGTCGTGTAGAGCGGTCGATACTGCACCCCTTCCGACGCTATCGCGTCGAAGACGGCGGCCGCTCGATCGTGACGAGACGCACTTTCGTCGTAGTAGGCGTAGAACGCGCCGGTGTCGACGAACAGCGGAGTCGCTCCGAGTTCGGACACGTCTCAGCCCTCAACGTCTCCGTAAACGATGTCGTCGATTTCGTCCTCGTCGGCCGGGTCGTCCGACGCGAAGATCGGCTCACCGGAGAAAAATGGGTCGTCCTCCGGAATCGCGTCCTCCCGTTCCGGAGCCGAGAGCCACCAGATGGTATTCCGACCGCCGATTTGCTTGCTCTCGACGAACTCCTGCTCCTCGAGTGCACGGAGCCGATTTAGCGTCGATCGACGTTCGATCGGTAGTCGGTCGGCGACCTCTGCTGTCGAGAGGACAGGATCGTCTGACTCTCGGAGGACTGAGAGGATGTCTTCGTCGGGAACACGGGTATTGCGGCCGCTCGATGAACCCATAATCGCTCTTTGAAGTGAACGGTTAAGTATCTATTCCCTCCAAGGAAACAACCGCCTTCCAAGGAACTAATCTGCGACATTTGGCGCCTGCCGAACGTCGCAGGTGCTCTCAAGGAAATCGATTGAATGGGTCTCTGAGGGGCTCTCGCGTGTGAAACTGGCACATTCCGTCGTACGACGGCCGCCGAATATACCGGATATATCAGGTGGCGGTACTAACCTTTATAAACCTTAAATACGTCTTTTTAAGCGACTTATGACGGATCCCAAGGACACCATCAACATCGAAAACGTGGTGGCGTCGACCGGTATCGGGCAGGAACTCGACCTTCAGAGCGTCGCGATGGACCTCGAGGGCGCCGACTACGATCCCGAGCAGTTCCCGGGCCTCGTCTACCGCACCCAGAACCCCAAGTCCGCCGCGCTGATCTTCCGCTCGGGCAAGATCGTCTGTACCGGTGCCAAGAGCACCGACGACGTCCACGAGAGCCTCCGCATCGTCTTCGACAAGCTCCGCGAACTGCAGATTCAGGTCAACGAGGACCCCGAGATCGTCGTCCAGAACATCGTCACCAGCGCCGACCTGGGCCGGAACCTCAACCTGAACGCCATCGCGATCGGGCTCGGGCTGGAGAACATCGAGTACGAACCCGAGCAGTTCCCCGGTCTCGTCTACCGCCTCGACGAACCCGAGGTCGTCGCGCTCCTGTTCGGCTCCGGCAAACTCGTCATCACCGGCGGCAAGAAGCCCGAGGACGCCGAACACGCCGTCGACAAGATCGTCTCCCGACTCGAGGACCTCGGCCTGCTCGAGTAGCGCCACCCGTTTTCGGTCGCTCGCGGACCGTCGACTGCGTCGAGTGATCTCCCTCGACGGCGACTCGAGCGACACCGCGTTCGCGACGCGTCGAGCGACGCCGCCACGACGTTCGGGCCGGACCGAACCGGTTACGCTCGTGACGTTATCGACCGATTTCGGTCGGCATTCCGACCGTTTACGCGACCGGCGCCGACGGCGCGGTTCGATCCGTTCAGCCTCGCTTACGCCCGCTTTTGTCGCGTTTCGATCGTTCAACGCCCGTTGAACGATCCATAGTGGGCTAAATCCGGCCCGAGCGATCGGAACGACTGACCCCGTTTATCCACTCCCGATGACTGAGTTTCAGCTATCGATGACAATCCACACGGACCGGTCGATGTCCGCGCAGAACGCTCACGCGCTGGGTCGTCGCAGTCCACTCGAGGAGGCCGTCGCGGCCGACGACTCCATCCCGCTGGCGGCGGTTCGACGCGTCCTGAACAGCGACCGCCGGCGCGCGGTCCTTCGCTGCCTCATCGACGCGGAGGACTCGCTCTCGCTCTCGACGCTGGTCGCCCGGATCGCCGACGCCGAGGACGACGCGACGGCCGTGACGCCGCTGCACGACCTCCGCCAGCGCGTGCACGTCTCGCTGTGTCGAACCCACCTCCCGCTGCTCGAGGACCACCGTATCCTCTCGTACGATCGAGGCTGTGGACTCGTCGCGCCCGGCGCGCGGCTCTCGGCGTTCGAGTCGGTGTTCGGCGCCGACCTCGAGGAGTGATCGCCGCCGATCGGCTCACTCGACCAGTCGTTCGAGCTACTCGACCAGCCGTTCGAGCTACTCGACCAGTCGTTCGAGCTACTCGACCAGCCGTTCGAGCTACTCGACCAGCCGTTCGATCTCGGTCACCAGGACGTCGCTCGCGCCGGCCTGCTTGACCGCCGTGATCGTCTCGAAGACGTCCCGTTCGTCGACGACGGCGTGGACGGCCACCGTGTCCCCGCCCTCGTCGTCCTCGTCGCCGGCGATGTCCATCACCGTCGGCCCGCCGAGGCCGGGGATCACGTCCCTGACCGCGTCCAGTTTCGCCCGCGGCACGTTCATCATCAGGTAGCGCTTGCCCTCGGCTTGCTTGACAGAGGTCAGCGCCGTTCGTACCTCCTCGACCTTGGGATCGTCGAGGACGTCGTCCCGTCCGAACAGGCGGACGGAACTCTCGAGTACCTCGTCGACGACCGCGAGGCGGTTCATCTTCAGCGTCGTCCCCGTGCTCGTGATGTCGACGATGGCGTCGGCCATCTCGACGTGGGGGGTCAGTTCCGTCGCGCCGGTCACTTCGACGATGTCGGGATCGACGCCCGCCTCGGCGAAGAAGTCCCGCGTGATGTTCGGAAACTCGGTGGCGACGGTCTTGCCCGCGAGGTCCTCGACGGCCTCGATCTCGCCGTCCTCGGGGGCCGCGAGGACGAGGCGACAGCGGCCGAACTCGAGGTCGAGGAGCTCCGAGACGTCGTCGACGCCGGCCTCGCGGACCTGGTCGTAGCCCGTGATCCCGAGGTCGGCCGCGCCGTCGGCGACGTACTCCGGGATGTCCGCCGCGCGGGCGAAGAGGACGGAGACGTCCGGATCGACGGTGTCGGCGTACAGTTTCCGGTCGGCACCGTTCTCGAGGTGGAGCCCCGCCCGCTCTAAGAGGTCGATCGTCGGCTCGTGCAGGCGGCCCTTGTTGGGAACGGCGATTCGCATTGGTCGATGGTTCGGCGTCGGTCGGGAATTGTCTTTTCATCCCGGAGCGGATGGACCGATTCGGTTTTCGCACCCGGTCCGCGAGCGCCCGGCCCCACTACCTTGGTGCGTGACGTCGTATCGACCGATCGAGGACCAGTTCATGGGAGATCACGATCACCGATCCGACGGCGACCCGACCGACGACCGCGAGCGACCGGACCGGGTCGAACAGTCGGCGCTCGAGGACGAAGCCGACGACGCCGAGCGAGGGCGAGCCGAGATTCGCGACCGACAGGAGCGCGAGGGCGAGCACGCCGGACACGAGCGCGGAGATGACCGGGATGGTCACGGCGCGGAACACGACCACAGCGGCGACAACGGTCACGGCGACGGCCATAGCGGCGGGATGCACGCCGGCCACGAGACGATGTTCCGGCGACGCTTTTTCGTCTCGACGCTGCTCTCGATCCCCGTCCTCCTCTACAGCGAGACGCTGCAGGGGTGGCTCGGTTTCACCGTCCCCGCGTTCCCCGGCAGCGAGTGGATATCTCCCGTCTTCGCGGTGATCGTCTTCGCCTACGGCGGGGTCCCCTTCCTCCGCATGGCCGTCCCCGAACTGCGCGAGCGCGCGCCGGGAATGATGACGCTCATCTCGATGGCGATCACGGTCGCCTTCGTCTACAGCCTCGCGAGCCTCGTCTTCCCCACCCAGACGGCCTTTTTCTGGGAACTCGTGACGCTGATCGACATCATGCTGCTGGGCCACTGGATCGAGATGCGGAGCGTCCGGCGGGCCTCGAGTGCGCTGGACGAACTGGCGAAACTGATGCCCGACACCGCCGAGCGGATTACGGACGACGGCGAGACCGAAGAGGTTCCGGCGATCGACCTCGAGGAAGGGGATCTCGTCCTCGTCCGCCCCGGCGCGAGCGTGCCGGCCGACGGCGTCCTCGAGGAGGGCGAGTCGGACGTCGACGAGTCGATGATCACCGGGGAGTCGACGCCCGTCTCGAAGGAGCCCGGCGACGAGGTGATCGGCGGGACCGTCAACGGCGACGGCAGTCTCCGGGTGCGGATCGGCGCGACGGGCGAGGAGACGACGCTCGCCGGCATCATGCGGCTGGTCGAGGAGGCCCAGTCGAGCGAGTCGAAGACGCAGGCGCTCGCGGACCGCGCCGCGGGCTGGCTGTTCTACGTCGCGCTGGGCGCGGCCGTCGTCACGGCCGTCGCGTGGACGGTCGCGACGGGGTTCGACTCGGCGGTAATCGAGCGCGTCGTCACCGTCCTCGTCATCGCCTGTCCGCACGCGCTCGGGCTGGCGATCCCGCTGGTGGTCGCGATCAACACCTCGCTGGCCGCGCGCAACGGGATGCTCGTCCGGGACCGGATCGCGATGGAGCGGGCTCGCACCCTCGATACCGTCGTCTTCGACAAGACGGGGACGCTCACGGAGGGCGAACAGGGGCTGGTCGACACCGCGACCGTCGACGACGTCACGACGGACGAGGCGCTTGCGCTCGCGGCCACCGTCGAAGGTGACTCGGAGCACATGATCGCCCGGGCGATCCGCGAGGCGGCCGACGACCGCGGCGTCTCGAGGGGGACGGCGGCCGATTTCGAGGCCCTGAAGGGTAGAGGCGTCCGCGCGACGGTCGACGGTGACGAGATCTACGTCGGCGGGCCGAACCTGCTCTCGGAACTCGAGGGTGACGTGCCGGCCGATCTCGAGCGGTTCGCGGATCGCGCGGGCGAGAACGCACAGACCGTGGTTTACCTCGTTCGGGAAGGCGAGCCCGTCGCCGCGTTCGCGCTCGCGGACGTGATCCGCGAGGAGAGCTACCGGGTCGTCGACGCGCTCCACGAGCTGGGACTCGAGGTGGCGATGCTGACCGGCGACTCCGAGGACGTCGCCCGGGCGGTCGCGGCAGACCTCGGGATCGACACGGTGTTCGCCGAGGTGTTGCCCGACGACAAGGACGAGAAGATCACGGAGCTACAGGAACAGGACAAATCGGTCGCGATGGTCGGCGACGGGGTCAACGACGCGCCGGCGCTCGCCCGGGCCGACATCGGCATCGCGATCGGGAGCGGGACGGACGTCGCGGTCCAGTCGGCCGATATCGTCCTCGTCCAGAACAATCCGATGGACGTCGTTCGGCTCGTGAAACTGAGCCGCGCGAGCTACCGAAAGATGCGACAGAACCTCGTCTGGGCGGCGGGCTACAACGTCTTCGCGCTCCCGCTGGCGGCGGGCGTGCTCGCGCCGGTCGGGATCTTGCTCTCGCCGGCCGTCGGCGCCCTGCTCATGTCGCTCAGCACGGTGATCGTCGCGATCAACGCGCAGTTCCTCCGGCGAGTCGATCTCTCCGTCCCGAACCTACCGGACGTTGCCGCGCCGCGGGAGCCGCGGCCGGCGGATTGATTCCGCCTCCTCACCGATCGCGCTGCGCGGGAAGCGTGAACGAAAACGTCGAGCCCTCGCCGGGTTCGGAGTCGACCCAGATGTCGCCGCCGTGGCGCTCGACGATCCGTTGACAGAGCGCCAGCCCGATGCCCGTCCCTTCGTACTCGTCGCGACTGTGGAGTCGGTCGAAGACGGTGAACACGCGGTCTTGGTCCTCCGGATCGATACCGATTCCGTCGTCTCGCACCGAGATGACCCACTCTCGTCCCCGCCGATTCGCGTAGACGTGAACCCGCGGCGGCTCGTCACCGCTGTACTGGATGGCGTTGTTGAGCAAGTTCTGGAAGACCTGCCGTAACTGGCTGGCGTCGCCCGTCACGCGGGGGAGTTCCGCGGCCGCGATCTCCGCGTCGGTTTCGTCGATCTGGAGCTGCAAGTCCGCGAGCACGTCGTCGAGAACGGTATCCAGCTCGACCGGTTCGAACGGATCGCCCCGCGTTTCGATCCGCGAGTACTCGAGGAGGCCGTCGATCATGTCGCGCATGCGTTCGGCCCCGTCGACGGCGAACTCGAGGAACTCCTCGCCGTCCTCGTCGAAGGCGTCGGCGTAGCGCTGCTCGAGCAACTGGAGGTAGCTCGTGACCATCCGGAGGGGCTCTTGCAGGTCGTGGGAGGCGGCGTAGGCGAACTGCTCGAGGCGTTCGTTGGATTCCTCGAGCGCCCGTTCCCGCTGTTTTCGATCGAGTTCGAACTTGACCCACTGCGCCATGAGGTGGTGGAACGTCCGTTCGGCGTCCGTGAACTCCCGGCCGCGCGAGTCCGTCGATACGAAAAAGAGCGTTCGGTCGGGCTCGTTGTCGAGTTCGATCCGCGTGCCGAGATACGTCTCCACGCCGAACGCCTCGTACGCGAGGGTGTTCCCGAACCCGGACCGTTCGGGATCGGTGACGTCGGTCACCGTCTCGTCACCGACGGTCGTCCGACAGTACGTCTCCGAGAGCGGTACCTCCGCGCCCGGCACGAGCTGGTCGTGGTCGCCCTTCGTAGCTTCCACTTCGAACGAATCGGCCGTCGGATCGATCTGGGCGAGCCCGCCGATTTCGAGATCGAACCGCTCGCGTCCCAGCTCGAAGATGTCGTCCAGTTTCTCCTCGAAGGAACGGTTGGGATCGGCGGCGATCCGGCTCAACGTCCGCTGATACTGTTCTCGCCGCTCGCGCTCGAGTTCGTAGCTGACCCACTGGCCCATCAGCTCGATGAACGTGCGCTCGGTCTCGGAGAACGGCCGGTCGCGGGGCTCCGTGCTGCCGAACCAGAACGTCCCGTACGGTTTCGATCCGTTCATCACCCGCGTCCCGAGGTAGCTCGTCAACCCGAACTCCCGGTAGATCTGGTCGTCCTGCCAGTCGGTGCCGCGCACGTCAGCCATCGCGACGGGGTCTTCGGTTTCGACGGTGCGGCGACAGAAGTGCCCGTATCCCGGGTTGGACCACAGCTCCTCCTCGGGGCCGACGCCGAGGCCGACGCCCTTCTCCAGCCGGAATTCGCCGCCCCACGACGGCAGGTGGTTCAGCCCGCCCATCTCGAGGCCGAACTGCTCCCGGCCGAGTTCGAGCAACTGTTCGAGTTTCTCGTCGAAGTCGCGGTCGGGGTCGGCCGTGATCCGGTAGCTCTCGCGGAGGAAGCGCTCGCGGCGCTGGCGCTCCAGTTCGTACTCGACCCACTTGGCCATCATCTCGAGGAACGTTCGTTCGGCGCTGGAGAACCGTTCCTCGCGCGGCGTCTCGGCGGCGAAACACAGCGTCCCGTACTCCTCGCCGCCGACGTGGACGGTCGTTCCGAAGTAGGCGTCCAGGCCGAACCGCTCGTAGGCGGGATCGTCGGTCCACCCTCTTTCCGCCGCGTTCCGGACGGAGATCGTACCGGGTGAGGCGAGTAGCTTCTCGCAGTACGTCTCCCTGAGCGAATCGGTCACACCCGGCTCGATGATCTCGTGGCCCCCGACGGCTTCCACGATTTCGAACGTGTCGTCGTCGTTGGTTTTCGTAAAGTACCCGATCTCGAGACCGAGTCGTTCGCGCCCCAATCGCAGTAGCTCCTCGATTTTCTCGCCGAACGAGCTGTTCGAATCGGCGATCGTCTCGTACAGTTCCCGCTGATACTGCTCGCGAGTCTCGATCGTCGTCTGCGTTTGGGTCCGGTCGACCACCGTCGCCAGTTTCCGGTCGAGTTCGCGCGACGGCCGGTCGGGGCCGAAGTACTCCTCGGGCGGCGTGTAGTAGAAGTTCTGACAGACGGTGGTGTCGTCGTAGACGAGGAACGGGTGGGTCTTGAGAACGTCGTGGAGGACGTCCGCCGGAAATCGGTTCCGGTTGTACTGGCAGCAAACGGTGTACTCCTCGCCGTCGTAGAGCGGGTTGAGCAGTTCTTCGTACTCGCAGACCTGCTCGAAGTGCGCGTCGTCGCCCTCGAGCGCCCACGTCATCTCGGCGGCGGCTCTGACCCCTTCGAACCCGTCGGCGGTGGCGTCCGCGAGCGTCTCCTCCCAGAACGCCAGCATCGCCTCGCGGTCGAACTCGCCGGTCCGACGGTAGGTCTCGTCCTCCGTGTGTACCGAGAGCGCCCCGGACTCGAGGGCGGCGTCGACGTCGATGCCGCGGGCTCGCATCGCCTCGAGTACCTCGTCGACGGTGTTGTCGTCGGCGACGTAGACGCACCGCTCGCCCCGTTCGAGGCCCTCCCGGATGAACGGGACGACCGCCGCGAACTGCTCGTCTCGGTCCTCGTAGAGAAGCGCGAAATGGTCGGTGTCGTGGTGGCCGTCGATCGGTTCGATGGGGTCGCGAATGTCGAAACTCGATTGCGAGGCGTCGAGCCTGCGTCCGGCGGCAGACGTGGGATGGCGACCAGTGTCGTTCGATTGGTGTTCACTCATGTGTTTCCTTCAATTGGCGGCAGCTCGCTACCGGTTCGTGGCTCCGATATGCAGAGGCCTTCCTCTTCCGCTCCGAATGCGACTCGTTACGCGTGCAGAAGATGGCAGCGGGGAAAAGAGCACCGCATAGTGTCTGCACGTAGATTGGTCAGAATTATAATATTTTCCGTCCTCGAGGGCGATTCACGCCGACGCGTCGTATCCGGCCTCGTCGACGGCAGCGACGAGCGTTCGCGCCTCCGCGTCGCCCTCGACAGTCGCCCGCGCCGCCTCCCGGTCGACAGCTACTGACTCGACGCCTTCGACGCCCTCGAGCGCCTCCTCGACGGTTTGCTCGCAGTGTTCGCAGGACATGCCTTCGACGGTGATGGTCTGACTCATACGAGGACGTAGGGGCGCCGGGTCTTTGTGGGTTTCTGCTTTCGACGCGAGCGAGAACGGGCGTTCGAGTTTCGATTCCAAAGTGACCGTCGCTATCCTCTTTGCACTCGAGTCCGAACTGGCGGTATGCGCGACCTCGACGAAACCGACATGGAAATTCTGCGGCTGCTGGGCGAGGACGCTCGCCGGCCGTACAGCGAGATCGCCGAGCGGGTCGGCCTCTCCGGGCCGGCCGTCTCCGACCGCGTTCGGCGACTCGAGGAGGCCGGCGTCATCGAGGGCTTCACCGTCGACGTGGACCAGTCCCAGCTCAGAGCCGGGATTCCGGTGTTCGTGCGGGCGAACGTTCCCGCGGGCGACGTCGACGACTGCAGGGCGGCCGTCGCGGACGCCGACGCCGTCGAGCACGTGTTCGTCACCGCCGACGGCGAGGTCTGGTTCTACGCCCGAGCGCAGGTCCAGCGGGTTCGCGAGTGGCTCGACGGCCTCTTCCCCGCCGACGGCGTCGCCTACGACGTGACGCTGCTGGACGACGCCGAGTGGACGCCGTCGCTCGACGGCACGTCGTTCGCGCTCACCTGCGCGGAGTGTGGCAACACCGTCGACAGCGAGGGGGAATCGACGCGCATCGACGGTGAAGTGTACCACTTCTGCTGTCCGTCGTGCTCGAGCCGGTTCGACGCGCGGTACACTCGACTCGAGGAGGGCGCGTGACCTTCGATTCCAAACCGAGCGCGCCGCCGAACTTCGGAGTCTGACCAGTAAAGGGGGTAAGGCGGGACCGCCTAGTAATGAGTACCCGGACCGCGCACCTGGACGTTCGGGGCATGAGCTGTGCGAACTGCTCGCAGACGATCAGCGATGCCCTGGTATCCCTCGACGGCGTCAGCGAGGCGAACGCCAACTTCGCCACCGACGAGGCGACCGTCGAGTACGACCCCGAGGCGGTATCGCTCGCCGAGATATACGACGCGGTCGAGACGGCCGGCTACGAGGCCGAGCGCTCGAGTCGCTCCATCGGCATCACGGACATGACCTGCGCGAACTGCGCGGAGACCAACGAGTCGGCGCTGGAGTCCGTCCCCGGCGTCGTCGAGGCGGAGGTCAACTACGCGACCGACGAGGCGACCGTCGCGTACAATCCGAGCGACGTCTCGCTCGAGGACCTGTACGTGGCCATCGAGGACGCCGGCTACACGCCCGTCCGCGACGACGGTGGCGAGGAATCGGACCAGGAGCGCCGCGACGCGGCCAGGCAGGCCGAGATCCGCAAACACCGCCGACTGACGCTGTTCGGGGCGATCCTGACGGCGCCGTTCCTGCTGTTCATCGCCGATCGGCTCCTGCTCGACGGGGCGATTCTCCCCGAGACGATCCTCGGCGTCGAGTTCGGCTGGCTCGAGTTCCTGCTCGCGACGCCGGTCTACCTCGTGCTCGGCCGGGAGTTCCTCGCAAACTCCTACACCGCGCTCGCGAAGAATCGGACCGCCAACATGGACGTGCTGATCGCGCTGGGCTCCTCGACGGCCTACGTCTACAGCCTCGTCGTCCTGCTGGGCCTGCTCGCGGGGAACCTCTACTTCGACACCGCCGCGTTGATCCTCGTGTTCATCACGCTGGGCAACTACCTCGAGGCCCGCTCGAAGGGCCGGGCCGGCGACGCGCTGCGGAAACTCCTCGAGATGGAGGCCGAGACGGCCACGCTGGTCGACGACGAGGGGAACGAAGAGGAGGTGCCCCTCGAGGACGTCTCGGTCGGCGACCGGATGAAGGTCCGGCCGGGCGAGAAGGTGCCGACGGACGGCGTCGTCGTCGACGGCCAGTCCGCGGTCGACGAGTCGATGGTGACCGGCGAGTCGGTCCCCGTCGAGAAGGAGGAGGGCGACGAGGTGATCGGCTCGACGATCAACGAGAACGGCGTGCTGGTCGTCGAGGCGACGAAGGTCGGCTCGGACACGGCCCTGCAGGGAATCGTGCAGACCGTCAAGGAGGCCCAGTCCCGCCAGCCGGAGATCCAGAACCTCGTGGACCGCATCTCGGCGTACTTCGTCCCCGCGGTCATCCTCAACGCGGCGTTCTGGGGGCTGGTCTGGTTCCTCTTCCCCGACGCGCTCGCGGGCGTCGCGAGCGGTATCCCGGTGCTGGAACTGGTCGGCGGCGGCCCGGCCGCCCTCTCGACGTTCGAGTTCGCCGTCGTCGTCTTCGCCTCGGCCGTGTTGATCGCCTGTCCCTGCGCGCTGGGGCTGGCGACGCCCGCGGCGACGATGGTCGGCTCCACCCTCGGCGCGCAGAACGGCGTCCTGTTCAAGGGCGGCGATATCTTGGAGCGCGCGAGGGACGTCGACACCGTCGTCTTCGACAAGACCGGGACGCTGACGACCGGCGAGATGACGCTGACCGACGTGGTCGCGCTCGAGGGCGATGGCGACCGCGCGGCCGCGGACGGCGGGGATGCGGCCGCAGACGGCGGTGCAGTAGTGGCTCGCGAGTCGCTCGACGAGCGCGAGGTCCTTCGCCTCGCGGCCAGCGCCGAGCGCAACAGCGAACACCCGCTCGCGCAGGCCATCGTCGAGGGCGCCGAGGAGCGCGGCCTCGAGCTAACCGACCCCGAGTCGTTCGAGAACGTCCCCGGACAGGGCGTCCGGGCGACCGTCGAGGGCCGCGAGGTGCTGGTCGGCAACCGCAGACTGCTCGAGGGGGAAGGCGTCGATCCCGCGCCCGCCGCCGAGGCGATGGAACGCCTCGAGCGCGAGGGCAAGACCGCCATGCTGGTCGCCGTCGACGGCGCGGTCGCCGGCGTGGTCGCGGACGCCGACACGGTCAAGGAGAGCTCGCAGGAGGCGGTCGCCGCCCTGCGCGAGCGCGGCCTCGACGTCATGCTGATCACCGGCGACAACGAGCGGACGGCCCGCGCGGTCGCCGAACGCGTCGGGATCGATCCCGAGAACGTCCGCGCGGGCGTCCTGCCGGAGGACAAGGCCGACGCGCTCGAGCCCATCCAGGCCGAGGGGCGGAAGGCGATGATGGTCGGCGACGGGGTCAACGACGCGCCGGCGCTGGCCGTCGCCCACGTCGGGACGGCCATCGGCTCCGGGACGGACGTGGCCATCGAGGCGGCGGACGTGACGCTGATGCGCGACGACCCCCTCGACGTGGTGAAGGCGATCCGCATCTCCGAGGCGACGCTGGCGAAGATCAAGCAGAACCTCGTCTGGGCGCTGGGGTACAACACGACGCTGATCCCGCTGGCCTCGCTGGGCCTGCTCCAGCCGGTGCTCGCGGCCGGCGCGATGGCGCTGTCGTCGGTCTCGGTGCTCTCGAACAGCCTGCTGTTCCGCCGGTACACCCCGGATCACGACTACGAACTGTTCGGACGACTCCGGCGCTAGTTCGTAGTTACTGACCGTGGTTGCACTGTTTTTCGCTTCGGGCGAGTAACCGACGAGTGTCTTTCTCTTCGCAAGAGTAACCGGCAAGTGACGGCCTCCATGCAGCGTACCGTGGCAACGGGGATTTCCACACCCTCCCCAGCCGATTCGCTCACTCCGTTCGCTCATCCCTCGCGCGGTATCGTTCCATGGTTCGCTCGGCTCGCGGTTCCCGCCGGTCACCGCTCGCATTCTCGAGGCCTCACTTCGTTCGGCCTCGCGCCGCTCACCATGTCACAGCGCGCGCCGCCGCATAGTAAAGTCGGCTCGAGGCGGAACCCGCCGTCGGTCGGAGTCCGCCGGTCACAGCGGAACGAGCGTGTCCGCGATGAGCAGGGTCACGTAGGCCTCGACGAACGCCGCGAGGACCAAGAGTAGCCAGCCGAAGACGACGAACAGCGTCGTCCGCAGGAGGTAGCTCCTCGTGAACAGCGCGTCGCGAGAACCGAAGACGCGCTGGCCGAGGCGGTGGACGAATCGGAAGCCGACGCCGGCGGCGATGAACAGCGCCGGGAGTTCGAAGATCCCGTGGGGGCCGATCAGGGCGACGATCAGGCCGAACCCGGTCTCGGAGCCGACGACGGCCCCGATGTTGCCGATGAGGACGCCGTTGAAGCCCATGATGAGCAGCGTCACGACCCCCAGGGTGAGCGCGCCGGCGATCGACGCCAGGAACGGCGGGGTGTTGTTCTGGATGAAAAACGTCGCCGTCGGTTCGAACGGCAGTTCGCCCGTGGGATCCCCGACCTCGCCGGGCAGTTCCTCCTCGCCGAACTCCTGCGTGATCATCTCGAGGAAGAAGTCGACGAGGTCGACGCCGGCGGCGTACAGCGCGACCCCGAGGACGACGCCGACGGCGAACACGCCGGCGGAGAACCAGACGTACGGCCGGTGTTCGGTCCACGCGTCGTCGAGGTGGCCGAGAACCGACGGCGCGGCCGTCCGTCCAAGGAGCCCGACCGCACCGAATACGAGCGCGAGAACACTCGCGCCGCCGGCCGCTCTCGGCGCGTCGGACGCGACGAAAATCGCCCCCGCGGTCCCGGCCGCGATCACCGCCAGCGAGAACAGGAGCGCGCTCCAGCGTCGGATGGCCTCCGGATCGGATCCGCCCGGAGGCTGAGTTGGTTCCGACCCGTCGCCCCGACTCGGTTCGGAACTCGAGGCGGTCCGGCCGGGGTCGTGTCCGGACTCGTCCTGCAGGTCGGCCGCGGATCGGTCGGTCGGCGACGTCTCGCGGTCGCGACCGACGTCGTCGTTCTCGGGACTTCCAGCGGGCGGCCACTCGTCGCGGTCGGGGTCCGTTTCGGTTCGGCCACCCCTATCGTCGTCGCGCATAGTGGCAATTCGACGAAACGTCTGATAAATCCGCCGGCTGCAGGCGGGCATGCTCGAGCGAGCCGGCGAACCGGACTCTCGACTGCCATTCGTCGAGATCACCGCGCCAGTAGCCCGTCTCCTGACGCGAAACTGATCCGCCGTGACCGACACGGTAGGTGTCTAATCGCCCCTCAAGGACACTCGTCCGGATTTCGCCGTACACTTCGATCCCAGAGAATAGAGGATTTCTATCTCGAAATTCGATTCATAATG
The DNA here is from genome assembly GCF_017352155.2 of Haloterrigena alkaliphila. Taxonomy (NCBI): domain Archaea; kingdom Methanobacteriati; phylum Methanobacteriota; class Halobacteria; order Halobacteriales; family Natrialbaceae; genus Haloterrigena; species Haloterrigena alkaliphila. Next base: position 1,498,156 of record NZ_CP071462.1, read on the forward strand.
TATCTATGTCGTCCTCGTCGAAGTCCAACTGGGCCTCCTCGGGATGTTCGGCTTCGTGGGCCCGGTCGTCCTCCGGCGTTTTCATGAATCTGTATCGATCCCCCTTTTGTAACACATATCCATCTTCGGCGAGGCTTTTGAGCTCAAGTTTTGTTTCCGTCTTTAGCTCTCCCTCCTCGGCTGCAACCTGCTTGATCTCGTCGATGTGCGCGCCCTGAGCATCTGTCTCCAGTTCCTTGACGATAGACAGAACATGATGAGTTAGATCGGGGTTTGACCAGGCCTCGAGCGTCGGCCCATCGCCCTTTCGAGCGTTCATCTTCCGGATTTGGTCGAGTATCTGTTTGTGCATTTTCTCGAGGCGACTAATCCGACGATCGAGGGCGTTGAATTTACGCCGGATCTCGTCCTCTGGTGCCGATTCGCTGCTCTCCCATTCAGTCATTGTTCGTGTAGTTCTCTATACCAGTGTCACTTTACACTATGGGTGAAGTTAGGCGGCCGAACACACCTCTCGCGGGCCAAACTACACGCACTTATCTGGGACAGTAGTCACACCCGGTCGCTGGTCGCCTCGACCGTCGACCGGATCTGCTGAATCGACTCCTCGAGTACGCCAGTGTTGGTGACGAGTTCAAGATCAGATAGTGAACTTATCGCCGACTTTTTGAAAAAGTAAAATGGTTCAAGTATGATCTGTCTCGAGCATCTTCAGGAGTTCGTTTGCGAGCAATGGAGGGATTATCTCTTAGCGCAGTATAACAGAAATAGAGAATAATAATCTTCTGGAACTGCGCGACCGTCTATTAGACGCACTTACAGTAATATTATTTTCAAAATTTATCCGCGATCTTTTCAATCGATTGGACGAATCTCCACAACAGATATATTATAATCACTAGTAAGGTGTATCCAAACCAAACAATTACCTCCTGAGATAATAACATAGTTATAATCAAGACAGATATAATTACTATCCCGATTGCAGCTATCTCGTAAATACTTTGCTTATTCATGTTCGATAGAATAATCTTGTTCCAATATCATATAATTTTCCACATTATCGGATAGGGTCTAATACAATAATTACTTACTATAAAATAGCAAAACTAGCCAACAGAAATATATGAAGTTAGTCACCTATATGGAGTTTCCTAAATAGGTAGTATTACGTAATTGTATTGTATGCCTACAATTGTATGGTAGATAGAACCCGACGACAGATTCTTCGGAACACTGGTATCGGAATTGCTGGCATGAGCACTCTCGCAAGTTCAGCTACCGCAAAAGAAGATCACAGTGGAAAAGGTGTAACTGTAGCAGTCCGGAAGTTTATCGAGAAAGGTGAGTACCAAAAAGCTAAAAAATTGCTGGAAAAGAACGATATCGAGCATTCATTTGCAATCACACGTCCAGCTAATAACGTATCCATTCAGAATGGCCGATACGTTTCTCCTAGCACACATGAAGATACGGAAATATTCGTCGGAGTTTATAATAACTTCAATGGGACGTTCGACGTAGTAAACCGCTGGACCTTAGTTGAAGAGGGCAGTTGGCTTACATCAAACAGTGTTTGCCCTGATGATGGTGCTGCAATATTCTGGAACGAGAACCATTGGCAGCCAGTAAGTCTCGGAAGAAGCAACTTCAGTACATCTTACGACTACGTAAATTACGGAGAATATTCTGGTTCGGGTGGAGTGCTGGCAGAAGTTGATATCCCTGCGCCAGAGTCAGATAACGGTCGAGATAAAGTAACAGGATCATTCTGAATTGAACTGGAAGATGTGACCGGTGATGGGCGTAACTATCCCATTAAAGGACAATAAAAGCATACTTGTATAAATACGAACACAAGAACTTGTTCTGGAGCGAATGCTGGGTTAAGTCTCGGTCCTGTATCCATTTCGGTAAGTGATAATGTCCAAAAATGGAGTATGGCCGCTCAAGATTCATATTAGTATAATGTAATTTTCGGATTAATTCCGCGGTAAACGACATCGGATCGGTGACGATCCACCGCCTTTGACCGTACAGCGAAATGTCCGACTGCCGCGCTTCGTGATGCTGTAGTCCGCTAGCGGAACGTCCTGGTTGCTCGAGCGGGCCGGCGAACCGCGCGCCTGACTGCAACTCGGCGGGATCACTGCCCGACTCCCATTCGACAGGATAAGGCGACTCCGCGAGAAACGCCGAGCCATGACAACGCTGGCGATCACCGGCGGACAGGTACTGTTGCCCGACATCACGGTCACCCGTGCGGACGTCCTGATCGATCAGGACCGCGGCGAAATCCTCGAGATCGGCGACGACCTCGCGGCCGACGCCGACGAGACGCTCGACGCCGCGGACTCGCTGGTCACCCCGGGGTTCGTCAACGGCCACAGTCACGTCGCGATGACCCTGCTCCGGGGATTCGCGGACGACAAGCCGCTCGACGCCTGGCTGCAGGAGGACATCTGGCCGGTCGAAGCCGAACTGACCGCCGACTCCGTTCGAGCCGGGACCGAACTCGGCGTCCTCGAGATGATCAAGTCCGGAACCACCGCGTTCGCGGACATGTACTTCTTCGTGCCGACGATCGCCAGGGCGGTCGCGGACGCGGGCCTGCGGGCTCGACTCGGCCACGGCGTTATTTCGGTCGGCAAGGACGAGGACGCGGTCCGCGAGGACGCCCGCGAGGGCCTCGCGGTCGCCGAGGACGTCGACGGGATGGGCGACGGCCGCATCTCGTCGGCGTTCATGCCCCACTCGCTGACGACGGTCGACGAGCAGTACCTCGAGGAGTTCGTTCCGCAGGCTCGCGAACTGGGCGTGCCGATCCACTACCACGCCAACGAGACCGAAGACGAGGTGGCGCCGATCGTCGAATCCGAGGGTGTCCGCCCCCTCGCGTACGCCGCCGAGAAGGGGATGCTCGAGGACGGCGACTTCATCGCCCACGGCGTCCACCTCGACGAGAGCGAGATCGGCCTGCTCGCGGAGGCGGGCACCAGCGTGATCCACTGCCCCGCCTCGAACATGAAGCTGGCCAGCGGAATGGCGCCCGTCCAGCGCCTGCTCGAGGCCGGGGTCACCGTCGGGATCGGGACCGACGGCGCCGCCTCGAACAACGACCTCTCGATGCTCGACGAGGCCCGCGACGCGGCCATGATCGGCAAGCTCGCCGCGGACGACGCCAGCGCCGTCCCCGCGGAGGCGGTCGTCGAGATGATGACGCGGGGGAGCGCCGACGCCATCGGGTTCGATACGGGGCGACTCGAGGCGGGCGCCCCCGCCGATCTCGCGGTGATCGACCTCGAGCAGCCCCACCTCACCCCGCGCCACGACCTCGTGAGCCACCTGGCCTACGCCGCGGCGGCGGCGGACGTCCGCCACACCGTCTGTGACGGGCAGCTTCTCATGCGCGACCACGAGGTGCTGACGCTCGACGAGGACGCGGTTCGTGCGCGAGCGAGCGAGGAAGCCGCGGCGCTGATCGATCGCGCTGACGTCTGAGGCCGGTCAGTGTCGCACTTCGATGAACGAACTGAACACCTAGAGGCGATTATAAACGTTCAAAACGATTCTCTGTCGGTCTCGCTGAGGAGGAACGATCGATAACTGCCGAGGGGGTTTATTCATGAATTACTGAATGTATCGAGTGGATGAACTCATATCGACTACTTGCGACGGCACTGGCTGCCGTCATGGTCTGTACGGCGCTCGCACCGATGGGTGCGGCGGCCGCCACGGTTGACCAGGACGCGCTTTCGGTGTCCGTCTCACAGGACGACGGCGTACTCGTAACGGTTGCGGCGAACGAAACGGTCGAAAACGCGACCGTCGAGGTTACGACGGACGACGAGAACACCTCGTACGTCGGAACGGGCGTGTACACGACCGACGAGAACGGGACGGTGGCCCTCGAGGCGCCGACCGGGAACGAGAGCGTCAACGTGACGGTCACGGCGACGGTCGACAACGCGACCGCCCAGACGACGGCGACGCTCGAGCCGACCGAGGACGCCGGCGAGGAGGAGAACTTCGGCTCGCTCGTCTCGGCGTTCGTCGAGAACGTCAAGAACAACTCCGACACCGACGGCCCGCTCGGCCAGCTGGTGGCGAGCTTCGTCGTCGACAACAACCCGGGTAACGCGCCCGACCACGCGGGCCCGCCGGGCGAGGACGAGAAGAAGAACGGCGGCGGCCAGCCCGAACACGCCGGCGGTCCGTCGGACAAGAAGGGGAACGGTAACGGCAACGGCAGCGGTAACGGCGGCGGCCCGCCGGCCCACGCCGGGAAGTAAGGACCCGTCGGACGACGACGGCAGGTGACGACCCGACCGACGGACGCCGGTCGACGGCTCGCGGTTCGTACTGTCAGAGGCACGATCCCGCCGCCGGTGTCCCGACCGATCGCGGCCGCTCGACTCGCGTCGGGCGCTCGCGATCCACCCTGCGCGTACCGATGCACACCGTTTTTTCGACCTCTCGAGCCCGGGAGCGACGGCTCTCCGCCCAGCGCCGGCGGCTCCGTAGCGGCCGTCGGATCGAACCGGGCCCGCCGTCGACGCCGGTTCGGTAGGGTTTTGCGTCCCCTCCCACTCAGTCGACCTATGACCGACACTGCGTATCCGCCGATCAGCGAGCAACTCGACGACCTCGAGTCCGCACGCGAGGAGGGCCGTCGTAAGATGGACTGGGCCGCCCAGCACATGCCCATCCTCGAGTCCGTCCGGGAGGAGTTCGTGGCCGACCGGCCCTTCGAGGGCGAGCGCATCGGGATGGCGATGCACGTCGAGGCCAAGACGGCGATGCTCGTCGAGACGCTCGCGGAGGGTGGGGCCGAAGTCGCCGTCACCGGCTGTAACCCGCTCTCGACCCACGACGACGTGAGCGCCGCGCTGGACACCCACGAGAACATCACCAGCTACGCGAAACGCGGCGTCGACGACGAGGAGTACTACGCCGCTATCGAGGCCGTCATCGCCCACGAACCCACCGTCACGGTCGACGACGGGATGGATCTCGTCGCGGCGATCCACGAGGACTACCCCGAACTGATCGACGGCATCGTCGGCGGGGCCGAAGAGACGACGACGGGCGTCCACCGCCTGCGCGCGATGGACGCGGACGGCGCGCTCGAGTATCCCGTCTTCGCCGTCAACGACACGCCCATGAAGCGGCTGTTCGACAACGTCCACGGCACCGGCGAGTCCTCGCTGGCCTCCATCGCCATGACCACGAACCTCTCGTGGGCCGGCAAGAACGTCGTCGTCGCGGGCTACGGCTACTGCGGCAAGGGCGTCGCACAGAAGGCGTCGGGCCAGAACGCGAACGTCATCGTCACCGAAGTCGAGCCCCGCCGCGCGCTCGAGGCCCACATGGAGGGGTACGACGTGATGCCGATGGCCGAGGCGGCCGAGGTCGGCGACGTCTTCCTCACCACGACCGGTAACCGCGACGTCATCGTCGAGGAACACTTCGAGAAGATGCAGGACGGCGTCCTGCTGGCCAACGCGGGTCACTTCGACATCGAGATCGATCTCGAGGCGCTCGACGAGTTGGCGGTCGACCGCCACGAGGCCCGCGACGGCGTCGAGGCTTACGAACTCGCGGACGGTCGCAAACTCAACGTCATCGCCGAGGGCCGACTCGTCAACCTCGCCGCGCCCGTCTCGCTGGGCCACCCGGTCGAAGTGATGGACCAGTCGTTCGGTGTGCAGGCCGTCTGCGTGCGCGAAATGCTGGAGAACGCCGATCAGTACGAGGCCGGCGTCCACGACGTCCCCGACGAACTCGACAAAGAGATCGCCGAGATCAAACTCGAGGCCGAGGGCGTCGACTTCGATTCGCTGACGGATACCCAGCGCGAGTACATGGGTAGCTGGGACCACGGAACGTAGAGCGTTCCAGCGAATAGGCACCGAACAGTCCCTCGAACTGTTTGTCCGGGTCGTGTGCGTCGCGTCACAGCAAGCGTAACGCTGTGACTCACGAACGTCGGCATCACGTCAAAACGGATTTCCGGCTGGAAGACGGTCTCTCGACCGTCTCAGGCCGTTTCGTCGTCTTCGTCGGCAGTCGATGCTGCTACCACGAACACCAGACTGCCGTCCTCGGGACCACCGAGGCGAACCGTAACGGGGATCGTCCGACCGGATCGTCGGCGCCCAGTACAGGACCCCGTCCAGCGCCAGCCGTCCGCGACCGTCGGAATCGCGGTCGCCTCGAGGTGTTCGACGCTTTCGTCGGTGAACAGCGTCCGCCAGGGCTGGCCGACGAGCGCCTCGTGGTCGTAGCCGAACTGCATCGCGAACGCCCGGTTCGCGAACTCGATGATGCCGTCGGGCGTGACGATCGCGATCGCGTCCTGGGTGAGTTCGACGCCGGTCAGCGAGCGCTGTGTCAGCGCGGCGAGGCGCCGTCGCTCGACGAGTGACCGGATCCGATGGCGCAGTCGCTCGGCGGCGATCGAATCCGCTCGGCGCAGCCAGTCGACCAGCGGGTACGAGTCGATCGTCTCGTCGAGCGCCGGTGACGGGTCGTCCACGAGGAGGACGATCGGCAGTTCGGGATCGCGCTCCCGGACGCGCTCGAGCAGGCCGAACAGCTCGCGAACGTCGGCGCGTGGGTCCTCGACGCTCGGACGGACCCGTACGAACTCGAGTTGACGGACGAGGTTCACCGGATTCACAGAATCCCGCTCGATGCCGAAATCGATCTCGAGACGGCGATCGACTTCTACCATCCCGAGGATCGACCGAAGATCGAACGGGCGCTCGAGCGCGCCGTCGAGGCGGGCGAGGCGTACGATCTCGAACTGCGGATCGTGCTCGACGACGACGGCGACGGCAGCCACCGATGGGTTCGAACCATCGGCGACCCCGTCGAGGCGGACGGTGACGTCGTCAAGATACACGGCTCCTTCCAGGATATCACGGATCGAAAGCGACGGGAACGAGAACTCGAGCGTTACGAGACGATCATCCAGGCGATCGGCGATCCGGTGTACACGCTCGATGCGTCGGGCGACTTTCGCTTTATTAACGATGCGATCGAACCGCTCACGGGCTACGACCCCGAGACGATGATCGGAGAGCCCGTCTCGGAATTCATGCGGCCGTCGGATCTCGAGCGAGCACAGGAACTGGTGCGGGAACTCCGCCGCGAAGACAAGCCCTACGAAACCTTCGAGATGGCGCTAGAGACTGCCGACGGCGACGCGATCGAGGCGGAAAACCACGTCGCGCTGTTGCCGACCGAGGACGGCGAGTTCGCCGGCACCGCGGGCGTCGTCCGTGATATCTCCGAGCGAAAGGAGCGCGAGCGTGATCTGGAACGGACGCGGGACCTCCTCGAGCGCACCCAGCGGATGGCACGGGTCGGCGGCTGGGAGCTGCAGATGGAGGACGACCCGTCGACGGCGATCTGGACGGACGAACTGTATCGACTCCACGATCTCCCGCGCGATATCGAGCCCGATCTGGAGACGACGCTCGCGTGCTATCATCCGGACGACCGCCCGTTCGTCCGTGAGCAAGTCGAGACGGCGGTCATCGAGGAAGTACCCTACGACTACGAGGCACGGCTCCGGTCGGATTCGGGGGACGTCAGATGGGTCCACGCGATGGGTGAACCGATCCACGACGACGGGGAACTCGAGACCTTCCGCGGCTCGGTTCAGGACATCACCGACCGAAAGCGACGGGAACTGGCCCTCGAGTCGCTCCACGAGACGGCCCGCGGCCTGCTCGATGCGGAGACCGAAGCGACGGTCGCCGAACTAGTCGTCGAGACGGCCGCCGAGTTACTCGAGACCGAGGACGTGTCCGTCGCCGTCTACCTGCTCGATTCCGGAACGAACCGGTTCGAGCCGGTGGCGTTCACGCCGGCGTTCGCCCCACGATCGGACGATCCGCCGTCGGTCGCGATCGGTGACTCCGATTCCGTCCTCTGGACGACCTACGTGACGGGCACCCAGACCGTCGTCGACGACGCCGCGATCGGTGACGGTTCGGCGCTGTTCGGCGGCGACGCGCCGGGCGGCCTGCTCGTCCCCATCGGCGATCACGGCGTGTTCGTCCTGGTCGCCCCGCCCGCGACGATCGACGAGGAGGCCCGGCAGCTGTTCGAGACGCTCGTCGCGACGACCGAAACCGCGTTCGACCGCCTCGAAAGCGAGGCGACCCTGCGGGAGCGCGACGCGGAACTGGAAGCCCGGAACCGGCGGCTGCGACGCCAGATTCAGATCACCGATATCATCCGCGGAATCGACCGCTCGCTCATCGGCGCCGACGGCCGCGCCGAGATCGAACGCACCGTCCCCGATCAGCTGGTCGAGGCCGACACCGTCGACTTCGCCTGGATCGGCGACCTCGACGCCGGCGGCACCCAACTCGAGCCCCGAGCCTGGGCCGGTAGCGATCCGGAGTATCTGGACGCACTGCCGTTCGATCTCGAGGCAGACTCGAGCGAGCCGGCGGTCCTGACCGCCCGGTCGGAGACGCCGACGCTCGCGGCAAACGTCGTCGAGGGGCTCCAACAGGAATCGTGGCGAACGACGGCCCTCGACGCCGGCTTCCAGTCGGCGCTGGCCGTCCCGCTCAGCTTCGAGGAGTACAGCTACGGCGTCCTGGCAGTGTACTCCGACGAACCCGACGCGTTCAGCGATCTCGAGGAGACGGTGTTCGCCGAACTCGGCGAGGGGATCGCGAACGCCATCAACGCGGCCGAGACCCAGGAGGCGCTCCACGCCGAAACGCTCGTCGAACTGACCCTCGGCCTTGAGGGTGACGACCTCCTCTCGCGGATCGCGTCGGCGACCGGCGGCACGGTCACCTACGAAGGCCTTGGCACGCACTCGGGATCGGAGCCGGTGCTGTTCTTCGAGACGAGCGGCGTCTCGGCGGACGATGTTCGCGACGCGCTCGAGGATCTTGTCTCCGTCACCGACGCTCGGCTCATCGCCGACTCGGACGACGGCTGCCTGTTCGAAGCGACCGTGACGGGGGAGACGATCGCCTCGCGGCTGGTCCGCCACGGCGGGAGTCCGCGGGCGATCACCGCCGACGGCGACCGCACGGAAATCACCGTCGACGTGCCGACGACGACGGACGTCCGCGAGTTCGTCGAGATGCTCGGCGATCGGTACGAGGGCGTCGAGCTCCAGTCGCGGCGACACGTCCAGCGGGCGATGCACACCCGTCAGGAACTCGTGACGTCGCTGTTCGACGACCTGACCGACCGCCAGCTCGAGGTGCTGCGGACGGCGTACCTCGCCGGCTTCTTCGAGTGGCCCCGCGAGAGCACCGGCGAGGAGATCGCCGAGATGCTCGACGTGACCCAGCCGACGGTCAACCGCCACCTCCGGATCGGCCAGCAGCGCCTGCTCTCGCAGCTGTTCGCCACCGAGCGGCTGGCGCCGATCGAGCCCTCGTAGGGGCGCCGACGGCCCGAGAGAGGAACGCCCAAGGACCCGGTCCTCGTACGCCCGGCTATGGAGACTTCCCAACGGCGCCGCGAGGACGGTCCGCTCCGCTCGGTGCTCGTCGCCGCCGGACTGACGATACTCGGCCTCCTCGTCGCCAACTTCACGACGCTGCCGGCGTTTCTCCTCGATCCCGCGTTGCTCGAGTCGCCGGCGGACGCGTCGCGGGCCGCTCGTTCGGTGTTGTTGATCCTGAACTTCGTCGGCTTCGCGCTGGCGGGGGCCATCTACCTCGCCGCGACCGATCACGGCTGGGCGTACGTCGACCTCCGGATGCCGTCGAAGCGGGGCTGGAAGTACGTCGGCATCGGCATCGTCGCCATCCTCGCGTTCTACTTCCTCGTGAGCATCGTCGTCTCCACGCTCTCCTTGCCCTCCTCGGAGAACCAGGTCATGTCCTACATCGACGACGATCCGACGATGGTCCTGATCATGATCGCCATCGTCTTCTTCTTCAACGCGCCGGCGGAGGAGTTCCTCTTCCGGAACATCGTCCAGAAGCGCCTCTACGCGGCGTTCAGCCGGCTGCAGGCGGTCGTCATCGCCAGCGTGATCTTCGGACTCGTTCACTTCCCGTCGTACGCGCTCCTCTCCGACTCGATGCTCGCGACCGCGGTGCCGCTCGCGACCGTCACCGGCGGCGCGCTCGTCTTCGGCTACCTCTACGCGAAAACGGATAACCTGCTGGTACCGATCGTCTCCCACGCCACCTTCAACGCCTTCCAGTTCGGCCTGCTCTACCTCGCCCTCGAGTACGACCTCTTCGAAGAGGCTCAGCCGACCGCCGACGCGGTCGTCGACGCGCTGGCGGCGGTTCCGCTGTAGCTCGCCGACCACTCCGCCGACCACTTTCACCGCGCGCTCCGTCCTTTTATTAGCACCCGCGGTCGAGAGGCCGGTATGTCTCAGGCGAAGGGTGACCGCCGCGAGCGGGAACTCGTCAACGAACTCGACGGCGCCGGTTTCGCGGTGATGCGCGCCCCCGCGAGCGGGTCGGCAACCGAGCGCGAACTCCCCGACGTGCTCGCCGGCGACGGCGAGCGGTTCTACGCGATCGAGGCCAAGTCCAGTTCCGGCGACCCCATCTATCTCACCGGCGAGGAAGTTGAGGCGCTGATCTACTTCTCGCAGAACTTCGGCGCGAAACCCCGCATCGGCGTCCGGTTCGACCGCGAGGACTGGTACTTCTTCCACCCCGGCGACCTCCACGTCACCGACGGCGGCAACTACCGGGTCAAGAAGGAGACCGCCATCGCGGAGGGCACCGATTTCGCCGAGTTCGTCGGCGAGTCGGCGAAGGTCACCCTCGAGGAAGTCGGCGAGGCCGACGACGGGCCCGACGAGGAGATCCTGCGGGTGCTCAACGCCGTCGAACAGGGCGTGATGGACGTCGACGAGGCCGCCGAACTGCTCGAGTAGTCCGCGTTCGCTCCGACGCGACCCGACGCGACTCGACTCGATCGGTGGCCTCGCGTCGGCCGCGTTCGACCCGACGCGAATCGGCCGTGACCTCGCGTTCCCCGCCGTCGGCCGCCGGCCCAACTAGTTGGGCTGAAGCGATATCCATTCGGGCGGTCTGAATCCGGTGACCAATGAGCAATTCGACGGCTATCGTCCGACGGACGGCGGTTTGCGAGAACTGCGGCTCGGCGTTCGCGGTCCGCGTCTGGCCGGACGGCCGGATTCGACCGATCGGCTCGCCGGCGAACTGCCCTTGCGGAGGGACCGACTTCCGCCTGCTCTCGTAGCCGGCGGCGACGCGAACTCCTCGTACGCCGCCTCGGCCCAAGCAGAGTTTCGTCGTTGCAACCTGTTGGCGATACGGGCTCATTTCCGGAATTAGATCCGAATCAAACGGTCCAGTTCGGCAACTCCAGATGCAACGTGACTGTCCGTCAGGACGCAGTTCACACGTGAGAGACGACGATCGCCGGTAGCCTTTCGAGGCTACTCGGTTATCGACAGTGGTTCTTCGTCCGGGACGATTCGAAGTTCGTCGTTCGTAACGATCTCGACCGTGTATCCCTGATACTGGAAGGTCAGCCGGCACGGAGTTGCGGTCTCCTCGGCGCGAGCGACGACCGAATTCAGCGCTTCCGGATCCACATGGTTCCATAACGGTTCGAGTTCGTCCGGCTCCTGCCCGGTCAACTCTGCGATGCTTTGGATTACCATGAAACTCGTCGATTGATCGGGGGTTTGCTCCAGATCGACTTTGTACACAGGGATTATTTCATCCCAGTTGTCGTTGGTGGTCATGATGTGGGGGGTCGAGAAACTCGTCACCTATTCAGCGTGCTGAATAGTCTCTCACGAGAGAAAGACTTGGTTGCCAATATATTTGGGACGACTATCGGTCGATTCCGTCCAGTAGAGATACTACCTGTACTCGCTCCAATTTTCATAGCCTGATTTAGGTAAAGAAGCCGCGCTACTATCTACTGGTACGCGACTGTGACTGGGATAGAGAACCCGATTTTCTGCTGCTATCGGGGCATCTGGGGATTGCCACCACCTCCCCCAACCGATTTCTGCTCACGGGCGCTGCGGGACGGCTTCGCCGTCCCGACAGTCGCGGCGCGTAGCGCCGCGCTCTGCCCGTTCGCATGGTTCGCGGAACCTTTGGTTCCGCGCTAACGCTCGTTCACGTTCGTTCACTCACTCATCCACAGGAAGACGCTTCGCGTCTTCCAAGCCATTCGCTCGTGATATCTGCTCACGGCGGCGCTGCCGCCGTCTGTTCACGGGCGCGAAGCGCCCGTTCACATGGTCGGCGAGACTGGAAGTCTCGCCCTATTCGCATAGTCTGCGGGACCGAAGGTCCCGCACTACCCGCGACGACCTCGCACGACTTCGTGCTACGGTTCGGTATCCCTCACCGTGGCACAGCGCGCGCCACCGCACCCGGTGGCTCGAGCTGGTACGTCCGTAGGGCGACTCCATCCCGAAAAACATCGTCGTCGCTTACGTCGCTTTCTCGAGTCGCGTCCGGGGGAAGACGTAGACCTTCAGCGACTCGGGGACGACGCCGTTCTGGGCGACGGTCGCGTGGGGGTAGACGGCGCCGACGACGGGGACGTCGGGCTCGTAGTCCTCGTTCGTCGCGTACTCGGCGACGGTGGTGTCGGTCCCGCCGATTCCGACGGCGTCGGCGCGGAGGTCCGAGACGTCGACGACGGTGAGTCGGTCGCCCGTCTCGCGGTCGACGACGGCGTCGCCCGGGTGGAGCGCGTGCTCCTCGCAGTAGAACGGCTCGGACTCCGACTCGTCGACGAAGACGGTGTCGCCGCAGTCGTGACACGCGACCGCGATCCGGCCCGGCGGCGGGGTGCGGCCGTGCGTAATCTCGATGGCGACCCGGCGGATGTGCTTGCAGCGGGCGTCCCGGAAGACGTGATCCGGACAGGTACACCGGCCCGCCTCGAGGTCGACGAGGTAGGTGTGGTCGTTGGCGGACTCGATCTCGTAGAGGCCGTCGCCCAGCCCCAGCACCGACATCGGTTCGGTGCGGGCGCGGCGCGATCGCTCCTCGAGGTGGTCGCTCGACGGTACTGGCAGTGCTGTTTTCGGTGACGCTGTTGTGTTCATAGGTGCGTCGGGTGGTGATCGCGAAATCGCCGGTAGCGGTGGTCGACGCGGCGTCGATCACCGGTTCGGTAGTCGGTTCACTGTTCGAATACGGTAGGGGCTCAGGGACTATAACGACCGCGCCGGCGACTGCTGGGTGTCGATTTATGTGTACGGACGCGAGGCGGAACCCCTTCGCTTCCGGTGGAACCCGGCGGTCGTTCGGCCCCAGCGGCCGTTCGACCCTGCTGGCCGTCGATCCTGGTAGCCGTTCGTGAGACCGGGCCCTCCAGCTCGTCTGGCCCGCCGAGACGCGGTGGGCCGCCCCTTCGAAGCCCTTTTGACCGGGCCGCCGAAACGAACGGACAATGGTCGAACGAGACCAACTCATCGAAATCGGCGTCGCCGTCGCCACCGTCATCGTGATGCTCGGGACCATGATCAGTATCGGGTCCACGTACGGCGGCGACAGCGGGACGCTCTCGGCCGACGGCGGCCAACTGCTCGTCATGGCTATCACCGGCTTCATCTTCCTCATGCTCGTCGTCGGCATCACCCTCGCGTACGTCCTGAACGACCCCGAGGACGGCCTCGAGTCGGACGAGACGGACGCCGACGCCGGGAGCGCGATCTGACGACGACGGTATTTTTTTGACGTTGGTCAGTTGACGTGTAGTATGGACAGTTCCGACGCCGCCGTCGAATCGACGGATCGGTCACGCTCGAGCTGGGCAGTGATCCCCGCCGTCGTCCTCGCCGTCCTGCTCGGGTCGTCGCTGCTGTTCCTCGTGACGTCGCTCGTCGAGTCGAGCGTCGCCGTCGGCGGGATCGTAATTTTGGCACTCGCCGCGGCCGGCGCGCTGTGGCGCCGCGCCGTGGCCCCGACGGCCGACACCGACGATCCGAGTAGCGACGTCGACGCTGGCGACCGCAGTGGCGGCGACGGGACCGAGTCGAACGTCTGGAACGCGATTCCGCCCTGGCAGTACGACGGTCGCCACGTCGAATCCGGCGGTCTCACCCGCGGCGAACAGGAACGGGCGCTCCACGAGATTCAGCGGCAGGCCGACGAACTCGACGAACAGCAGTAGCGCAGTAGGGACCTAGTCGCCGCTGGCCGCCTCTTCCTCGCCGTTGGCCTCCCGCCAGTCCTCGAGGTCGTCGTCGTCGGCGTCGTCGATCCGCTCCTCGTAGTAGGCCATGGGATGGGGAATGCGCTCGCAGAGGTCGTCCTTGTTCACGCAGTCGCCGTAGGACTGCATCGTGGCACAGGAGGGCGGCGAGTACTCCGTCGGGGAGCTATCGCCGCGGATGTGGTCGGTCTGGTAGCGGGTCATCTCCTCGCCGAACGAGGAGTTGACGCGGTAGAGTTCGACGATCTCGTCGGTGGTCATCCCGATGCTCGTCAGGAAGGCGGTGATGGCGAACCGGGAGTGGTGGGGGAGGTGTTCGCCCTTCTGGATGTCGTCCAGCAGGGCCTTCATGCAGGGCGGGAACAGGTCCGGCACGACGGTGTCGATCTCGCGGGTCAGGTCGAGGTCCGCCAGCACGTCGCGGATCTCGGCGGCCTCCTCCTCGAGGGCCGTCGCGATGGCCTCGGGGACGTCGAACGGCAGGCCGTCCTCGATGCGGCTCCGGATGGCCTCGCGGAGCAAGGTGTGTAGTTCGGTCTCCGTAACCGGCACCTCGCCGTCGGCCAGCGCGCGGTTGACGAGGCGCCACTCGTCGTCCCGGAGGGCTTCCGCCAGCGGCAGGTAGGTGCCGACGTCGACCCGGTAGCCGTCGGGGGTCTCCCGGGTCGCCTCGTGGAGGTCGAACTCCGCGAGCAGATCCTCGAGGCCCAGTCCCGTCGACTCGACGCTCTTGAGTTCGGTCGTGTCCTCGAGGTCGGCGGCGAAGCGCTCGAAGGCCGTCGCGGCCTCGGCGCGGGCGTACTTGCGGACGAGCACGCGCTCCTCGACCATCGAGACGAGGACGCGCGCGACGGGGTAGGAGAGCAACTCGACGCGGGAATCGCGGCGCGGGTCGCCGGTCGACCGCCCCTCGAGGGAGGCCAGCACGCGCTCGCGGGCGCGGTCGACGACGGCCGGATCCTGCTCGACCACGGTGGCTAGGTCCACGGCCTCCGTCGCCACGGCCTCGCGGGCGGCCTCGAGGAACGGGTACCGGGCGTGGAGTCGCTGCATCGGTAATGGGATGTTACTGCGGCGGGTTAAACCCGCTGATTGTTCGAGGGGTGGTAGGGGCGGGTAACGGCGAGTTAGGAGCGCGCGTCAGATCCGCTCGCCGGACCTGTCGGGACTCGTGGGTCGATTACAAGGGGATCCGATACGTCACTTCGGGTATGCCACGGGCGATACGAGACGGCGTGTCGATCTACTACGAGCGCGACGAGAGCGAGGACGGCGGAACGCCGGTCGTCTTCGTGCAGGGACTGGGCTACGGCCGCTGGATGTGGCGCTGGCAGCGCGAGGCCGTCGGCGACCGCTACGACGTCGTCGCCCCCGACAACCGCGGGACGGGCCAATCCGACGCCGGGTTGCCGCCGCTGCTTCCGCGCCTGCCCCGGAAACTCCGCGCGCCGCTCATCTTCAAACTGGCCGGCTACTCCGTCGGCGGCCTCGCGGCGGACCTCGAGGCCGTCCTCGAGGACGCCGGGATCCGCGAGGCGCACGTCGTCGGCGCGAGCATGGGCGGAATGATCGCCCAGCGCTACGCGATCGAGTACTCCCGCGCGAAGACGCTGACGCTGTGCTGTACGAGCCACGGCGGTCCCGACGCCGTCCCGGTCCCCGACGAGACCCAGGAGTTCATCTTCGACGTTCCCGACGGCGCGAACGAGCGGGAGACGATCCGCCACCGGATGCGTCCGGCCTTCACCGAGCGCTTTACGAACCGCAACCCCCATCTGATGGACCGGATCATCGAGTGGCGCCTCGAGCAGGACGCCACCGACCCGGCACGGGAGGCTCAAGCCGCGGCCGTGCTGAACTTCGACGTGAGCGACCGCCTCGAACGGATTCGGGTTCCGACGCTGGTGCTCCACGGGACCGACGACCGCGTCGTCCCGTTCGAGAACGCCCTGCTGCTCGAGGAGGCGATTCCGGACGCCCGCCTCGAGCGGTTCGAGGGCGGCTCACACCTGTTCTTCATCGAGGACGCCGACGGGGTCAACGAGGAACTGCTGGCGTTTCTCGACGCCAACGAGTAGCGAGCAGTGCGACGTGCGCCGCGAGAGGGTCGCGCTCGCGTCGGTCGGAGGGGAGGAGTCGGGGGCGCGTCAGTCGGAGGGGAGGAGTCGGGGGCGCGTCAGTCGGAGCTATCGGGGGCGCGTCAGCGGGGGGACGGAACCGGGGAACTACTCGAGGTCGGGGTTCGTCGCGATCGAGGAGGGTTGGATCAGGATTCGCCCGCCGCTCCGGACGCCGACGTCGA
The DNA here is from genome assembly GCF_017352155.2 of Haloterrigena alkaliphila. Taxonomy (NCBI): domain Archaea; kingdom Methanobacteriati; phylum Methanobacteriota; class Halobacteria; order Halobacteriales; family Natrialbaceae; genus Haloterrigena; species Haloterrigena alkaliphila. The sequence continues at coordinate 1,514,633 of NZ_CP071462.1, forward strand.
ACCCCTCGTAGGCGAACCAGAGCTGGTGGGTCCCGGCGTCCGTGCGGCGGGCGTGCTCGACCAGCGCGTCGAGCGCGTCGGGATCGACCGCCTCGTAGAGGGGCGCGAGGTCGGCCGGTCGCGCGTCGACGAGGGTGGCGACCGCCGTCAGGACGGCTTCGCTGGCCCGCTCGCCGGCGTCCGGGTCGAACGTGGCGACGTAGTCCACGTCGCCCGCATCGGCGGGGTCGTCTTCGGAGGGCATACCATCCGTTACTGTGAGCGAACCGGTAGGTTGTCCCCTTACTATATAGTAATTTTAAGTAATAGATGAGACACTCGGCCGACCGCGGGTCGCCGTCGGTGGGGATAACCGTTCGATCGCCGGACGAAGACTCGACCGACCGGAAACCGAGACGCGCTCCGTCAGTCGCTCTGGATGCGCGGCGCGAGCATGTAGGTGACCTGCCCCTGCCCCTCCGCGAAGCCGAAGTAGATCTTGACCGGGAACTCCTCGCCGAGGTGGAGCGTGACTTCCGTATCCGAGGGAATGGCCTTGTTCATGTCCTTCAGGTAATCCAGCGAGAACAGCGAGTGGGCGGGGCCGACCTGCAGGTCGATCAGGTCCTCAGCCGTGAGTTCTAGGTGGACGTCGTCGGTGTCGCCCTCCGCGTCGACGTAGAAGAACTCGTCGGCCTCGTCGACGCCCAGCGCGATGTGGTCCGAGACCATGTCGGCGGCCTTCACCGAGCGGTTGACGTCCTTCCCCTCGAGGATGACCTCCGCGGGCAGGTCCAGATCCGGAATGTCGGGCTCCTGGCGGATCGAGTCGGGGTCGATCAGCGCTAGCGTGTACTCGAGGCCGTCGATCTGGATGTGGAGTTTCCGCGTCTCTTCGTCGAGTTCGAGCTGGACGAGCTGGCCGGACTCGGCCATGCCCGCGATGTCTTCGAGCCGCGAGAGGTCGACGCCGATCAGCCCGCCGTCGGCCTCGTAGGATTCGAACGACGACGCGTCGAGCGAGAGGTCGACCATGCCGACGTTGGCGGGGTCGACGGCCCGGATCTCGAGGCCGTCCTCCTCGAGGTGGATCTTGCACTCGTCGACCAGCACGCTGATCGAATCGAGCGCGCTGGTGAGTGTTTCCGCGCTCACGATGGCCTTGAACATATACGCCGTGCTACGGACGGTTGCCATAAAAAGCCACCCTTTACGCGTGGCTGGGCCGCCGCCGCCGGCCCGATTTCGAGGTGCGTCGGCAGGTCCGGCGGCGGTGCCGGGAACGCGGCTCCGACCGCGAGATTTCGGTCAGTACTCCTCGCGTAATCGGATCGCGTCGTCGGTGAGCTCTCGGTTCGCGTAGGTTCGTCCACCGTTCGGCGGGATAACTGCTGGCCCGGATTAAGCAAACCCGTAGAGTTTGCGATGTTCGACGAGTCAACGACCGAACGAGCGAAGCGACGCGAAGACGTGGACTCAACGGAAGACTTCGTCTTCCGAGCCTTTGCTCGCGGTGCTCGCAAAGACGTCGGGAGTTCGCAACCGAGACGGCGATCGACTCGCAGACGGGCCGACGCCTCGAGACGTCGATCCCGGGATTGTGGATGCTCGAGCGCCGGATATCCCGCTCAAGACTCGATCTTCTCGACGATCTTCGTCGCCTGTTCCTCGGCTTTGTCTTCGCCGACCGACTTCTCGATCAGGACGCTCGTGACTTCCCAGTCGTCCTCGCCCTCGGCCGTGCCGGTCCGGACTTCGCTGCCCTCCGAGACCGACTCTCGAGCGAACCGCGCGATCCGCGTCAGTCGCCGGCCGCGGACTCGAGTTCCGCCTCCGACGCGCCGTCCCCGTCGATTCGCTCCTTCAGAATTTCGGCGATCCGGCGGCTCGCGGTGCCGTCGCCGTAGGGGTTCGGCGACGTCTCGGGCGTCCGCTCGTCGGTCAGAGCCGCGCGGATGCGCTCGGTGTCGGTGCCGACGAGTTCGTTCCAGCCGGCGTCGACGGTCTCGGTCCACTCGGTCTCCTCGCGGAGCGTGACGCAGGGCGTCTCGAGGAAGAACGCCTCCTTCTGGACGCCGCCGGAGTCCGTGACGACCCGGTCGGCGGTGTCGAGCAGGCGCACGAAGTCCAGATAGCCCAGCGGTTCGACGATCTCGAGGGCGTCGTCGGCCCGCTCCCGGAGGCCGTACTCCTCGAGGGCCTCGACGGTCCGCGGGTGGGCGGGGAAGACGATCGGCTTCTGGGCGTCCTCGAGGCCCGCGAGGATCGACTCGAGGTTCTCGCGGCGGTCGGTGTTGCTCTGGCGGTGGACCGTCGCGAGGATGAATTCGCCCGCCTCGACGCCGAGATCGTCGAGGACCGTCGAGATGTTCGCGACCCGGTCTCGGACCGCCAGCACGCTGTCGTACATCACGTCGCCGGTCCAGTAGACGCCGTCGGTGATCCCCTCGCTCGCGAGGGCGTCGACGGCGCTCTCGCTGGGGGGAAAACACAGATCCGAGGCGTGGTCGGTCAGCACCCGGTTGATCTCCTCGGGCATGTCGCGGTTGTGGCTGCGCAGGCCGGCCTCGACGTGGGCGACGACGGTGTCGCACTTCGAGCCGACGATGGCCCCCGCCAGCGTCGAGTTCGTGTCGCCGTAGAGCAGGATCACGTCGGGGTCGGTCTCCTCGACGATGGGTTCGATCTCCGCGATCATCTTCGCCGTCTGCCGGCCGTGGGTGTCCGACTTGACGCCGAGGTTGAAATCGGGTTCGGGGATGCCCAGTTCCTCGAAGAAGACGGCCGACATCTCCTCGTCGTAGTGCTGGCCGGTGTGAACCAGAACCTCCTCGCCGACCTCCCGGATCGCGTCCGAGACGACCGCGGCCTTGACGAACTGGGGCCGGGCGCCGACGATCGAACAGACCCGCATCAGCTCACCTCCGTGGCGCCGGCCGTGGCCTGTTTCGTCCGCTGATCGCCGTAGGAGACGGCGATGTCACAGAGCAACTCCGTCACGTTGTCGATGTCCTCGACGTACTCGTCGCGTCGCTGCTCCCAGCGGTCGACGGCCGTCTCGTCGGCCAGCAGTTCCTGCGCCTGTTCGAGGACCGCTTCGAACGACTCGAGGTTCCGGACGAGGCCCGCCTCCTCGAGTTCGATGAAGTTCCCCATGTCCTCCTCGCCGACGAAGGAGTTCGAGCGGATCGCCGGCGTCCCCAGCAGCGCGGCCTCGGTCACCATCGTCTGGGTGTCCGCGACCAGCAGGTCGGCCTCGGCCAGCGCGTCGTGCATCCGAGCGGGGTGGAGGTCGTAGGGTCGGGCCTCGAGGTCGTCGAAGTCGAGGCGCCCGCTCTCGTCGGAGACGAAGACGGTGGCGTGGTCGGCCAGTTCGGAGAGCAGTTCGCGCCGTTGCTCGATCGAGAACCCCTTCTTTCCGACGTCGTGGTGACCGTTGAACGCGTTGAATCGGACGAGCGCGTAGGGTTCGTCCCGCCCGACGCCCAGTTCGTCCCGGACCGATTCGTCCGGCTCGAAGACGTCGGGGTGGAGGTAGGCGGTTTCGGTGACGCCCGTGAACTTGTAGTGCTTGTCGCCGAGATCCTTCCGGAAGGCGCTGGGCGTCAGGATCGCCCGGACGAACGGTCGGGCGACGACGTGGTCGAGCGACGTCTCCGAGTCCAGCACGGCGATCGTCGGCGTCCGCGTTACCGTGCCGGCGACCGCCGCGTACGGTCCCTTCCCGAAGATCACGTCGGGATCGAACTGACGGGCCTGCCGAACGATCGTGTAGAGGTGGGAGGGCAGTTCCCAGGCCAGCGAGTGCAGCGACTCGCTGCGCTCGCCGTAGATCACGTAGGGGAGATCGGCGGCCTCCAGGAGCGCCTCCGTCACCTCGTCGTCTCTGGCGAGAACGAGAACGTCGTGGCCCTGGTCCTCGAGTCGCGTTACCGCGTGTTTGTACATGTGAACGTGGGCCGGCGTATTGTTGAAGATGAGCGCCTTCATGGTCACCGTAGCTGATAGTTACACGAAATTCGATATGTGACATCGTTATTCGTTCTGTAACCCGCATCCATGAGGGGGGCCTCGTCGATCAGTGACCCATTTCCGTTCCCGGACACAGTTTAACCGGTTGAAAACGATCGAAACCGTCGACCTGTAGTGTCGGATCGGCGACCGTCGCGCGATTCGACCACGACCCGATCACGGCCCTCGTCCGTACGGCTGCAGACACGAACGGCTTCCTACGGGCCCCCTAACCTCGAGGAGTGAGTCCGACCTCTACCAGCGACGACGTCGGCAAAGCCGTCGAAACGGCCGCGGGCGACCGAATCGGCGCCGTCGCCGACGTCGACCCGGAGACCGCCTACGAGGAACCGGCGCCAGACGCCGGCGACTCGACCCGGGCCGTCTTCGAGCGGGGCGGTGACACCGAGACGGCCCCGCTGGCCGATGACGTCGTGAGCGAGCGAACCGGCGACTCGAGCGGGTAAGACGACTCCGACAACTCTTCTCCCGGCCTGTTGTGACTACAACTGAACGCGTCCTGCTGATCGAGGACGCTGATTCAGTCGCCCAGTTCTCGGAGCTTCTTCTGCACCTGCGCGTATACGTTCGGGTGCAGGTTCATTCCTTCGTCCACGAGGTCGTACAGGATATCGGTCGCCTCGTCCGCCGTCAACTCACCGTCTTTCGTACAACTGAGCAACAGCGTCGTCACCCACCAACATTCGACGCCGTGACTCCGAGCGACCTCGATCAGCCCCTTGTCGTTCGCGAGAAGGATCTCCTCGTCGGCCTCCGCTAGCAGGATCACCGACGCGTCGGCCACCGCAATTCCCTCCATCGTCGCCACTTCGTCGGCTGCGTCCGGCGTTCGGTGAACGGCGACGTCCGACAGAAACTCGTCGAGCGCCGCGGCACCACGCTTTCCCTCCGTAAGGACTTTCTCCCGAACGTCTTCTGTCGTTCGAATATCGTCGAAGGCGGTTGAGACGAGGTCGAGCCGCCCGATCCACGCGAGCGGAATCAGCGCGGAGGAATCGACGACGACCATCAGATGCGATCGAGATCGCGTTCGAGGTCGTCCGTCGTGTACCCGACGTCGATCCCCTCTTCGGAGGCGAGAGTCACCATCTCGACGTACGAGACGTCCGCCAGCTCCGCTGCCTTCCGCAGCGTGATGCGGTGGTCACGGAGCTGATCGAGTGCCCGCTCCTCGCGCCAGTCGGCGAGGCCCTGTCGGATCAGGCGCCGAAGCACCTCCGACCGATCGGCGCTCCACTCCGTCTCGAGTTCGGCGAGGGCCTCCTCGTCGTCCTCCGGAATGCGCGTGGTGACCGTTTTCATCGTTACGATCGACTACGTTACGATACGCAATAGATGTAACGGGTAGCCGTCCCCCGTTTGAGTACTGTGATGGTGCGGGTACGCAGTGCTCGACGGCTGACCGATACTATCCGATGTGCCTTTCCGGGTCGGGGGCGTCTCATTCCGTATGAACGCAGATCCACTGACCGCGCCGACGCGGAACGTGACACGAGGTTCGGTGAGGCACCTATGACGGGGAAAGACGACTACTACAACCGGGCGAAGCAGCAGGGCTACCGGTCTCGAGCGGCCTACAAGCTCAAACAGCTCGACGACCTCGAGAACGTCATCTCGGGGGGCGACACCGTCGTCGACCTCGGCGCCGCTCCCGGCGGCTGGCTGCAGGTCGCCGCCGAGAAGGCCGGCCCGCAGGGGTCGGTCATCGGCGTCGACCTCCAGCGGATCAAGGACCTCGAGGACGAGACGCTGAACGAGCGGATCGAGACGCTCCGCGGCGACATGACCGAGGAGAAGACCCGCGAGCGCGTCACCGACGCCGCCGACGGGCCCGTGGACGCCGTCGTCTCGGACATGGCGCCCAACATGTCCGGCGAGTACTCGCTGGACCAGGCCCGCTCGCTCCACCTCGCGCGGCAGGCCTTCGAGACCGCACTCGAGTTGCTCGACACCGGCGGCAACTTCGTCGTGAAGGTCTTCGAGGGGCCGGACGTCGACGACCTCCGGGCGGATATCGAGGACGAGTTCCAGTACGTCCGCGCGACCGCTCCGAAGGCCAGTCGCGACGAGTCCTCCGAGATCTACCTCATCGGGAAGGGGCGGCTCACCGCCCCCGTGCGGCCGGGCGACGAACTCGAGGTCGAGATCGTCGACGTCGGCAGCGAGGGCGACGGCATCGCGAGCGTCGACGGCTACCGGCTGTTCGTCCCCGACACCGAGGAAGGGGAGACCGTCACGGTGCGCGTCGAGGACGTCAAGCCCAACTTCGGCTTCGCGGAGCGGATCGACCGGGACTGAGACGGATCGCTGTAACAGCAGTTGTAACGGATTTCTTTGTTCAGAACTGTGATCGGTGCTGAATTTGGTGATTCGGTAACTACGCGTACCAACATTTTGCTCTGCGCTCCCTCGCTCTGCTCGGTCGCTCGGCAAAATGTTGATTAACAGCACTCCTCCCTCCCTTGGCTCGCGGCGTTGCCGCTCGCCGTACCGCGGCGCTTCGCGCCGCGCTTTCCGGGTCGGTCGTCGGCCCGCTCGCTCACTCCGTTCGCTCGCGGTGAGTGTACACTCTTTGGGCTGGACTTACCGTACGTTGCACGCTCAAAACCGAATAACGAAACTGTACTACTATCTACTGGTAAGGGTTTCCCGGCGCAACTGCGACCGTCCTGCGGATGCGTCGACACCGATTTCTAGCAGTCTGGCTGACCGGTCGGCTACTCCTCCGTCTCGAGGCGGTCGTGGCGTTCGTCGATCTCGTCGAGAATATCGAGGGTCTTTCGGATCGACGCGCGGATCGCGTCGCTGCGGTTGACGAACTTGCCGTCGTCGCCGACGTGGTCGTCCAGATCCTCGAGCAGTTCCTGCGGAATTTCGACGCTGATCTTGGGCATCAGTCTGGGTCGACGTTCGCAGCCACCCCCCTTAAGCCGTCGGCTCGCGGCCCGATCTGCGCCGCGATTACTCGGGGCTCGCGCCGGCCTCGGCGTCCGACTCGGCCTCGGCGGGGGTGCCGCCGCGGCCGCCGCCGAACAGTCGGCCGCCGGCGGTGAGCACGTAGAGGAGGCCGAGTCCGAGCACGTAGGTCAACGCGATCGGGAACGCGAGCAGGAGCATCGTCAGGATGCCCTTGGGGCTGGCGAAGGCGGCGACCGTGAAGATCCCGATGACGACCGGCCGCCAGCGCGCGAGCATCGTCCGGTAGTTGACGATGCCGCCGATGTGGAACAGCGCCATCGTGACGACGATGTTCAGGAGGAAGCCGATGCCCAGCGTCGTGTAGATCACGAGCCAGGAGAAGCTATTGATCCGGTAGGAGACGACCATCTGGTTCTGGACGGCGTCGGTGATGAGATACGAGATGACCGCCGGTGCGATCCAGTAGAATCCGAGGAAGACGCCGATGCCGAAGCCGGCGAACAGCGTGAATCCCCAGAGGAGGAACACCCGCGAGTCCCCGCGGACGAGGCCGCGTTCCTTGGCGGCCGGCCAGCCCCAGTACATGAGCAGCGGCAGGATGGAGACGAACGCGAGGATCGTACTCACCTTCACCATGAAGATCAGCACTTCGACGGGGTGCAAGGCGACGACCAGTCCGAGGTCGCCGAGCAGCTCCGTCGTCGCCTCCGATCCGGTGACCTCCGCCCCGTTTCCTTCCGCGACCTCCCGGAGGACGTCGTCGGGGACGCGGTCGACGAACTGCGCGAGGATGACGCCGAACCCGCCCTGATACAGCGCGATGAAGGTCCCGGCTAGGACGGCCATGAAGACGCCGACGATGTAGATCGTCTTCGACGTGAGGCTGTCGACGATGAAGGCGAGGTCGTAGGCGTAGCCGCCGATGTCCTCCTCGGTCGTCTCCTCCTCGGTGAACGCGTCGAGCATGCCGGCGGCGGTGCTCGAGACGAGGCTATCGTCGTCGCCGTCGTCCCCGGCGGCCGCGCCGGCGGTGCCCGCCGCAGCGGCCGTTTCAGCCGCGCCGGCGTCGGCCCCGTCGCCCGACTGCTGTTCCTGCAGCGTGTCGAACCGATTGAGGATCGCTTCGGCCTTCGCTCGGTCGTCGTCGTACATCGCCTGCCGCGAGTAGTCGAGCGCCTCTTCCTCTTCCATCGAGAGGAAGACCTCGGCGGGCACGTCCGCGATGTCGTCGGCCGCGAGGGTGTCGAAGTCGACGTCGTCGGGGTCGTCGGCGCTTCGCAGGTCGTCCTCCCGGGGGTAGATCGGCGACCGTAACACCTTGATCGTGTAGGCGACCAGCACGACGAAGCCGACCGCGGCGGCGACGATGGCACCGACGCCGACCGCACCCAGCAGACCGTGTTCGGCCGCGAACGACTCGAACCAGAGCGTGCCACCGGGACGGTACGGTGCGGGAAGCATCGGGTAGACCGACTCCTCGAGTCGGTCGAACCCGTTCTGCTCGACGAAGACGGCCGTCCCGGCCCAGACGAGCGTCAGGGCGCCGACGAACTGCAGGACCCGTCGTTTCATGAAGGAGGCGCCGGTGTCCAGTTCCGCCGCACCGCGGCGACGGATGTTGGCGACCATCTTCGCGAGACCGAGGCTGAAGGCGTAGAGACCGACCAGCGGCAGCGCCCACATGATCAGCGTGAACGGGTCCGGCGGGGAGAAGGCCGCCCCGAAGACCGTGATGGCGACGATCGCGTGGCGCCACTTGTCCCGGAACGTCTCGTAGGGGACGATCTCGGTGTAGGAGAGCACGCTCATGAACAGCGGGAGTTGCGCGGCGAGTCCGAACGAGATCGTCAGCAGGGCGACGAACTCGGTGAACTCGGTGATCCCCCAGTTCGGGTTGACGCCGGCGTCGTGGGCGACGGTCCCGAGGAAGTCGAACGCGAAGGGGAAGAAGACGCCGTAGGCGTAAGTGACGCCGATACAGAACAGCGTGAACGAGGTGAGAACGAGGGCGGCCGCGTACCACCGCGAGACCGGGACGACCGACTGGTAGCCGCGACGGCGAAGGGAGTCACGCGAGAAGTAGAGCAGGGCCGGAATCGCGACGAGGATACCGGTAAACATCCCGATCTTCGCCTGCAGGAGGATGACCTCGAACGGCGTGCGAGTGATGATCTGGGTCGCGTTCGCGACCGTCTCGTTCATCTCCGCTTTCGCCGTCGCCTCGAGGAACTCCCAGACGAAGACCCGGAGGGCGTAGAAGGACCCGATGAACCCGATGACGAAGACGATAAACACCTTTTGGAGATGCGTCTGCGCGGCCGACAGCATCGCGCCGATCGTCTCACGGCCGGTGTTGATGGCTTTGGCCGTATCCTCGCCAACGGCAGAACTCATTGACTACCCGTGGGTAACTGATATCGAGTTATCAACCTTTCGTGTGCTGATACGGCGACGACCGCCGCGAGGGCCTTGTCACCTTCGAGCAGTGGCCGTAAGAAAAAGGCCTATAACTGGGGACCCTTTCATATCTCGATAGATGTCGGACGACCCGCCGGACCGTGGGGACGGCAACGCGGAACCCGAAACCACCGGGGAGCCACAGGAGTCGTCCGACGAGCCGATTTCGCCGGACGAACGTGACGCCGAGACTACCCCGCCGGTCGAAACCGACGGCGAGGGCGTCGTCGGCGATCACCCCGATCACGGGGGCCCCGGCTATCCGGATCCCGACGACGACGTCGGCGGCATCTCGACGCCGCCCGACGACGAGGAGATGCCGCTGGCCGATCACATCGAGGAGATGGTGCTCCGGTTCGCGGTCGTCCTCCTGTTCGCCGCCACCGGGACGGCGCTGGGATTGCTGGTCGCCTCCGACGCCCTCAGCTACATCTGGACTGACGTGTTCCCCTACCAGACCGACGAAGTGCCGCCGCCACACGTCTACCATCCGCTGGAGCTATGGCTGACCCGTATCAAACTGTCGGCGCTGCTGGGGATCATGGTCGGGCTCCCGGCGTTCGTCTACCAGTGTTACCGGTTCATGCGCCCCGGGCTCTATCCCAACGAGCGCAAGTACTACCTCGCGGCGGTGCCGACGAGCGTCGTCCTCGCCGCGCTCGGCATGCTGTTCTCGTACCTGCTCGTCCTCCCGACGCTCTTCCAGTACTTCACGTACTACGCCGAAGGCAGCGCGAACATCGCGTACGCGCTCGGCGAGACGTTCAACCTGATCATCACGCTGACCGGTTTTCTGGCGATCGTCTTCCAGATCCCGCTGTTCATCATGCTCGCGATCATGATGGGCGTGACGACCCGGCGCTGGCTGGCCCAGAAGCGACTCTACTTCTGGGCCGCCTTCGCGGGCCTCTCGTTCATGTTCACCGTGGACCCGACCATGATGGCGCCCATCCTCGTCGCGGTCACGATGATCCTGCTGTTCGAGGGGACGCTGGTCGTCCTGAAGTGGGTCGGACGGGAGTAACCGGCCCCGTCGATCCGATCCGTTCGGGTTCTCGAGTCGGTTCCTCGTTCCAGCGTCTCGCCCTCGCCGGCGTCTTTCGTCCCTCGTGCGCTCGCTGCGCGGTGCGTCCGCGCGCTCTCGTCACGTGCCGCGAGAACACGTAACAAGACCCGTCGTACGACCTCCCGATTTCGTGGACACGCGTTCGATCGCGGCCTCCCGTCAGCGTGTTTCAGGTCCTTATATTCTGCCTATGCATCCGTAGATTGAGGGAAGCCTCGCGTTATCGGCAGAAAAGATACGGATTGTAAACGATCAGCGTTTAGTAGTCGTATACGTTCTCTATTTCTGTGAAAGAGTGCATGATATTGGTCCAAATCCTCTCTGTAGAGTGTGATTGTAAATCACACATCGGTCGTCTCGGATCGTGCGGGAGGTGGACCGCGTGACGGACCTCGTGCCGACGACGTGTATGCGGTGTGCGGTCGGCTGCGGACACGTCCAGCGGGCCGTCGAACAGGGATACGGGCTCGACGTCGTCCGCGGCGACGCCGCCCACCCGGTCAACAACGGGCTGGCCTGCCAGCGCGGGATCAAGGAGAGCGTCGATCCCGGCGGCGAGTGGCTGACCCGGCCGCTCGTCCGTCGCGACGGCGAACTGGTCCCGACGACGTGGGAGACGGCCCTCGAGCGCGCCGCGGAGGGGCTCGACGCGGCCCTCGAGAGCGGTTCGGGCGGCGAGGGCGTCGCGGTGCTTGGCAGCGGCCAGCAGACCAACGAGGCCGCCTACGCGCTGGGGAAACTCGCTCGCGGGGGGTTCGGCACGCCGTACTACGACGCCAACACGACGCTGTGTATGGCCTCGGCCGTCACGGCCTACTACGACGCCTTCGGCAGCGACGCGCCGCCGCCGACCTACGACGACATCCCCGAGGCCGAAACGCACCTCGTCTGGGGTGCGAATCCGGCGGCTGCCCACCCAGTCCTTCTCCGGTGGATTAATCACTCGGCCCAACAGGACGACTCCGAACTGATCGTCGTGGACCCGATCGAGAGCGAGACCTCCGAAGTCGCCGACCACCACGTTCCCGTCGCGCCCGGCGGCGACGTCGACCTCGCTCGTGCCGTCCTCGCGCGCGTCGTCGAGACCGACCGCGTCGACGAGGCGTTCGTCGCGGAGGCGACCGAGGGGTTCGACGACCTCCGCGAGCGGCTCCCCGACGCGGGCGAGGCCGCGGAGGCCGCCGGCGTCTCGCTCGCGGACGTCGACCGCATCGCCGAGGCCCTCGAGGACCCCACCTTGCTCTACTGGGGGATGGGAATCAACCAGAGCGTCAACGGAACGGCGGCGTCGGGCGCGCTGATCGATTGCTGTCTCGCGACGGGCAACCTCCGGCCCGGCTCCGGTCCGTTCTCGCTGACCGGGCAGGCCAACTCGATGGGCACTCGCGTCTGCTCTTCGAAGGGATCCTGGCCCGGCCAGCGCCCCTTCGCCGACCCTAACCACCGCCGCGAGGTCGCCGAGACGTGGGACGTTCCCGCATCCCGTCTTCCCGACGACCCCGGCCCCGGCCCGGTCGGCATCGTCGACGAGATCGGCGGCGACGTCGAGGCCGTCTACGCCGTCGCGACCAACCCCGTCGCCGGGATGCCCGACGCGAACCGCGTCCGCGAACAACTCGAGGACGCCTTCCTCGTCGTGCAGGACGCCTTCCGGTCGGAGACGGTCGAATTCGCCGACGTCGTCCTCCCCGCGGCGACGTGGGGCGAGTCCGAGGGGACGACGACCAACATGGAACGCACCGTCTCTCGCGTGCGCGCGGCGACGGAGACGCCCTCCGGCGTCAAGACCGACCTCGAATTGATCGGTGACCTCGCCGGTCGCCTCGTTCCCGACCTCTTCGACGGGGAACTCGAGCCCGCTGCGGTCTTCGACGAACTGGCCGCCCTGACCGCTGGGACCCCCGCCGATCTCTCGGGGATCAGCTACGATCGCCTCGAGCGCGAGGTGGCGGTCCGCTGGCCCGCACCGGAGCCGGACGTCTCGGCCGGCTACCGCTACTACGAGGGGCCGGCGGCGGACGACCGGCGCGCTGACGGGGCGGATGACGACAGCGCCGGCGCGGATTCGACCGGTACCGCCGAGCGAGAGGAATCCTGGTCGTTCCCGACTCCGTCCGGTCGCGCGCAGTTCTCGACGAGCGAGACCCAACCCCTGCCGGAGTCGACCGACGAGGAGTACCCCTTCACCCTGACGACGGCTCGCCGCCCGGACGCGTACAACTCGGGCGTCCGAGCGCGCGACGACGAACCCGTGGCCCGGGTCAGCCCCGCGACCGCCGCCGCGCTGGCCGACGAACTCGAGTCGCGACCGGCGGGGGAGTTCGAGTCGATCGACGACGACGGCGATTCCGGCGAGTACGCCCGGGTAGTCTCCCGTCGCGGCGCGATCACCGTCCGCGTCGAGCGCGACGAGTCCATCCCCGACGGCGTCGTCTGGCTCCCGATCCACCAGCCCGCGGTCAACGAACTCACGCTCTCCGACGTCGATCCGCGCTCGAAGGAACCCAACTTCAAGCAGTGTGCGGTCCGCCTCGAGGCGCCCCGGGAACGGGACGTCAGGGCGGTCGCGGAAGTAAGCGCCTGACGATGGCGGGACGGTTCGGGTGTTCGACCGATGCCTGAGCGTCCGCCGGAGCCGACCGACTCGGGTGAGACGCCCGCCGTTCGGGGGACGCCGCGACGGGGCGTCGCCTCCGCGACGCTGGGGTTCTTCGTCGGGTTCGCCGGCGTGGTCCTCTACGGACCCGTGGCGTCGGAGTTCGAGGGTGCGATGGGTCTCTCCGGCCTGTTGCTCGGCCTGCTCGTCGCGGCGCCCCAGTTGACCGGCTCGCTCCTCCGGATCCCCTTCGGCGCGTGGGTCGAGGACGTCGGCGCGAAGAAGCCGTTTCTGGTCCTGCTCGGGCTGTCTATCGTCGGGATGGGCGGGCTGTCGGTGCTATTGCTGACGTCCTCCCCCGACGGGTTGACGATGGCGCACTACCCGCTCGTGTTCTTCTTCGGGGCGCTATCGGGTTGTGGCATCGCGACGTTCTCCGTCGGGATCACCCAGACGTCCTACTGGTACCCCTCGGAGAGACAGGGGACGGTGCTCGCGGTCTTCGGCGGTCTCGGCAACACGTCGCCGGGACTGTTCACGCTCGTCCTCCCCGTCGCGCTGGCTGCGTTCGGCCTGACGGGCGCCTACCTCGCGTGGTTCGCGTTCCTGATCGTCGGCACCGTCGCCTACGCGCGCTACGCCGTCGACGCGCCCTACTTCCAGTTCCTCGAGCGCGGCGTCGACGAGGACGAGGCCAGACGACGCGCCGAGGCGGCCGGACAGGAGCTGTTCCCCGGCGGCGACGCGATGGCCTCGATTCGGGGAGCGGCGAGCATCCCCCGGACGTGGGTCCTCGTCGCGCTGTTCTTCACGTCGTTCGGCGGCTTTCTCGCGCTGACGACCTGGCTCCCGTCGTACTGGCAGGCCGTCCACGGCGTCGACGTGCGAACCGCCGGCGCGCTCACGGCGGTCGCCTTCACGCTGCTCGCGGCGCTGATCCGCGTGCCGGGCGGGGTCGTCAGCGACCGCCTCGGCGGCGAACGAACCGCGATCGCGAGTTTCGGGGCTATCGTGATCGCCACCGCCGTCCTCGTCGCGACCCGCGAGTTCGCGCTCGCCGTCGCCGCGACGGTCCTGCTCGGTTCCGGCATGGGCGTCGCCAGCGCGGCCGTCTTTCAACTGGTCCCGACGTACGTCCCCGACGCCGTCGGCGGCGCCTCGGGACTGGTCGGCGGGATCGGCGCCTTCGGCGGCTTCGCCGTCCCGCCGATCCTCGGTCTCTTCGTCGACTTCCAGGGGACGACGGGGTACGCGACCGGATTCGTCGTCTTCCTCGTCCTCGGAATCGTCTCGATCGGGCTCTCGGCCGGACTGTACCGCACGCGGTCGACGCTGGTCCCCGATACTGACGCTCCGGCGTCCGCCGACGACTGACCGCCGACTGCCCCCGTTCCGCCCTCGAGTCGAGTGTCGACCGGACGGCCGGATCGTCGAGTTTGAATCGACCGAACGGTCGGGCCGACCCGGTTCTCGACGCGATCATGACCGGTGACGCGCTCGAGCGCTGACCTTTGCGATATGCGTGCTCCATTGCGCGCGAGTTTGCGAGACGGGTCGTGCGTCCATCGTCGACCGAACACCGGTGTCTCAGCGGGTTGTGGGTCGTTCTCATTGTTTCGAATCGCCCAGTCGCCCCACCACTCGAGTCGGATATACGTCCTAATACTCATCATATTCCATTGGAGATGGTACGTTCGAGGCCGAACGGGGAAGAAAATCAGTTATTTGTAAACGATTACCGTTATATGGTTTAGTAACGTGGAGTAAAAACGTGAATTACGTCATGCTCAGAGAGGGAATGCGCAAATTTGGTTTCGATCGTACGATCGGGGTGGTCGCCGATGGCGCATAAGAAAGAGGAGCTCAAGGAGGGCTGCTACGGCGACGAGGTTCGCGAGCACATCCTCGAGTTCGCCGAGAACGGCGGCTACGAGGCGATTCCGGAGGACGAACGCGACAAGTGGTTCACCCGGTTCAAGTTCTGGGGGCTCTTCCACCAGCGCGACGGGCAGGAGTCGTACTTCATGATGCGCCTGACCAACGCCAGCGGGATTTTGGAGCCGGAACAGCTTCGGACGATCGGCGAGGTCGCCCGCGAGTACGCGAACGGCCCCGTCGAGAACCCCGAGTTCGGCAACGGCTGGATCGACCTGACGACCCGCCAATCGGTGCAGTTGCACTGGCTCAAACTCGAGGACGTCCCCGAAATCTGGGAGAAACTCGAATCCGTGGGCGTCCACTCCCGCTCGGCCGGCGGCGACACGATGCGCAACATCTCGGGCTGTCCGCTCCACGGCAAGGCCGAGGAGTTCGTCGAGGCCGGACCGCTGCTCGAGCGCTTCGAGGAGGACCTGCGCAAGGATGACGATCTGGCGAACATGCCCCGGAAGTTCAACATCAGCGCGACGGGCTGCAAGATCGGCTGCGCCCAGGATTCGATCAACGACATCGGCTTCGAACCCGCGAAGAAGGAGATCGACGTCTCCGGCGAAGCCGGAGGCTCGTCGGACGAGTCCGACGGTGGCGAGGAAGTGCGAGGATTCAACGTCCGCATCGGCGGCGGTCTCGGCGGCCGCCAGCCCCGCGCCGCGACGCCGCTGGACGTCTTCGTCCGGCCGGAGAACGCCTACGAGGTCGGCCGCGGCTTCGTCGAACTCTACCACGACCACGGCGGCCGAACGAACCGGTCGAAGAACCGCGCCCGATTCTTCGCCGACGACTGGGGGATGGAGAAGATCCGCGAGACGCTCCAGGCGGAGTACGTCGACTTCGAGATGCACACCGCCGGCGAGGACTTCCGCGAGGAGTACACCTACAACGCCGGTCGGCCGACCGAGGACGGACCCCACGACCACGTCGGCGTTCACGACCAGCAGGACGGCCGCAACTACGTCGGCCTCAGCGTTCCCGTCGGTCGCATGCCCGCCGAGGACGCCGTCGAACTCGCCGATCTGGCCGACGAGTACGGCTCCGGTGAGGTTCGACTCACGCGACGCCAGAACCCCGTCATCGTCGACGTCGCCGACGACGACCTCGAGGCGCTGCTCGCGGAACCGCTGCTCGAGACCTACCGGCCCGAGCCCAGCACCTTCGAGCGCGGCGCGATGGCCTGTACGGGCACCGAGTTCTGCTCGATCGCGCTGACCGAGACGAAAACGCGCATGGCCCGCATGCTGCGCTGGTTCGAGTCGAACGTCGACCTACCCGACGACGTCGGCAAGATCAAGATGCACTACTCCGGCTGCACCGCCGACTGCGGGCAGGCGATGACCGCCGACATCGGCCTGCAGGGGATGCGCGCCCGGAAGAACGGCGAGATGGTCGAGGCCTTCGACATCGGCGTCGGCGGCGGCATCGGCGAGGAGCCCTCCTTCGTGGAGTGGATTCAACAGCGCGTCCCCGCCGACGAGGCCCCCGGCGCGATCCGCAATCTGCTCGAGGCCTTCGCGGCCCACCGTTCGGAGGGACAGACGTTCCGCCAGTGGGTCGAGGCGACGGGCACCGAACAGCTCGTCGAGTTCTGCGAGCCCGAGGAGACCGACTTCGAGGCGCCGTACATGGACGACGCCAAGCAGTCCTGGTACCCCTTCGCCGAGAGCGAGTCCGCCGCGGCTGCCGTCGCCGACGAGACCGCGGCGCCGTCTGACGACTAACGGCGTTTCGAAACGGTATTCTGCGCCATTTCGCCGACCGAGTATCGTCTCGTGCGATTCGCTCGTCGAGAACGCGAGTCGATCAGGGAGGAGAGCGTCCGTCACGCTAGTACGGCGAAACCGCCGACAACTGCCGACTCAGAAGCGGCGGGCGAGGAGTCGCTCGAGAAATTTCGCGAATCCGATCGTCGGCGTTCCGGGGAGGTAGACCGGCACCTCGCTCCGTTCGGTCAGTTCCGGGGGATCGTTCCAGGTCTCGTCCGTGGAGTTCTTGGCTGCCATACGATCGATTGGAACCAGGCGCATTTACGTTTTTGCAAATTTAGTTCTCGTATCGAAAACAATCAATCGTGACCGAGTAACGTTCGCACGGTATTCGATGGCCCGGGACGCCGACGGCAGACGGGCGGAGACGGTGCCGTCGACCGTCCGGCGGCGCGGGTTACCGGTGTTCGCGCGTTCGCTCGTAGGCGTAGTCGACGGCGTCCTCGAGCGAGCCGGGGCCGTCGTAGTTGGCCGCGAAGAGATCCATGAACTGGCGGGCGATCCGCCCGCAGCGCTCGAACGTGAGGACTGTCCTGACGCGGATCGTCTCGGAGAGGTCGAGGCCGGGGTAGGTCGTCGCGGTCAGGGCGTACCCGGGGTGGTCCTCGCCGTCGAGCGACGCCGGCGCGACCTTCAACCGCAGGTCACCCGATTCGTGACGATACATCCGATACTCCATTTCCCGGTCCGTGTCGGCCGGGGTGTAGGTCCGACTCTCTTCCGTATTCCATTCGGGCGGCACGTCGGCGTCCATCATCCATCGATACCGACCGAAGGGCTACGTCCGTACCGAAATACGCAATATTCTCGGACGCAAGTCCAGAAATTCCACCAATGATGGGTTCACTCCGTCGAACCGGATTATATTCTGGAAGAACGTTTGATTACAGAGGAACAATTCGGAGGATGTCGAAACCGGGGACGGAATCGGGGTCGAAATCGCACTCGGTTCCCGATAGGGTCGGAACTCCACCGATCCGACGTACCCGTGCCAGCCCGTCAGTCGTCGCTCGAGTCCGCAGTCCCAGTTGCGGATTCGCTCGCGCCCGTCTCCGCCGGACTGACGCTCCCCGTCCGGTAGCCGTGGAGATCCAGCGTGACGTGGTCGAACCCCAGTTGCGAGAGTTCCTCCCGGACCGTCTCGGCGAACTCGCGGGTCAGCGCCCGCTCGAGTTCGTCGGGCGCGACCTCGATGCGGGCCAGTCCGTCGTGGTCGCGCACGCGGAACTGATCGAACCCCCACTGGCGGAGCAGGGCCTCCGCGCGCTCGACGCGGGTGAGCCGCTCCTCGGTGACCTCGAGGCCCGTCGGGATCCGCGAGGAGAGGCAGGCCATCGAGGGCTTGTCCGCCACCGAGAGGCCGTAGCGGGCGGCGATCTCGCGCACCTCTTCTTTGGTAATGTCGTGAGCCAGCAGCGGCGAGTGCACCTCGAGTTCGTCGACCGCCTGCAGGCCGGGGCGGTGGCCCGCGCCCGGATCGTCCGCGTTCGTGCCGTCGCAGACCGTCTCGATCCCCAGCTCGCGGGCCGTCTCGAGCATCTCGCCCAACCGCATCGTCCGGCAGTGGTAGCAGCGATCGTCGTCGTTCGCGACGAACGCGTCGCTCTCGAGTTCGGAGAAGGAGACGATCTCGTGGCGGATCCCGATCTCCTCGGCGACCTGCCTGGCATCCTCGAGTTCCGCCTCGGGGAGCGTCTCGCTCTTCGCCGTACAGGCGACCGCGTCCTCCCCGAGGGCATCGCGGGCGATGGCGGCCACGACGCTCGAGTCTACCCCACCGGAGAACGCGACCAGCACGCCGTCCCGCTCCGCGAGGTCCTCGCGCGCGGCCTCGAGTTTCGCCTCGAGCGTTGTCATGACCCGTCGTTCGCACCCGACGGGCAAAAGCGCGTTGTCGTCGGTCGGGATCGGGACGTCGCCGCGATCAGCCGTCCGCCTCGTGGACCCGATCGAGCAGTCCCGACTCCGGCACGTCGACGACGCCGGCGGCGTCTAACACCGACTGAAACGCCTCGGACTGGAAGTACTCGAGCGCCTCCTCGAGGCGATCGTCGTCGAGTTCCTGTACGACCAGCAGCGTCGTCGGATCGTCGCGCTTGCGAAACACTTGCGTTCCCAGCGAGCCGTGAGCCGCCCGCGCGTCGGCGTTCTCCTCGTGGTGGGTTTCCCAGCGGTCGTAGTCCTCGATTACGTGTTCGGCGTACAGGTAGACCATCGAATCGTCTTCACCGTACGGTCACCAGCCACAAAACAACCGGTCTACTCCCGACCGCGATCCCGCCCGTCTCGGCTCGAGTCCCCGACGGCCGCTCGAAGCGCCTCGCGGGCCTCCGGCGGGACCTCGTCGGCGCGCATTCGCTCGTCGAGTCACCAGCGGCGCTCGAGGACGACCGCGTCGTCGCGAGCGGGCGTCCGGAGCGGGCCGTCCACTGCACGCCGGGCGGTTAAGTCCCTGTTCGTGGTAGACCTCGAGAGTACGATGTCCGTGTCCGACCGATTACGGCAGTTGCGAGCGACGAGCGACGAACGGGAGGGCCCCGACTCGATGGCCCATCAGTCGCGCGCCGAACACGCGTTCTACTCCGCCGTGCGCGGCCTCCAGGCGGGGTTCGTCGCGACGATCATCATGACGGCGTTCCGGCTCCCGATCCTGCGGTCGCTGCCGCCCTCGGCGAACTTCTGGGCGCAGTACGTTACCGGCGGCGACCCCGAGGAGCATCCGCTCGCCGGGCTGATCCTGCACTTCGTCTACGGCGTGCAGGCGGGGGCGATATTCGGCGGCCTGTTCGCCCTGCAGGACGCCGACCGATCCATCGAACCCGAGCAACGCGGTCTCGTCTGGGGATCGATCTACGGAATGGTCCTCTCGGCCTTCGGCTCGCAGTTCATGCTGAAGGAACTGCTGGGGATCCGCCTCGACGCCGACGAACTCGCGCTGTTCCACGCGGGACACCTCGTCTACGGCCTCTCGCTGGGCGCGTGGGTCGGATCGCGGACCGAAGGCGTCGAGGACCCCGAGACGGAGTACGAGTACAACGACGGTAACTGAGTCCGCACCGCCGAGACGACCGCGACTCCGTTCGCACCGATCCGATACGACCCGCCCACTTCTCGACGTTCCGCCGTCCCGTTCAGACGTCCACGACGTCGATCAGCCCCTCGACGTCCTCCTCGAGTCGGTTCGCGTACTCCAGACGCAGGTCCCGCGCGTCCGCCTTCGTCACGTACTGGCGGCCGTCGATCCGCGTCGAGATGGGGTGATAGTCGTCGACGGAAAACCCCATCCGATCGAGGTAGCGGACGACCTCGGCCGACTCGAGGCCGTCGTGGATCGCCGCCTCGGCGAGGTCGCAGGCGACGTCGAACGCGGGGAGGCTGATGCCGTCGCGCGTGACGTGGCCGGTGTTCCGGGGGTCGCTGTCGGTCTCGATTTCGACGGTCGTGTGGTGGAGCCGTTCCATCACCGTCTCGAGTTCGTCGGCCAGTTGCAGCAGTTGGCTCGGGAGCGCCGCGTCGGGCGAGCGCCACTCGACCGTCGGCATCTCGTCGCGCAACCTGATCGGCGTCCAGACGACGTCGTCGACCGAGAAGTGTTCCTCGATCGCCTCCTCGGCGATTCCCTCCTCGAGGGCCGCTTGCTTGAACTCGTCGTAGCGGTTCTCGAGTCGGCGGTGCCACTCGCCGACGGTCTCCACGTAGTGCCAGAGCTGGCCGTGTTTGGGGTACTCCTCGTAGCTCTTCTTCCGGTAGCTGTAGGCGCGGGCGCTGTTGGCGACGCGTTCGCCGTCGATGTACGGCGAGGAGTTGACCAGCGCCAGCGCCGAGTCCAGCGCGATGAGCGCGTTGAGCTGGTCGGTGACGTTTCGCTTCTCGACGTGAACGTGCGTCCCGGCGCAGTGCTTCGCGTAGTCGAAGTTCTCGCCGACGACAGCCTTCTGGATGCGGCCACGCTCGCCGGACCGCCGGTCGATCTGCCCGCAGTTGATCGGCGTCCCCAGCGGGACGAGCCGCTTGTCCTCGGCCGCCGCCTTCGAGAGCACCTCGTCGAGGTCCCTGACGAACTCCGCCCGTAGTTCGTCGATGGTCTCACACGGCGAGGTCTTCAGTTCGAACAGCGGTTCGACGAACTCCTCTTCCGTCCGTTCGGAGACGTCCGTGAGCGCGCCCGGTTCGGTGAGTTCGCCGTCGGTATCGACGACCCAGTACTCGACTTCGATGCTCGTGTTCATACTCGAGAGGGGGTTCCGCTGTCGTGGCGTCGGTTCCGCAGCCGTCGCTCTCCGTTGCCCTTCGGTTCGGCCAGCGTGGCGGTAGTCGACGCTTTGATGTCGGTCGGTTCGACGACGGTCCGTTCGTCGGCGCTCTCTGCCCGTGCCGCCGCCGTCGCGGTTCGATACGGTCCCTTTCACGCGATTCGTTGAAGTGGCGGTGCCTGCAGCCGCCTGCCGTCCTTCCATCGCACGTTCGTCACGTGTCGCGGTGACACGGTACACCGGTCGGTCGTCTCGGCGATACTGACGTGCGGTCGGTCGACGGCGGTCGGATGATTCCGTAGAGGTGACTCGCCTCGCCCTTGACCGTCCACCCGAACCGGTTCGCACTTTTTTCCACTCCGTAGGAATTGTAGCGTTACTTGAGGGGATACGGAATCGACCTGTGACTGTCATGCAAATCTCTCGAAAACAACTGGCCACGTTCCTCGCGGCGATCTTCGTCCTCAACCTCGTCGTGATGGGCGGAGGGGCGTGGCTGTCCTACGAGAACGAACCCGAGATTCCGGAGACGATCGTCGGCCCGGACGGCGAGACCGTCGCGACCAGCGACGACGTCCAGACGGGGAAGATGGTCTTCCAGGAGAACGGCTTGATGAATCAGGGGTCGATGCTGGGCCGCGGTAGCTACTACGACGTCGACTACACCGCCGACGCCCTCGAGTTGAAGACCGACTACATGCGCGACTACTACGCGCAAGAAGCGTACGACACGGCCTACGAGGACCTCGAGTCGTCCGAGCAGGCCGCGATCGACGCGCAGGTCCGAGAGGAGCTGCAGTCGAGCAGCTACGACCCCGACGAGGTCGAGTACTCCGCTGCCGAAGCGTACGCACACGAGCAGGTCCGACAGGACTACGTCGAGACCTACCACGAGGGCGACCGCGAGCGCGGGATTCAGAAGGGGCTGATTCCGACCGAGGAGGAGGCCGAACAGTTCGCGGACTTCGCGCTGTGGACCGCCTGGATCTCACACACTGATCGCCCGGGGACGGACGTCTCGTTCACGAACGACTTCCCGTACTCGCCCGACGCGGGTAACGAGGCCGGCGGCGCGGTGATGACCTGGAGCGTCATCGCGATGGTGTTGCTGGTCGCCGGGGCCGGGGTCGCGATCTGGCTCTACCAGGCCGTCGAACTCCCCGAACCGAAGGCCGGCGGCGTCTCGATCCCCCACCCGAAGGAGATCGATCTGACGCCGAGCCAGTTACTGAGCACCAGGTTCATCCTCATCGGGGCGCTGCTGTTCGTCCTCCAGACGTTCATGGGCGGCCTGCTCGCCCACTACTACGTCGAGCGCGACGACTTCTTCGGCCTCCACGAACTCGCCGGGATCGACATCCTCGAGTGGCTCCCGTGGACCATCGCCCGCACGTGGCACGTCGACCTGGGGATCCTCTGGATCGCCACGATGTGGCTCGGCGCCGGCCTCTTCCTCGCGCCGCTGCTGACCGGCCGTGAGCCGCGCAAGCAGGCCCTGTACATCAAGGGATTGATCGGCGCGCTGCTGGTCGTCGCCGTCGGCGGCCTCGCGGGTATCTGGCTCGGCGTCAACAACTTCTTCGACGGCCAGCTGTGGTGGCTGCTGGGCAACGAGGGACTCGAGTACCTCGAGATCGGTCGCGTCTGGCAGGCCGGTCTACTTGTCGGCTTCGTCGGCTGGACCGCCCTGGTCGCCCGCGGGTTCAAGCCACTGCTGGACCGCGAGCCCCGGTACGGGCTGGCCCACATGATCGTCTACGCGGGCGGCTCGATCGGCCTGCTCTTTATGGCCGGTTTCCTCTACACGCCGAAGACGAACTTCGTCATGACGGAGTTCTGGCGCTGGTGGGTCGTCCACATGTGGGTCGAGGGCGTCTTCGAGTTCTTCATCCTCGTCGTCATCGCGCTGACGCTGGTCTCGATGAACCTCCTGACCAAGAAATCGGCCGAGAAGGCCGTCATCTTCCAGGCCGCGCTGGTCATGGGCAGCGGCATCATCGGCGTCTCCCACCACTACTGGTGGGCCGGCCTCCCCGAGGTCTGGCTCCCCATCGGGAGCGTCTTCTCGACGCTCGAGTTCATCCCGCTGCTGTTCATCCTCCACGAGGCGCTGGGCCAGTACCGCGCGATGGACGCCGCCGGGACGGACTTCCCCTACCGGATGGCGTTCTACTTCATCGTCGCCTCGAGCGTCTGGAACTTCTTCGGGGCGGGCGTCATCGGGTTCTTCATCAACCTCCCGGTGATCAGCTACTTCGAGAGCGGGACCTACCTGACGGTCGCCCACGCCCACGGCGCGATGTTCGGCGCCTTCGGCTTCCTCGCGATGGGGATGGCCGTCTACATCCTCCGGGTGACCACCCGCGACGCGCACTGGTCCGACCGACGACTGCGCTGGTCGTTCTGGCTCTGTAACGCCGGCCTCGCGCTGATGCTGTTCCTCTCCCTGCTCCCCGTGGGCTTCCTCCAGCTCGAGACGGCGTTCACGGACGGCTACGCCGCCTCGCGGGGACTGGAGTTCTACAACAGCGGGACGATCCAGACGCTGTTCTGGCTGCGCATGCCCGGCGACACGCTGTTGATCGCCGGCGCGATCGTCTTCGCCTGGGACGTCGCCGCGAAACTGCTCTTCCAGCGGAAGGCGACCGCCGAGGAGACGCGCAGCCACGTCATCGCCGACCGGATCTTCGGCGAGGACGACGCGGTCGACCCCGTCGATCCCGTCGACCCGGTCAGCGACGACGACTGACGCCCCGGTCGACGCTTCTCTATCTGTCACGCTGTCATTTTCCGACGGAGTCCCCCTCGAGGGGCCGCAACGGCTAACAAAACCGACCCGAATTACCAGCGTATGCGCAGGCCCGGCGTCACCGATATCGTCTCCGCCGAGCGGATCCCGCAGTACGTGGTCGGCTTCGGTGTGGCCCTGACGCTCGTCGTCCTCGGTGAAATCGGGCTGCTCGCCGCGTCCGGCTCTTCGTACCTCACGGCCGGCCCGTTTCTGGTCGGTCTGATCACCGTCGCCCCCATCATCGTCGGCATCGCGTACGGGGGCTACTGGCTCGACTCCGTCCCGCTCTCGCCGTCTCGCTACCCGCGGATCGTCGGCTGGCTGCTCGGCGGACTCTTCGTCTTCCTCCTCATCAATCTCGCGCTCATCGCCGTGTTTCCGACCGACCCGTTCGCGATGGTCGTCGGGTGGGTCCGGTGGGCCGTCGCGTTCGGCGCCGGTACCGGGTTACTGATCGGCTGTATCGAAGCCCGAGCCATCGAGCGCTCGCTGGCCGCCGAACGGGCCGCGCTCCGGGCGGAACACGCGGAGGAGCAACGGGAGTACCTCGACTACCTCAACAGCATCCTCCGCCACGAGGTGTTGAACACCGCGACGATCATCAACGGCTACGCGTCGCTTCTCCGCCGGGAGGCGGCCACGACCGATCAGCACCGCCGGTGGGCGGAGATCGTGATCGACGAGTCCGAGGAGATGTCGTCGGTGATCGACGACGTGCGGGTCCTGTTGCAGTCGACGGACGGAGAGTGGCGACTCGAGGCGGTCGACGTCTCCCAGGTCCTGACCGACGAAGTGCGGAAACTGGAGCACAAGTGGGGGCCCGTCGACGTGGTGACGGAGATCCCGCCGAACGTCCGCGTTCGGGCCGACGGTCTGGTCGCTCGCGTCTTCGGTAACCTCCTCTCGAACGCGGTCGAACACAACGACGCGGCGACGCCGCGGGTCGCGGTGCGAGTCGACCCAGGCCCCGACACCGTGCGGATCGAAATCAGTGATAACGGCCCGGGAATCCCCGACTCGGAGCGCGACGCGCTCTTCGAGCGGGTCGAGAGCCACGGGAGCACCCACGGGCTGGGGCTCTATCTGGTCGACCGACTGGTGAATCGGTACGGCGGATCGGTCGAACTCGTCGAAACCGGCCCCGACGGCAGCCTGTTCGCGGTCGAACTCCCGGCCGCGAGCGCCGGTCCGGACGACGCGAGCGCGGACTCCCCGCAGTCGACGCTCGAGGAGTAACGGTCCGCCCCGCTCGGGTCACGGCCGACCGACCGCGTTCCGCCGGCGCACGAGATAGTAGCCCGCCACGATCGGTTGGAGCGGCGGGACGAACAGGCTCAGGAACGCGATCCCGAGGTAGATCGCCGGATTCGGTCGCCACGACCGGGTGTGCGTGCAGACGTAGGCCGCGTCCCGGTGGATCGCGATCGGAAACGAACCGAACGCGACCGCACCCGCGAGGCCGACGCCGGCGAGAAGCAGCCCCGGAATCGTGAGGACGACGGCGATCACCGCGGCGACCGCCCCGAACAGCGTCACCGCGAGCGAGACGGCGACCACGAGCCACCAGTCCGACCCGCCCGGCGGCGTCCCGAACCGTCTGTGTCGTCGCGCGAGGTAGACGACGCCCGCGACCGGCGCCGAGACGAGCGTGACCGCGGCGTTGAGCCACGGACGAGGCCGCCAGTTCCCGCTCGCTCGCGGTCGACGGCGGATCCGCCGGGCGTCGAAGAAGATCGCCACGAGCAGGCCGAGCGTCAGGGCCGTGTAGCCGAACCCGCTGACGAGAACCAGCGCGAGTTGTAGGCCCGGAACGCCGAGGTCGGCGTCCTGCAGGACGCCGACGACCCCCACTCCGATCACCGGCGGGAACAGGTACAACAACCGCTCGGCGAGCCGCGCCCACTCGATTTCGTCGACGTGTGTCCTCATCTGGCGGGCGGTGCGCTACCGTCGAGGGTCCGTCGCTCGCTCCGCCGTCGCTTGCGCCTCCCGATCACAGGGCCTCTTTGTACGCCTCGAGCGTCTCCTCGACGTCCTCCTCGGTGTGGCCGTAGCTGACGAACTGGCACTCGAACTGGTTCTGCGAGAGGAAGACCCCCTGCTCTTTCATCTGGCCCCAGAAGATGCGCCGCCAGCGCTCGGTCTCGGCGTTCTTCACGTCGGCGGCGTTCTTCGGACTGTAGTCGTAGCGCGGGCAGGTCGGGTCCTGCCGACAGCCGGCGGGGCACTGCTCCTCGAGCGAGTCCGGTCCCGGGCCCTCCCTGGTGAAGATCACTTTGAACATGCTGTCGGTGCCGGTGACGGTGTAGCTGGGCGCCTGATCGGCGACGATTTCGGTCAGGCCGCGCCGGAGTTTGTCGCCGAGTCCGTTGACGTGCTCGTAGACGTCGTTTGCCGCGGCGAACTGCAGGGTCTCGAGCCCGGCGGCCATCGTGACGGGGTGACCGGAGAACGTGCCGGCCTGGAAGACGTCGCCGGTGGGTGCGAAGTGCTCGACGATCTCGGCGCGGCCGGCGATGGCGCCGACGGGGAAGCCGCCGCCGACGATCTTGCCGAACGTGGTCAGGTCGGGCGTGATGCCGAACTCGCTCTGTGCACAGCCCAGTCCGCCGACGCGGAAGCCGGTAATAACCTCGTCGAAGATCAGCAGGGAGCCGTGCTCGTCGGTGATCTCGCGCAGGAACTCGTGGTACCCCTCCTCGGGGTAGACGATGCCGTAGTTGCCCAGAATGGGTTCCGTGAGAACCGCCGCGATGTCGTCGCCGTGTTCCTCGAAGACCTCGCGCATCGCGTCCTCGTCGTTGAACGGCACCGGGAGGGTGTGCTCGGCGAACGATTGCGGGATGCCCGCCGAGGAGGGTTTCGGATCGTCGGCGTCGCCTTCGACCAGCGTCGACTCCTGGGCGCCGTGGTAGCCCCCTTGCATGACGACGATCTTGTTGCGCCCGGTGTAGCCGCGCGCGAGTCGCACGGCGGAGGTTGTGGCTTCGGTCCCCGAGTTGACGAAGCGGATCTTCTCGACGCTCGGGACGTGGCGGGCGACGAACTCCGCGAGGTCGACCTCGACTTCGGTCGGCGTGCCGTACATCGGCCCCTCGCTGGCTCGCTGCTGGATCCCCGCCCGCACGGGGTCGGGAAGGTCGTGGCCCAGCAGGAGCGGGCCCAGCCCCATCACCCAGTCGACGTAGCGGTTGCCGTCCGCGTCGATCACGTGGCCGCCCTCGCCCTTCCGGACGAAGAACGGGTACGGCTCGATCGCCGCCCGAACCGCCGAGTTGACCCCGCCGGGCATGACCGAGAGCGCCCGGTCGTACAGTTCGCGTGAGCTGTCGTCGTTCATACTCGAGCCTTGGAAACGGGGCGGGAAAGTAGTACCGAGGTCCGACCGTCGTTATCCGGTCGGCGCGATCGGGTCGCCTCGAGCGGTGGTCGCCCGTCGATTCGGCCGACGGCCGGCACCGTGGGTCGCGCGATGTCGTCCTCGCAGAACTGCGCTATCGGCGTGACGCGCGTGTGACGACCTCGAGTCCCGAACTCAGACGGCGTCCTGTCCGGTCTTGCCGGTCCGGACCTGGTAGGCGTCGTCGACGGGCATCACGAAGATCTTGCCGTCGCCGGGTTCGCCGGTGTTGGCCGCGCCGGCGATGGCATCGACGACGTCCTGAGCCGGAATGTCGGCGACGACGCACTCGATCTTGACCTTCTGATGGAGGTCGACCGTATACTCCTCGCCGCGCCACTGCCCCTTCTTCGCGGGCTGGGAGCCGCGGCCGGAGACGTTAGTGACCGTCAGCGACGGCGCGCCGATCTCGGCGAGGCCCTTCTTGACGTCGCCCAGTTTGTCGGGGCGGATGATCGCGGTGATCATCTTGAGCTCGCCGTCGTTGGGTTTGCCCCCGTCCGTGCGAATGACCTTATCGTCAGTAGTGCGACCGCCGTCGGTCGCGATATCGGGCTGACCGAACTCGGGGTAGGTGTCGACGCCGTGTTCGGAGACGTCGAGTCCGTCACGCTCGTGTTCGGGCGAGACGCGTGCCTGACCGGTGGCCTTGAACACGTACCAGATGAGCGCGGTCATGACGATCGTCCAGCCGGCGATGACGACGACGCCGATGAGCTGTGCGACGAACACGTCTACGCGACTGCCGCTAATGCCGCTCATGTATTCGGGTGTGGCCACGAGCGGGAGCAGCAGCGTCCCGAGGACGCCGGCCGAACCGTGGACCGGGAAGACCGCACAGACGTCGTCGATCTTCAGGTAG
Organism: Haloterrigena alkaliphila; assembly: GCF_017352155.2. NCBI lineage: Archaea > Methanobacteriati > Methanobacteriota > Halobacteria > Halobacteriales > Natrialbaceae > Haloterrigena > Haloterrigena alkaliphila. The sequence goes on from NZ_CP071462.1 coordinate 1,542,686, forward strand.
TTCTCGACGATGCCGAAGACGATGGGGAGCTGGGCACCGGCGAGGCCGCCGACCAGGAACGCACCCAACCAGCTCGAGGCGTGCGGGATCGCGGTGATGGCAGCCAGGCCGGCCAGCAGACCGTTGGCGACGTACAGGGTATCGACTTTGCCGGTCTTGAACCAGGCGACGAGTCCGGCACCCATCGCACCGCAGGCCATCGAGACGGTCGTCGTCAGGGCGACGCGACCGAGCTGATCGCCGAGGAACGCGCCCTCGCCGATGATCGCCGAAGTACCGACGTTAAAGCCGTACCAGCCGAAGGCGAGGATCAGCGTGCCGAGCGCGGCGAAAGTCAGCGAGTGCCCGGGAATGACGTTCGCGCTCCCGTCGCTGTTGTACCGGTCCATGCGCGGACCGAGGATCCACGCGGCGGTGAGACCGGCGATGCCGCCCATCCCGTGGACGATCATCCCGCCGGCGAAGTCATCGAACACCACGCCGTTGTACGAGAGTAGCCCGCCCGCCCACGTGAGTCCGGTGACGACGGGGTAGATCACCGCAGCCAGCAGGAAGGTGTACGTGACGTACGCGCGGAGTTTCGCGCGACCGGCGACGGCTCCGGAGACGATGGTCGCCGCAGTCATGGCGAAGACCGCACCGTACAGCCAGTCCATCCAGCTCACCGCGTCGCTCCGGAACTGGAACGCGAGGCCGTCTCCGGCGACGAGCCCCTCTACGGTGGCGCCGATCAGGAAGAACACCGTCACGCCCACTGACCAGGTCAGCAGGTTCTTCGTCAACTGGTTGGCGACGTTCTTCGAGCGTACCTGCCCCGCCTCGAGCATGGCGAAGCCGGCGTGCATGAAGAAGATCAGGAACGTGGCGACCAGGATCCACATGTAGTTGATCGAGTCGATCAACATCTCGAGCTCGACTTCGCTCTGCAGGAGCGTCGGCTCCATCAGGCGGTCACCTCGAGTTCGATCGTTTCGTCACCGATGCATTGTAGACGTTTGTCCATGTCTTGTCCGTTCGAGCTCATGGTTGTCTTCTGAATCACGTCTGATTCGGATGGACTATCTTCATATAAGGGTTAGCGTTTATGGTTGTCGAATAAGGGCGTCGTAATAGGCACAAGCGAACAAATCTAGAGGTGATTTAATGTATATAAGGCGATTCGATCTTGTGTATTTCACGAGCCGTGGTTATATATTCGATCTTTGTAAACCAGATAAAACCGGCACTGAGCGGAACACCGGTCTCGAGAGTCCGATTTCGGGGCTCGAGCGGGCCGGTAGCCCTCGCGCGCGGCAGATGTTGCCACCTGTGCGTCCCGGGGAGTGGTGACTGGACGTTCGTCCGAATACTGGTCGTCAATGGTCGGATTCGGCAGTCGTCCGACGCGATCTCACTTCGTTTCGGTCGCCGCCGAGCCCCGAGTATACGGGGACTGTGCGGTCCGTCTACCGCCCGCCGGGCAGTCGCCGCGCGACGTCCTCCGCGAAGTAGGTCAGAATCAGATCCGCACCGGCGCGTTTGATCGAGAGCAGCGACTCGAGGGCCGTCGCCTCCAGATCGAGCCACCCCTTCTCGGCGGCGGCGTGGAGCATGGCGTACTCGCCGGAGACGTTGTAGGCGGCGACGGGGTGGTCGAACTCCCGGCGCACCGCGCTGACGATGTCGAGGTAGGGGAGGGCGGGCTTGACCATCATGACGTCAGCGCCCTGCTCGGCGTCGAGTCGAACCTCGCGCATGGCTTCCCGCGAGTTCGCGGGGTCCATCTGATAGTGTCGGCGGTTGCCGAACGAGGGCGCGCCGTCGGCGGCGTCCCGGAACGGGCCGTAGAAGGCGCTCTCGTACTTGGCCGCGTAGCTCATGATCGGGACGTGTTCGAATCCGTCGCGGTCGAGCGCTTTCCGGATCGTGCCGACCATGCCGTCCATCATGCCGCTCGGGGCGACCATGTCAGCGCCCGCACGGGCGTGCGAGGTGACGATCTTCTCGAGGGCCTCGAGCGCCGCGTCGTTGTCGACGGTCAGCGTCGGTTCGCAGGCCGGAGCGTCCGCGGCGACCCTGCCTTCGCTCCGGAGTTCCTCCTCGAGGGGCCCGCAGTGGCCGTGGTCGGTGTACTCGCAGAGGCAGACGTCAGTGATGACGTAGGCGTCAGTCTCGTCCGTGATCCGGCGCAGCGCCTCCTGAACGACGCCGTCGTCGGCCCACGCGCGGGTTCCGTCGGGATCTTTCGACTCCGGAATCCCGAACAGCATGACGGCTTCGACGCCCGTCTCGAGGACTTCTTCGACGCGGGCGACCGACTCGTCTACGGGAACGCGCTCGTGGCCGGGCATCGACTCGATCGGTATCCGTTCGTCAGCCGTCGCGTCGACGAACACCGGTGCGATGAGGTCGGCGGGCTCGAGGCTCGTCTCGCTGACGAGTCCGCGAACCCGGTCCCGCCGGAGCCGCCGAGGGCGATGTGTGAGGTCCATAGCCGTGTTTTCGACCCGAGTCGCAAAAGAATCTCGTTCATCGCCCGTTGCCGGCGCCGTCGGTCAGTCGGCGCCGCCCTTCCGCTCGGACTGGCGCTGGCGAATGACGGACGCGATCTCCTCGTAGTTGGCCACTCCGCCGAGGGTGAGTCCGGTGAATCGGCCGATGCCGGTCGGAATCACCGCGTGGGAAATCGTGATGTGACCGTGGCCGAGCAGCCGCTCGAGTGCGGAGGCGCCGGTCTGCATCCCGCGGACGTCCTCCATCCACGTCTCGTTCGTCGACTTCGACGAGTGGCCCGTCACGATTACGACCCGTCGATCCGTGACGACGTACGTGACTTTGGTCCGCTGGTACCAGACGTAACCGACGATGAGACCGGCACCGAGTACGCCGAAAAGCAACGCATCGGAGACGGTCGATCCAAGAAAGACCAGTCCCGCGACGATGAGGTGGACGCTCCACGCGGACCACGCCGGCCGTTCGTCGATGAGTATCTCCTCGCCGTCGAGCAGCGGAACGGACGTCGTCCCCTGCTGGATCGTCGATTGCCCCCGCTGGTCACGCGGTGAACTGTTCGATTTCACATCCCTCTCCTCGTCGTAGCTCGTTTGCTCGCTCATCCCAGGTGAAAATCAAAGCAATCCGAAATAAGCGTGCTGGCCATTTCGAACCGAAATCCGCCGCAAGCGTCAGGACAACTCCTCACGCGACCGAGTCGACGCCGTCGAACGCAGCCGCGACCCGATCGATCGCATCCTGCTCCTCGCCACCTTCGAGCGTCGACAGCACGAGCGCGGTCCTGAGCCGCGCCTTCCACGCCGGCAGGTCGCCGCCGGAAACCGCGCCCGCCTCGAGCAGCGTCCGCCCGCCGCCGGGGCCGCCGTAGCGCCCGGCCGTCGTCCCCGCGTGACACCGGGAGGTGAGTACGACGGGGACGCCGCGATCGATCGCCTCCTCGAGCGCCGCGCCGAGTTCGCCGGTCGTGTTTCCGAGGCCGGTGCCCGCGACGACGATAGCGTCGACGCTTCCATCCGAATCCGTGCCGTCCGAATCCGCGCCATTCGAACCCGTATCGTTCGACTCGAGCGCGCACCTGATCTGCCGGCCGTCGACGCCCATCGCGTTCGTGACGATGTCGACGCGGACGTCAGGATCGATTCGGGCGCCGGGGATGGGCCGCGAGTAGCGGCCCGGTTCCCGGAGGAACCGGAGGCCGTTCGGCGTCAGTTCAGCGATCGGTCCCGCGGTCGGCGACGCGAAGGTCTCGAGTTTGCTCGTGTGGGATTTGACGACCCAGCGGGCGGCGTGGACGGCGTCGTTGAACGCGAGATAGCTCCCGCCGCCGGCGCGAAATCGGTCGTGAGCCGCGGCACGGACGGCGAGGAGGAGGTTTGTCGGACCGTCGGTCCCCAACTGGTCGAACGGCCGCTGGGCGCCGGTGAAGACGACCGGGACGTCGGTCTCGAGCGCGAGGTCGGCGTAGTAGGCCGACTCGGCCATCGTGTCGGTGCCGTGGGTGACGACGACGCCGGCCGCGCCCTCGGCCGCCCCGCGTTCGATCGCGTCGACGATCCCTCCGGCGGTCTCGAACGCCATCTGGAAGCCCGATACCTGACAGACGTCGTCGACGTCGATCGAGGCGTGGTCGGCGAGTTCCGGGACGGCCTCGACGAGGTCGTCGCCGGAGACCGACGGCGTCGATCCGGACTCGTCGTCGCCGCTCGAGGTACTCGCGATCGTCCCGCCGGTGCTGACGATGCGGACGTGTGGTTGCATACGAGGCCCTAGACGCGCCCGGATACGTGTCTGTTCGGTTCGGCTGGATCCGAGTCGGACCATCGCTCGAGGTTCGACCGATCGGCAGTACCGACGGCTGTCCCTGCGGTGGGAACTCGCTTCGCCCGTTCGAGTAGCCGCTGTGTGAGGGTGTGGCGCACGCAAGCCGCGTCTTTTCGCCGATGCTCCTCGAGGCACCGCTGTGTCCAACGCCGAGGAAGCGGTCACGGCCCTCGAGGAACTGGGGCTCACGGAGTACGAGGCGCGGTGTTTCGTCGCGTTGACCCGGATCTCGACGGGTACGGCCAAGGAGATCAGTCAGGTCGCGGACGTTCCCCGATCGCGAGTGTACGACACCATCGAGCGCTTGGACCGGAAGGGGCTGGTCAACGTCCAGCAGTCCGAGCCCCGCGAGTATATGGCCGTCTCGGTCGAGACGGCGTGTCGGCGCATCCGCGAGGACTACGACTCGCGGATCAACGCCGCCGAGAACGCCCTCGGTAACCTCGAGTCGCCGGAGGAAGCGGACGACGAGGGGATGTGGGCGATCACCCAGCACGAACACGTTACGGACCGGGTCGTCACCTTTCTGGACGACGCCGAAGAGACGGTCCACTACCTCGTCCCGGCGACCGATGTAGCCGAGCGGCCGATCGTCGACGGGCTGACGTCGGCCGCCGACCGCGGCGTCGCCGTCTCCATCGAGGTCCCAACGGACGACTACCGCGAGGAGTTCTCGGAGTCGGTCCCGCAGACCGAAATCACCGCCTCGTCCGCTCTGCAGTCGACCAGCGAGGTCTTTTCCGAGTGGCCCGCGCAGTTGCTCATGGTCGATCAGGAATCGATCGTCGCCGCGGGTATCAAGGAGAGCGGTCTCCCCGACGTGACCAATCAGGTCGCGGTCTGGACCTACGGTGACGACCACGGCTTTGCCGTCTGGGCTCGCGAACTGCTGGACGACCGCCTCGAGTTCCGCGAGGAGGAGCGAACGGCCGCCGAGTGACGAATTTCGTCCGCTCGTTCGTCCGCTGCGGGTCAACGAGTAAATACTTTTAAGTGCTCGTCCGTGTTTAGGCCTGTTAGCAATGGCCATAGATCCACAGTTCCACGAGAACCGCGACAAAGTCGACGAACACGAGGGCCACGCCGTCTGGGGACCCGTCGACGAACCGGAAGAACTCGGCATCCACGGAACCCACGTCGCGGTCGATTTCGACCTCTGTATCGCCGACGGCGCCTGTCTCGAGGACTGCCCGGTCGACGTCTTCGAGTGGGTCGAGACGCCGGGACATCCGGAAAGCGAGGAGAAAGCGGACCCCGCGAAGGAGGCCCAGTGTATCGATTGTATGCTCTGTGTCGACGTCTGTCCGGTCGACGCGATCGACGTCGACGCCGGACGGACGGCCTGAATCCGTCGACTCGAACCGAGCGCGACGCGACCCGCCGACGTTACTCGGCGCGGTCGACGTCGACTTTCTCCTTCAGCGTCTCGAGCCCGTCGGCTTCGGCGAGCTCCTGTAACCGTTCCCGGAAGTGCTCCTCGCAGAGACCAACCTTGAGTCCCTCCGACTCGGCGGCGAAAGCAGCTTCGCGGTCACAGTAGTGACAGTTCATATCCCTGCGTTGGACCCACGATGCATTGAACCCTCCGCTATCGGCCAGGATTGTATCACGAAACTGCCAACCCCAGTCGGTCGAACTCGTCTCGAGACAGTCCGGCGACGCCGAGTTCGTGCTCGTGAGCGTCGGTGCCGCCGGTAACCAGCAGATCGTGGCGCTCGATCGCCCGCTCGACGATGCCGCGGTCGACGTCGCGCCCGTAGGGGTAGTGAAGTTCGACGGCCTCGAGGTCGTCGTCGGCCGTCAGCGCGAGCGCGGCCTCGGCGTCCCGATACCGAAGAGGGTGGGCCAGCGAGACGAGGCCACCGGCTCCGGTCAGCGCCGCCAGACCGCGCTCGAACGAGGGGACCTCTCGAGCCACGAAACAGGGGTCGCCGCCGCCGATGAGCCCGTCGAACGCGGCCTCGTAGTCGAGATCCACGCCGGGATGGGCATCGACCGCCCGGGCGACGTGGGGCCGGCCGAACCCCTCGTCGACGGTCACGTCGAGGTCGATTCCGAGTCGCGTCTCGACGCAGTCGACGATGGCCTGCCCGCGCTCGACGCGGTCTCGTTGGATGCGCTCGACCAGCCCCTCGAGTTCCGGGGTGGGCTCGACGCCGTAGCCCAGCAGGTCGACCCGCTCGCCGTGGGGGGTTTCGACCCGAAGTTCGATCCCGTTGACGATCGTCACGCCGTCGCGCTCGACGATCGGTTCGTCGAACGGCTGGAGGCGATCGTGGTCCGTCACCGCGACGACGTCCACTCCCCCGCGGCGGGCGGCGTCCGGCACTCCCTCGAGGTCGAGACTCCCGTCCGAGCGCGTGGTGTGGACGTGCAGGTCGGCGTACGGCATGAACACTCGAGTCGAAGGCCGCCGCTCGTAAAGTCGTTTCTCCGCGCCTGCGCCCGGTTTCTCGGGTCCCGCCCCCGTCGGTTCAGCTAATCTCTAGGGTCATCCTAGGACTACTAGGTCTACAGTGCTACTAGGAAACATAGATGGACAATGTTTATAATTATCGTTCACGGAGGATAGGGCGTAATGCTGCTCAACGGCACCGGCGACGTCATCGACGACTACGAGTATCCCGCCACCACCGAGGAACTGATCGACGAACACGGCGATCGAACCCTCGAACTCCCGAACGGGTCCGAGACGGTCGGCGATGTACTCGCCCGCCTCGAGTCCGAAACCTTCGAATCTCCAGAGGACGCGCGCTTCGCTATCTACTCCGCCGTCAGCGACAAGGCCGTCGGCCGCGTCGGCTACAGCGACCGCGACCCGACGCCGGTGGGCAGCCCGTACTCGCCCGACGCGGTTTCCTTCTAGAACCGAACTTTTTTGGCCGGGTCCTCGCTCACTCCGTTCGCTCGAACCCGGCCAAAAAACTTCGATGAAAAAAGGCCGAGCGCGTCGCTTCTCGAGGGCTTCGCTTTGCTCAGCCCTCGCTACGCTCGCGCTCGGTACTACTGCTTGCAGCGGAGGAGTCACCGTTAGCATCCGCGAGCGACCAACGGGAGCGAGCGGGCCAACGACTGATGTGAGCGAGCAGCGCGAGCGAACGGAGGGAGGAGTGCTGTTATACTAAATTTTGCCGAGGGTATGGCGAAGCCGCGCCCGTGGTTCGAAAGGCGCTTCGCGCCTTTCGTCATCACGAGAGAGCTTCGCTTTCTCGAACGACAGAGCAAAATTTAGTTGAAGTTGTCGATGACCGGGATCCCGACCGTCTCGAAGTCGGTCATGGCCTCGAGTTTGTCGCTGACGTCCTCGAGGCCGATCGTCTCGGAGACCACTTTTTCGGGCTCGAGTTTGCCCGTCGCGACCATCCGGAAGATCTCGTCGTAGCGGGTCGGCGGCATCCCCAGCGAGCCGATGAACTCGATCTCCTGCATGACCATCGCGTCGGACGGGAGGGGGATGATCCCCTGTTCCTCCTGAGTCGTGAGGCCGACCTGGATGTGCTGGCCGCGGGCGTCGAGACTCGAGACGGAGTTCTGACTGGTCGTCGCGATGCCCAGCGCGTCCATCGAGACGTTCGCGCCGCCGTCGGTGATTCCCTGCACCTCGCCGGGGACGTCGTCGACGTCCGCCGCGTTGACGGTCTCGACCGCGCCGAGGGACTCGGCCTTCTCGAGTTTTTCGTCCTTGAGGTCGACCGCGACGACGTTCGCGCCGAGCGCGTCGGCGATGTGGACCGCCGAGAGGCCGACCCCGCCGCAGCCGTGGACCGACACCCAGTCGCCGGCGTCGACGTCGGCGCGGTGGGCCAGCGCGTGGAACGAGGTCATGAACCGACAGCCCAGTCCGGCCATGTCGACCGACGAGACGCCGTCCGGGAGCGTCACGAGGTTGTGGTCGGCGACGGGGACGTGGACCTGCTCGGCGAACGCGCCCTGGGCCTGCTCGATGAACCCCAGCGGCATCACGTTCTCGCAGATATTGGAGCGGCCCCGCTGACACCGCGGACAGGACCCGTCGCCGAGGTTGAAGGGAACGGCGACGTGATCGCCCTCCGCGACCCCTTCCACCTCGTCGCCGACGGCCGCGACGCGGCCGGCGGGTTCGTGGCCGAGGATCTGCCCGGGTTGGGTTTCGAGGCCGAGCCATCCCCAGTCGCCCTGCCAGCCGTGCCAGTCGCTCCGGCAGACGCCGCAGGCTTCCAGTTCGACGACGGCTCCGTCCGGCGCCGGCTCCGGCGCGTCGACGTCTTCGATCGATAGCGGTTCGCCGTGCTCCTCGAGGACTGCTGCACGCATAGAGTGTGTATCGCTATCATATCACAAATACCTGTCCGAAACGTCACCGAACCTGAGAGTTATTCCTCGAGGAGCGGTGAGAACGGCTCTGCGAACGGTCGCGGGAGCCGGCGGAGCGCCGGGCGGTCAGTTCAGCAGGTCGATCGCACCCGCCAGATCGAGCGGCACCGACCCCTTGGTGTAGCCCTCGACGTGGCCGTTCGGTCTGACGCGGTAGACGACGGCGGGTCGGTGGCGCACGTCCGGTTGTTCGGCCCGAACGGCGTTCCAGGCCTCGTCGCGGAAACTCGAGCAGTCGACGAAGAGGACGGCGCCGCCGCCGTGTTCCGCGAGTTGGCCGCTGGTCTTGGTCTCGACGGTGTCGCGGACGGCGGCGACGGGGCCGGCCGCCACGCGGTTGTTCGGGGGCTGGGGCCGGGTAACTTCGACGAGGACGTTGGTGCGTTCGTCCTCGGCGCGAAAGTCCAGCGAGTGGCCCGTCGTGACCTCGATTTCGGGCTCGACGTCGTAACCGGCGTCGGTGAGGATCTTCGCCGCGATGAACTCGGCCATCGCGGCGCTCATGCGGACTCGGTCGACGTGGTCGCTGGTGCCGAGTTTCCCCGACATGACGTGTCGGTACTCGTCCAAGACGCCGGTGCCGAGAAAGTCCTCGAAGAAGCGGGTCGCTTCCCGGCGGCCGGCGTCGGGGAAGCCGGCGGCGTGCTCGCGGAAGAAGGCCCGCGTCGACTCGCGGCCGTCCTTGGACATGAATACGGGGAGGAAGAACCACGAGAGGTGCGGGTAGTCGGCCAGCCACGGATCCTCCTCGTGGAGGGTCGCGAGCAGTTCGCGCTGGGTCCAGCGCGCGACGTGATAGGGGACGTCCCGCCAGCCGACCTTGTCGGTCTTCCAGAGTGCGGAGGGCGTCTCAGTGTTGCCCATCCAGTAGGCCTTTTCGCCGTTTCGCGCGAAAAGCGCGACGTCGCCGTTTTGCATCTCGAAGCGGTGCGTCTCCCAGTTCGCGCCGATATCGAACCACGGCGCGACCGCGCGAGCCCCGATGTTCGACCGGAGCGGCTGGAGAATTTCGTGTCGAACCTTCTCCTCGCTCCAGGCGATGGGCGAGTGTCGAAAGCGAAGCGGCCGTGCCACGGGTTCACTACGGAGGCCGACTGCATACGTCTTACGCGTTCCGCGAGCACCGGGTGGTATGAGGGACCGTTACATTAATGTGAGACAGCGACATACGTGTGTATACTTACCATGTCAATGGGTGCCTATGACGAAGACGAACACGAGCGACGCGAGCAGCAGGCCTCCACTGTCGATACGGACTTCGACGACGAGCGGACGATCTACCGCGGCGAAGTCGAGTACGACTCCGGGGAGTCGGCCGAGGAACTGCTAGATCAGTTCGAGCAGATCAAGTCGAACTAGCGGCGATCACCGCTCCGTTCTTCTGCGGGTGCTTCGCGACGTCGGACCGCCAGCGACGCGACCGAACTCACTCGAGGGCGTCCCAGCCCGGCGTTTCGGGTGCGCCGCGGTCCACCTCGACGTACCCGGCGACGTCAGCCGGTGGAACCGTTCCGTTCGCGTCCCGATAGCGGCGCTGCCACTCTCGTATCGCTGGACCGACCCACGATTCGTCGCGGCCACGGTCGCCCGTCTCGCGCTCGCCCGTGTCGCGGTCGTCGTCTCTTGCGGTCTCGAGCGCCCGCGCTTTCCCCCACTCGTAGTGGGACTCGGAGATCGCGAGCGTGCCGGGACTGGAGCCCGCGGCGACGCCGAGACACTCCGCGCGGTCCGCCGCGGTGAGCTCTCCGGCGGCCGACCGGTCGACGATCCCCTCGAGGCGCTCGGGGTCGGGATGAACGAAGAGCTTCGCACCCAGCGCCTGCGAGCCCAGCAGGAGGCCGTCGAGATCGGCGTCGACCTCGGCCTCGAGGAGCCGCTCGCCCCCGAAAGCTGACTCGACGCGCTGGCACTCGGTTTCCTGCTCGAGCGCGAGGTTGTAGGCGGGGTAGGCCCCGCACTCGTCCGGGAACCGCTCGTCGCCGTGGATGCGACACTGCAGCGTCGTCGGATCGAGGAAGACGCACGCCGGGAGCCACGTCGTCTCCTCGCGGCCGAAGGGCGCGACCGGCTTCGGGGGCTTCCGGAGGCCGACGAAGAAGACGGGACGCCCCGCGACGGCGGCGACGCTGCGGCCGTCGATCTCGACGCCCTCGTCAGCGTCGCGAGCGCGCCAGAACCGCGGCGTCAGTGCAGCGGCCATCCCGTCCTCGAGGAAGCTCCGTACCTCTTCGCGGGTCAGGGGGACGAAACTGGTGTCGTCGTCCAGCGGCGCTCGAGCGTCGGTGTCGAACGGCGTCCGCCGCCGGCCGCGGGTCGCGTCGTTCGTACGGGGAGCGTCCTCGAGCAGCGGTCGCCAGTCCAGACAACAGCCCGCACAGCCCTCGCAGTGCACCTCCATGCGTATCGATAGCACTGGCGCGAATATAATCGATCGGGCACGGGGGAACGACTTTCAGCGCGCGGAGCGCGGTGGGACACATGGCAAAGACTTCTTGCGACGGCTGCGGTCGGACGGTCTCCGTTACCGGCGGGATCGCCAATATCTGGACGTTCGGGGCCGGTAGCGACGGCACCGCGATGACGCTGGAACTCGCCGACGGCTCCGAATACCTGCTCTGTTACCCCTGTATCGAGGCGTTACCCGACGATCCGTCCGCCGCGGACGTCGACCGACTCGAGCGAGTCGACGAGGAGCGTTCGCAACTCGGCGCGTCGTGACGGCAAAAAATTGGGCCGACGCGAGCGGATAACGAGTGGACCGTTGTCGTGAGCGCGACGTGTGATACGGACCGCTGTAAGTCATTTCCGGAGCAACCACGAACCGTCCTGTGGTTGCTCCGGCAAATCGTTACAGCAGACCGTATGAGTGCCCATCGACCGCGCGTCGCTCGCGATTCGATCGCGGACTGGCGCGTGAGCCACGAGCGCAACCGCGATCCGTGGTGCCGACAGCCGCACGCGGAAGGGGTGGGTCGCCACGAGATGCCGCCGCGGCGTCCGTCGCCGACGCCCCTTCCGTACTCCATTCGTATTGGGAGTTGATATTTGTAATCGGGCGACTATCCGCCGGTATCGGTCACTTACAGCCCGTCGACGCGGACGCGTGGTCGGTAGGCCGTCCGTTCGTGGCCCGGCGGCGGCCGTTTCCGTCGTTTCGGCTATTGCGTCGCGTCGCTCGAGGACCCCACGACGGGCGACGGTTCGCAGCCTTTAGGACGCCGCCGCTCCGTGAGTCGAACGGTGAACCCCGAGCGGATCTTCGAGGAGTTTCCCGCGCCGAGTTACCGCGGGGCGCAGGAGCAGGCCCTCCGCGACATTCGCGACGCCTTCGCGGCCGGCAACGACGTCGTGTTAGTCCGCGCGCCGACGGGGAGCGGCAAGTCCCTGCTGGCCCGGGCCGTCGCAGGCTGTGCTCGGCCGGTGGATGATGCCGACCCCAGCGACGCGACGGGTGCCTACTACACGACCCCGCAGGTCTCGCAGCTGGACGACGTCGCGGCCGACGACCTGCTGGCAGATCTGAACGTCATCCGCGGGAAGTCCAACTACTCCTGTATCCTCCCCGACGAGCGCGACACGCCGGTCAATCAGGCTCCCTGCGTCCGCGAGCGGGGGTACGACTGCTCCGTCAAGCACCGCTGTCCGTATTTCTCCGACCGCGCGATCGCCTCGAACCGGTCGATCGCGGCGATGACGCTCGCCTATTTCATGCAGACCGCGGGCAGCGAGGTCTTCCGCAAGCGCGACGTCGTCGTCGTCGACGAGGCCCACGGCCTCGCGGAGTGGGCCGAGATGTACGCGACCATTCAGTTGGGACCGCGGACCGTCCCGTTCTGGGACGACCTCCGCGTGCCGGAGATCGACTCCGTCGACCGCGCGGTCCGCTACGCCGAGAGCCTCCAGCAGACCTGCGGCCGGCGGAAGGACGACCTCCTCGCCCAGGACTCCCTGTCGCCCGCCGAAGTGCGCGAACGCGACCGCCTGCAGGAACTCATCGGGGAACTCGACTGGTTCGTCTCGGACTACCGTGACCCGCAGAGCCCGACGACGTGGCTGGTCGACCAGTCCGAACCGTCGGGCTCTGCGGGTCGGGGCGGCGACTCGAGCGGGAGCGACGCCGCCGACGACGAACCGGCCGGCGGCCCCCTCACGATCAAGCCGATGAACCCGGAGAAGTACCTCCAGCACACCGTCTGGGACCGGGGGAACAAGTTCGCGCTGCTGTCGGCCACGATTCTGAACAAGGACGCCTTCTGCCGACAGGTGGGTCTGACCCCCGAGAACGTCGCGCTGGTCGACGTCGAACACACCTTCCCGGTCGAGAACCGACCGCTGTACGACGTGACGCAGGGGAAGATGACCTACGAGCACCGCGACGAAACGACGCCGAAGATCGCTCGCACGATCGTTCGGCTGATGCAGCGCCACCCCGACGAGAAGGGGCTGGTCCACGCCCACTCCTACGACATTCAGGAACGACTCGCCGACCTACTCGAGGACTTCGGCGTCGGCGACCGGATTCGAACCCACGACCGCGACGGCCGCGACGCCGCGCTGGACGGCTGGAAGGCCGGCGACGACCCCGACGTCTTCCTCTCGGTGAAGATGGAGGAGGCGCTCGACTTGAAGGGCGACCTCTGTCGGTGGCAGGTACTCTGCAAGGCCCCCTTCCTCAACACGGGCGACTCTCGCGTCGCCCACCGACTCGAGGAGGGGCAGTGGGCGTGGTACTACCGCACCACGCTGCGGACGGTCATCCAGGCCTGCGGCCGCGTCGTGCGGGCGCCCGACGACTACGGCGCGACGTACCTCGCGGACTCGAGCCTGCTGGACTGCTTCGAGCGCGCTCGCGCGGATATGCCCGACTGGTTCGCGGCGCAAGTCGATCGGATGGAACGGCCCGAATTGCCCGAGTTTCGGCCGCAGGCGGCCCTCGGCGACGGCACCGCGTCGTCGGGAGGGAACGGCGGGTCCGGCGGATCCGGGGGGAACGGAAGCGAGTCGCGAACCGGACGGTCACGATCGCGCTCTCGGTCGAGACGATCGGGTCGGTCGTCGTCCTCGAGTCCGCTGGCCGACGTCTGGGACACCGATGGATAAGCCGAAGTCGATCGACGACGCGGTGGTTCCGCCGCTCGAGACGGCGACGGCGAGACGAATCGCCGAGTGCGTGCAAACTGCTGGGGGACACGACGCGCCTAGAGTGCGGCGAGGACGCCCCACGCCACCATCGAGGTAACCATGAGGACGGCGAAGGTGATGGCGATAATCTGGTTTCGATCCATACGAGACGCCACTCACTACTCCGGCATGAAAGTCACGCCCGTCCCGGCCGCGGCCGTTCGTCGTTTCGCGTCGCCGCGGGTCGGCTCACTCGAACCGCGCGTCGACGACGACGTGCGCGACGCCCGCGCTGTGGCTCTTGACGCGACGTTTCTCGACAATCTCGAGCGCTCGGCCGGCCGTCTCACTCGCGGTCTCGAGGCGCTCGAGGGGCCGCTCCCAGAGCCGCGCTTCCGGGGTGGCCTCGTGGTAGTGGAGGACGCCGCCGGGGACGAGCGCCTCGAGGGCGGCCGGGAGGAACTCGTGGGCCTCGTCCGTCCGTGAGCCGTGTCCGTCCTCGTCTAAGCCGTCGTCGCTCCCGTAGTACCCCATCACGACGCGGTCGGCGTCGATCTCGCCCGCGAGGTCCCGGCAGTCGGTCATGTAGGCGTCGACCCGGTCCCCGACGTCGTTGAGCACGGCGTTCTCGAGCAGGTAGCGGAACGCGGTCGGGTTGAGCTCCGTCGCGGTCACCCGCGCGCCGGAGCGGGCCATCGGGAGGGTGAAGTAACCGATGCCGGCGAACATGTCGAAGACCCGCTCGTCGGCGTCAGTCAACTCGCCCATGCGGACGCGTTCCGCTTGATTCCCCGGCGAGAACATCACCTTCGCGGGGTCGAGCCCGTACCGGGTCCCGTGTTCGGTGTGGATCGTCTCCGTGTCGCGCTCGCCCGCGATCAGCCGGGTGCGAGGCTCGCGGTAGGTTCCGGCCGCGCCATCGTTGGCGATCCCCTTGTCGGCCAGCACGCTGTCGGCCTCGCCGTGTCGCTCGAGCAGAGCTTCGCCCAGCGCCCGCTCGTCGGGACAGCCCTCGGGGACCGTCACGAGGATCACCGAGCCGATCACGGCCCACGAGCCCGGCACCGACTCGAGGTCCGCCTCGCTCCAGCCCCGCTCGGCCAGCAGGTCCTCGAGGTCCGGATTCCGGCGGTCGGGCTCGAGCTGGCGGACGACCTCGAGGACGCGCGTCTCGCTGGGAGGCTCCGTGACGGGCAGCGCGACCCTGTCGCCCTCGTCCTCTCGCTCGCCGCGCTCCCCGGTCGCGTCGCTCACGGGTCGTCTCTCCCCGTTCGTATCGTCCGAGGGCGTTGCTCCGCGTCGCCCTCGCGCCTCGCGCACGCGCCTCGAGTCGTCGTAGACCCCCTCGGCGCGCAGGGACTCGATGGCCGTCTCGGCACGCGATTGCTCGACGACGGCGGCCAGCGGGGCGTCGGCCTCGGCTCGCTCGAGGACGTCGTCGGCCGTCGGTTCCGCTCGCGCTGGCCCGTCGCCCTCGCTCGGCGCGTCGTCCTCACTCATCGTCGGTCTCGGGGAGAATGTGTAGGCCGGCACGGCTCTTCAGTACGGACACCGTCTCGGCGTCGACATCGAAGTAGTCCGGCCGGGAGACCGTTTTGGCTTGATAGGTCTCGGGATCGAGCACTTGCACGGCGTTCTCGTCCTCGACCGTGACGACGGTCGTCTCGACGGCGTCCTCGAGGTCGCCGAGTTTCCGCGCGTCGGGCGAGTTCCCCTCCTCGTAGCCGGCCTCGTAGCGCTCGCCGGTCGTCGCGCGGACGCCCTTGAGGTTGCCGCGGGCGCTGCGGACGATGACGGGCCCGCCCTCGTCGTCGGCGAGGTCGATGACGTCGCCGGGGGTGTAGGGCGGCAGGCGGACGGCGAAGGTGACCCGATACACTTCGTTGCCGTCCTCGTCCTCCGTCACGAGCGTCTCGGCGTCGTTGACGGTGCCGCCGTACCCCTCGATCATCTTGTTCGCGATCTTCTTGCCGATCTTGTTGGTCGAGACCTTGATGTTCAGCCCCTCGTCGACCTCGCCGACCTCGGTGACGAAGGCGTTGCGGTCGCCCGTCGCCTCCATGTCGGCGACGACCGTATTCGCGATTTCCTTCGCGCGGTCCATCTCGTCGCTCGTCGGCGTCCGATCCTCGGCGCGGATCTGGACGATGCTGGCGTAGTAGTCGCCGGCGATCCGGCCGCAGCGCTTGCAGGTCTGGCGGGCGATCTTGACGGGGACCATCACCTGCTCCTCGACGGGCGTCCCGCGCACGACGCCCGTGAAGTAACAGTGCATCCGGATCGTGTTCTCGTCGATCTGTTCGGGTTCGACCTGCCAGGCGACGTCCTCGACGTCGACGTGGACGCCCAGCGCCTCGCTGACCTCCTCGATCGCGATGTCGGTGTAATCCTGCGCGCCGACGTCGACCCAGCGGTTGCCCCGGTAGACCGCGCCGCACCGGGCGCAGACGCGAACGTCGATCCGATCCGGCGCGTCGACGAAGTCGAACCCCTCGAAGTAACACGAATCGCAGAGTTCGACCTCCGCACCGGGTCGCAGCGGATCCGCCGGGGTCTCGCCGTCGGCGTCGTCGGCCGACCGCTCGGGTACCGGATCCCCACAGCGAGGACAGAACGCACGAGACTCACTCATTGCCCCCGCTTGGGCCCTGACGGAGTTAAACGCCGTGTTCTCCGCGCCGCTTCGATCCGTCGCCCCTCGATACTTTCGTGACGGCCTACGCGAACCGAAGGCTTCCCCCGCGACCGTCGCCCGCCGCGAGTCGATTTCCGCCCTCGAGCGGCCCACGAACCGTCAGACGCGCGTCAGACGACGGCCGATTCGAGCGTGTCAGACGTGACCGCGTCCCGGAGTCTCCATGCGAAACGAAGGGGTTCACCGAACGTCGACGAGTATTGTCCGATAAATTATCAGTTGTTCGCCGGTTGTGTTGGTGATACTTATTCGTCCGGAACCCCTCATTCCACCCATGAACTGGCAGGCGGACTGGGGATTACGGTTCCGGATGTTCGTGACGATGTTCCTGCTGTTCGCGCTGTACATCGTCTTCGCCGGCGTAATCACCGCGTATATCGGCGGCGGCATCTTCGTCTTCGCGCTCATGTTCGGCGGGATGTCGCTGGTCCAGTACTACTTCAGCGACACGCTCACCCTCCGGAGCATGGGCGCCAAGACGGTCTCGGCCGACGAGTACCCGCAACTGCACGGGTCGATCGAACGGCTCTCCCAGCAGGCCGACCTCCCGAAGCCGAAAGTGGCGGTCATCGACTCCGACGTGCCCAACGCCTTCGCGACGGGGCGCAACCAGAAGAACGCCGCCGTCTGCGTGACGACGGGGATCATGCGCACGCTCGATCAGGAGGAACTCGACGGCGTCCTCGCCCACGAGCTCGCCCACGTCAAGAACCGGGACATGATGGTGATGACCATCGCCTCGTTCCTCTCGACGATGGCGTTCATGATCGTCCGCTGGGGCGCGTTCTTCGGCGGCGGTCACAACCGCGGTCGCGGCGGCGGGGGCGGCGGCATCGTCGTCGCCATCGTCATCTCGCTGGTCGTCTGGATCATCAGCTACCTGCTGATCCGCGCGCTCTCGCGGTACCGCGAGTACTCCGCCGACCGGGGCGCGGCCGCCATCACCGGGAACCCGTCGGCGCTCGCCTCGGCGCTCCTGAAGATCTCCGGCGAGATGGACAAGGTCCCCAAGGACGACCTGCGCGAGGAGGCCGAGATGAACGCGTTCTTCATCATTCCCATCAAGTCCGGCATCGTCGGCCGACTGTTCAGCACCCACCCGCCGACGGAGAAGCGCATCGAACAGCTCCGCACCCTCGAGCGCGAGATGCAGGCGCTGTGAACTGCATTGCATCCGGGAGAGTAGTCGTGCTTTCGAGTGATTACTTAAGAGGTGTCGGGCGGACGCCACGGACATGGTCGAACTGATCGGTCACGCCGCGACGGCGCTGTTGTTCGCGGTGCCCGCGTGGTTCCTGTGGGGTCGCCGCCCGGCTGTCACGTTCACCGCGTTGACCCAGGTGACGGCCCTTCTCCCCGACGTCGATATGGTCCTCAAGGACTACTTCTCGCATCCGTTGCTCCAGCACCACGGAATCACCCACACGATTCCGTTTATGCTGCTCGTCGGCGCCGTTTTCGGCGCCATCGCCGCGCGCGTGCTGACGCCGTTCCTCAATGCGACCCGGCTGATCCACAGCGACTCGATCACGCCGTCGACGACGTTCGTGTTCACGACGGGCGCGTTCTGGGCCGGCGGCGTCAGTCACGTTCTCGCCGACCTGCTCTCGGCCGAACCGGACACGGCGATCGCCCCGCTCTGGCCGCTGTACCGCGGCGACGTGATCGTGAACGTCATCGCGTACGACTCGACCCCGGTGAATCTCAGCCTGATTATCACCGCAGTCGTCCTCCACGTCGGCCTGTACCGCGCCGAGCGGTATCCGTACGAGACGCGCTGGGGGATCAACTGACGCCGCGACAGAGTCCCGTCGTCGCGGCCAAACGCAATCCTTCTAAGGAATTATGCGCTTTAGACGAGCATGGGACTGTTCGACGGACTCCGGGCCGTCTTCGGCCTGCGCGCCGAGACCGACGCCAGACGCGACGCCGACCCCGACGACCTCTTCGGGATGAGCACCGCCTACATGACGATGGAGGCCGATCTGGGCTACGAGTCGCTCGACGTCGGCGCGCTCTGTTTCTCCGGGGTCGACTCGAGCAGCTTTCGGGACGCGGTCGACGAGGTCGAGGCGATCCTCGAGGCCGGCCAGGAGGAGACCGGCACGGCGTTCTCGGTCACCAGCGACGACCACGGCTACCACTGGGTCGTCCTCGAGGACGACGACCCCGAGGACCTGATCACGAGCATGCACTTCGCCGCCGACACCTTCATCGAGCACGGCTACGGCTCGCGGCTGCTGGCGGCCGTCTTCGCCTACGAGGATGGCGATGCCGCTTCGCGGCATCGGGACGGAGGCGGTGAAACCGCCGGAGTGGACGGTCCCGCCTACTGGATCTACTCGTTCCGTCGCGGCCGATTCTACCCCTTCGCCCCCCGCTCCGGCCGCGAGCGCGACTCGAGCGCCGAGTTCAAACTCGAGGCGGCCCTGGACGGCGAACTCGAGATCGAGCGAGAGAAGGAGTACTGGTACCCGCTGTGGCCGAGTTCGGGCGGAACGCATCCCTGGGAGTGAGATCGAACGGAGGAGCGGGACGACGGCGACGGTCCAGCCCTCGTCTCGAACCGGCGGCGCCCTCGTTCTCGGCCGATACCAAATCGTGTTGGCATCACTGCTATGCCAGCGGAGGCCATGGATGAAAGTACGGCAGGAAGTCATCCACGCCACATCATCACCAACTGCGCCATACACCAGTTGCCCCCTTTTCCTGCCGCTTTTCAACTCCTGACGAGTCCCGGACTCGAGCAGCATCGTCTCCGCCCACTCGCGTCTCGGGGTCTCGTTCGTCGGACGGTCCTCGTTCACCTGACTGACGGCTGGCCGGCGGACCTCTCGTGGCCGATGTAGCTATAGTCCCGGCTCCGCAGTACCGAGTGAACGATACAATGAGTGGCGTTTCGAACCGGCTCGCGGGCGGGATACTCGTCGCAGCAGGCCTCTTCCTCTCGTTGTTTCACCTGGCCACCGCCGTCGGCCTGCGGACGACGTCGGTACCGTTGCTCGTCACGGTGCCGCCCCTCGTGCTATCGCTCGGGCTGATCGGCGCCGGCGCGTTGCTCGCACGAGAGCGCCTGCTTCCCGGGCGGTTCGCGGGACGGCTGCTGGCGTGGACCTGTGCGGGCGTGCTGGCGCTCACGGCGCTGGCTGCGTGGCTGTTCGCCGCGACCGTCGTCAGCGGGTTCTCGCTGCTGGACCCGCTGACGGCGATGCTCAACGTCTCCACGTTCGGTGCGCTCGTCGGCCTGCTGGTGGGCGTGTACGACGCCCGGGGAACGGACCGACAGCGCTCGATCGAGCAGTTGAATCGCATCAACGACACGCTCCGCATCGCGACTCGAGAGCTGGTGAACAAGACGGAGCGATCGGCCCTCGAGCGGGCCGTCTGCGAGCGGTTGAGCGAATCCGACCCCTACGAGGCGGTGTGGATCGGCCGATACGACGAGGCGAACGCCCGCGTCCGCCCTGCGGCGTGGTCCGGGTTCGACGACGAGTACTTCGAGTCGATCGAGATCACCGTCGACGACAGCCCGACCGGCAACGGTCCCGGCGGCCGCGCCATCAAGCGCCGCGAGATGCAGTGCGTTCCGAACGTGTTCGAGGATCCGACGATGGAGCCGTGGTGGGACCTGCTGGAGTGGCACGGCGTCCAGTCGCTCGCGGTCGTTCCTGTCGGTCACGGCGATACCGTCTACGGGTTTTTCAGCATCTACGCGGACCGCCAGAACGTGTTCGACGACCACGAACGAACGGTCCTCACGGAACTCGGCGAGACGATCGGTCACGCCATCGCCACGATCGAGACCCGCGAACGCCTCGCGGAACGCGAGCGCGAACTGGCCCGGCAGAACGAACGGCTGGACGCGTTCGCCGGCGTCGTCTCGCACGACCTCCGGAACCCGCTCAACGTCGCGTCGGGCAACCTCGAGCTCGCCCGCGAGGAGCGGGACGACGAGTATCTCTCCGAGGTGTCGGACGCGTTGGCCCGCATGGACGCTCTCATCGGGGATCTGCTGACGCTCGCGCGACAGGGCGAACTGGTCGACGAGTTCGATCGCGTCCCGTTTCGCCCCCTCGTCGAATCGGCGTGGTCGACGGCCGGGTCCTCAGCGGCGACGCTCCGGATCGAGGGCGACCCGGGCGTGATCTCGTGCGACCGGGACCGACTGCGTCAGTTGCTCGAGAACCTGTTTCGGAACTGCGTGGAACACGGTTCCACGGGCAGTCGGCCGCAGGCCGACGACAGTGTGGAACACGGCTCCGCGAACGACCGGCCCGCAGCCGACGAGGACAGCGGCGATCCGGGCGTAACCGTCACCGTCCGTCGGACGAACGCAGGGTTCGTCGTCGAAGACGACGGCCCCGGGATCCCGGCCGACCGTCGGGAGGCGGTGTTCGAGATGGGGTACACGACGAACGCCGAGGGGACCGGGTTCGGACTCAACATCGTTCGCAGCATCGCGGAGGCCCACGGCTGGGACGTCTCGGTCGACGAGAGCGCCGCGGACGGCGCCCGCTTCGAGTTCTCCGGCGTCGAGCCGGTCGAGTCGGAGCAGAGCGCGCGCTGACGGGTCGGCGGTCTTCCGGCCGGTCTCGAGGACGTATCTTCATACCGGTCCGTTCGCTATCACCAGCCAGTGACCGACTGGAATCAGTTCAAGGGCGATCCGCACCACTCGGGACTCCGACGCGACCTCGAGGGGCCGGATCGCGTCACGAAGGCATGGACGGCCGATCTCGCCGGCCCGGCCGGAACGCCGGTTCTCGACCGCGACACCGTCTTCGTCGGGACGAGCGCCGGGAACTGTTACGCGCTCGAGCGCGAGACCGGACGGAAGCGTTGGTCCGTCGAGACGACGGCTTCGACCGACGCGGCGCCGGTCGTCACGCGCGACCTGTTGTATTTCGGCACCGGCGAGGGGACCGTCCGCGCGCTCGATCCCGGGACCGGCGAGGAGCGCTGGGAGACCGAACTCGAGGGCGCGCTCGAGTCGCCGCTCGCGCTGTCGGACGGGCTGCTTTACGCCGGCCACGCGGCCGGTCTGTCTGCGCTCGAGGCGGAAACGGGCGCCCGCGTCTGGGCGCACGAAACGGACGCCCCCGTCGCCGGCGCGCCGGCGGTCGACCGCGACGCGGATCGGGACCGGCGGGGCTGGGGGCAGGAACGCGACGAGACGGAGATCGACCTGCTGTCGCTCGACGACGCCGAGATGGACGAGCGGGCGAGCGATCAGGACCGGGTCTACGCCGGCACCGCCGACGGGACGGTGCTCGCGCTCGAGGCCGAGACCGGCGAGGAACTGTGGGACGCACCGACTGGCGGCGCGGTCGTCGACGGACCGACGGTCGTCGGCGAGCGGGTGTACGTCGCGGACGACGGCGGCACGCTCGTCGCGTTGCACGCCGACGACGGCCAGTCGTGGTTCTCCTACGGAACCGAGGACGGGTTCACGTCGTCCCCGACCGTCCTCCCCGAGATCGATACGACGTTCGTCGGCGCCGGGGACGGCTACCTCCACGTCACCGACACGACCTTCGGCCGGCGAAAACTCCGGGGCTGGCTCTTCTCGAAGCAGGGTGTGGCACTCGACGGCCCGGTTCGCTCGAGTCCCGTCGTCGCCGGCGATATCTGCTGCGTCGGCGACGCGGCCGGGTCGCTCTACGGCGTCGACGTCGGCGACGACTGCGACCTCGAGTGGCACTACCGCCTCGAGAGCGCGGTCTCGGGGACGCCCGCGCTCGGTGACGGACGGTTGTTCGTCGGCTCCGAGGACGGGCACCTCCACTGTCTCGAGTGGGGATCCGGCGAATCGAGTCGCTAACGCTCACGGCTCGATTCGGTTTCGTCACCCGCTCGTTCGCTCGCGGCCGGGTCTCGTCACCCGCTCGTTCCTCCACGACTACTCTCTCGTCCACGACCACTCTCTCGCCAGCGAGCCGACGTCATTCCTTCTAAACTTGCTGCTCTTCTCTCGAAGAGCCCGCTGCCGGCCCACAGTTTCACTTTCACTCCCCTGTTAACGAGGGTTTATGAGGGGTCCGGCACAAGGAGTGGATATGCCTGAAGCAGACCTCGAGACGCTCCCCGGCGTCGGACCGGCAACCGCAGACAAACTCCACGATGCTGGCTTCGACTCCTACCAGAGTCTCGCCGTGGCTTCCCCCTCGGAACTGTCGAACACCGCGGACGTCGGCGAGTCCACCGCGTCGGACATCGTCCGCGCCGCCCGAGACGCGGCCGACATCGGCGGCTTCGAGACCGGGTCGACCGTCCTCGAGCGACGAAACGAAATCGGCAAGCTGAGCTGGCACATCGACGAGGTCGACGACCTGCTCGGCGGCGGGATCGAGACCCAGTCGATCACCGAAGTGTACGGCGAGTTCGGCGCCGGCAAGTCCCAGGTCACCCACCAGATGGCCGTCAACGTCCAGCTTCCCAAGGAGGTCGGCGGCCTCCACGGCTGTGCGATCTTCGTGGACAGCGAGGACACGTTCCGTCCCGAGCGGATCGACGACATGGTTCGCGGCCTGCCCGACGAGGCCATCAACGCGACGCTCGAGGACCGCGAAATCGAGGGCTCGGCCGACGACGAGGCCGCGGTCGACGAACTCGTCGAGGACGTCCTCGAAAAGATCCACGTCGCGAAGGCGTTCAACTCCAACCACCAGATGCTGCTGGCCGAGAAGGCCAAGGAACTGGCTAGCGAGCACGAGGACTCGGAGTACCCCGTCCGCCTGCTCTGCGTCGACTCGCTGACCGCCCACTTCCGCGCCGAGTACGTCGGCCGCGGCGAACTCGCGGACCGACAGCAGAAACTCAACAAACACCTCCACGACATCGACAAGGTCGGCAACCTCTACAACTGCGCCGTCATCGTCACGAATCAGGTCGCCTCGAACCCCGACTCGTTCTTCGGCGACCCGACCCAGCCGATCGGTGGCAACATCCTCGGTCACAAGTCGACGTTCCGCATCTACCTCCGCAAGTCCAAGGGCGACAAGCGGATCGTCCGACTCGTCGACGCGCCGAACCTCGCCGACGGCGAGGCCGTCATGCGCGTCCAGGACGGCGGGCTGAAGCCGGAATAACGACGGTTCGACGCGCTTCGATTCTATTCTTCGACTGCCTCGAGCGAGACGGTGACCACGCCGTCGACATCGATTGCGACGTCGATCACGAGTGGATACTCATCGAAAGCGCTACGCTAGATACCGATACGTAGCTATCAGTACTCGCAACCCGGCTGTACGATCCAAAATCAGGAGGGAACTGTCGAGGCCGGCAGCTCACCGATCGTCGACGGGTCGGAAGCGAGGCGCCTCAGTCCTCGGTCGTCGTCTTGTCCACGTCGAGTTCGCCCTGATAGATCTCCGCGCCGTCCTGAGCGACCTTTTCGGCGAGGACGGCGCACTTGACCCGCATCGGCGAGATGTCGACGCCGAGCATGTCGGTCACGTCGTCGCGGTCCATCTCGTGGAGTTCCTCGAGGCTCTTGCCCGTAAGCTCCTTCGAGAGCATGCTGGCGGAGGCCTGGCTGATCGCACACCCGTCGCCGGAGAACGCGACGCGTTCGATCGTCTCCTCCTCGTCGTCGAGCTTGACGTCCATGCGAATCTCGTCGCCGCACATCGGGTTCTCGCCGACGTGGGTGAAGGTCGGATCCTCGAGTTCCCCGTAGTTCCGGGGGTTCTTGTAGTGGTCGAGGATCTGCTGTCGGTACATATCCGAGCCCAGTCCCATTGTTGTCTTCGAATAGGCCCGAGAGTTGTAAAAGGGTTCCGGGGCGGAATCGATCGGTCCCGCGAACGGTCACGTGAACGGCTCGTTGACGGGCAAATCCGGGTGCGGACGGCCGACTGACTGGGCGTCGGGACGGCGGCGTCGCTGGTCGGTTGGGACCGGCGGCGAAAAACGGTTGCTGGTCGATACCGCTACGTGGACCCCTGGTCGATCGGCGGGTTGCGGTAGCAGGCATCGATAACGACGAGCACGCCGATCGTCGCCGCGATGCCCATCGCTCCGGGCAGCGATACGCTCAGGGTGCTCGCCGCGACCAGCGCAACCGCGAACGCGATCGGGACGATCCCGAGCAGGAGGTCGTCCCGATCGACCGCGGCGAGAACGTCGACCAGGGTTTCGAAGGGGTCGCGTCGGGGACGACTGATACCGTTCTCTTGCATCGTTCTCACCTCGGCAGGCCGTCGTAGGATCGGGATTCGGAAAAATCCTACGCGAGTTTGTTGTTGTTGTTCCCGTACTGCGGCTCCCCCGACGTGCGACTCGAGCGGCGGTCGCCCGCAGCCGTCAGCGCTCGCCGGCCAGTTCCGCGTCGAACTGGGCGACGTACTCGCGGACGAACGCCGCCCGGTCGGCGGCGAGCTCTCGGCCGACGTCGGTGTACATGCGCTCGGGGAGGTCGAGGATCTTCTTGTGGAGGTGATTGTACTGCGTGGCGCCGGCCGACGTCTCGTCGTCAGCCGGTGGGACCGCGGGATCGTGAATCGCCTCGCCTAACGCGGCGCCGTGGGCGAAGGTGCGCGCGATCCCGACGGCGCCGAGCGCGTCGAGGTTGTCCGCGTCGCTGACGAGTTTCGCTTCGAGGCTCTCGGGTTCGACGGCGTTCGAGTACCGGTGGGCGCGCACGCAGTGGCGGACCGCCTCGATCGTCGCCGGGTCGGCGCCGAGGTCCTCGAGGATCCGACCCGCCTCCTCGGCGCCCCAGGCCGAATGATCGTCGATCTCGCCGCGATCCTCCTTCTCGCGGCCGATATCGTGCAGGAGAACGGCGAGGGTGACGACCTGGTCGTCGATTTCGTCAGTCTCCGGGTGCCGGTCGAGCAGCGTCTCCGCGAGCGTCTCGACGCGCTGGACGTGGTGCCAGTCGTGGGCCGGCGGGGCCGCCTCGAAGTAGGTTCGGGCGCGGGTTCGGACTGCCTCGAGCATGGCCGTCGTGTTTCGGTACGGGTCGAATAAACGCTCCGTTCGCGACCAGCGACCCGATCTCCGGCGTTCCTGCCGCATCAGGACTGGTTTCGCAGCGACGTCCGCATACACGTGGCCGACGCGGGACAGAGCTCATCGAACTGGGTCGTCTCGCGAATCGCGGCCGGTGCGTCGCTTCGCTCGAGTTCCTCGCACCCTCGACCCGCGAAAAAGCCGGCGGCGGTCGTCGTGAGCAGGTACAGCGTCTCGAGACCGTCGGCTCGAGCCCGCCGCTCGAGCGCATCACAGAGCGCCGTTCCGTACCCGTTCCCGCGCACCGATCGCTCGACCACGACCGAGCGGAGGAGTCCGTCGGTGCCGTAGCGCTCGAGGCCGCCGATACCGACCCGTTCGTCGCCGTCGAAGCCGACGTAGAACCGCGCGGACGACGTTCGGACGTCCGCCGAGGGGAGGTCGTTCTCGGCGAGCAGCGTTTCGACGTCCTCGAGTGCGCTCTCGTCGGCCCGTCGGAGCGTGACTGTCGCGTCGTCCATACTGCTATCAACGCACTGATCGGACTAATACATTCGTCGAGCAGCAGTACGTTCGGTGTGCAGTCGCCCGTTGACGGTACGGTAGGATGAACCACAGGTATCAGTAGTGACGACGAGCGTGCGTTCTGCTGCTACTGGCAACTGGGATTTCCACACCCTCCCCAGCCGATTCGCTCACGTTGTTCGCTCATCCCTCGCACGATTTGGGCCGCGAGTCGCTGTCGCTCCTCGCGGCTCAGCGCGCGCCACCGCACGCGGACTGTGTCCGTTGCTGTCGCGTCCGACTCGAGTCGTGCAGTCGATGGCCGCGACGTCGCTCGTCGGATTCGAACAGTAGCGAAGAACCCGCGAAACCGTCCCGCAGCCAGCAGTCGCTTACGCGAACAGTTCTCGAGCGTCGTCTAACGCCGCGACCAGTTTGTCGACCTCCTCCCGCGTGTTGTAGACGTAGAACGACGCTCGAGTCGAGGCCGGAACCCCCAGTTTGTCGTGCAGCGGCTGGGTACAGTGGTCGCCCGCGCGGACCGCGATGGTGTGATCGTTCATGATCGAGGCGAGGTCGTGGGCGTGGACGCCCTCGATGTTGAAGCTGACCAGGCCGCCGCGGTCGGGGCCCGGTTCGGGGCCGTAGATCTCCACGTCGTCCTCGTCCGCGAGTCGCTCGTAGGCGTAGCGGGCGATCTCCTCCTCGTGGGCCGCGATGCGCTCCATGCCGATCTCCTCGAGCCAGTCGATGGCGGCCTCGAGGCCGACGGCCTCGGCGATCTGGGGCGTGCCGGGTTCGAACTTCCAGGGCAGGTCGCCCCACGTGGAGTCCTCGAAGGTGACCTTCCGGATCATCCCGCCGCCGTAGAGGTAGGGCTCCATTTCTTCGAGGAGGTGCTGCTTGCCGTAGAGGACGCCGATACCGGTGGGGCCGGCCATCTTGTGGCCCGAAAAGGCGTAGAAGTCGGCGTCGATGGCCTCGACGTCGACGGGGCGGTTCGGAACCGCTTGGGCGCCGTCGATGAAGGAGAGCGCGTCGTGCTCGTGGGCCAGATCGGTCAGTTCGGCGACGGGGTTGACCGTTCCCAGCGTGTTCGAGACGTGGACCGCCGAGACGATGGCCGCGTCGTCGTCGATCAGTTCGCGGGCGTGGTCCATGTCGAGGCGGCCGTCCTCGTCGATCCGGATGTACTCGACGTCGGCACCGGTGCGCTGGCCGATCTGTTGCCACGTGACCAGCGAAGCGTGGTGTTCCATCTCCGTGAGGACGACCCGATCGCCGGGACCGAGTTCGTTCAGCCCCCACGCGTAGGCGACGAGGTTCTCGCTCTCCGTCGTGTTCTTCGTGAAGATGACCTCCTCCCGGCCGTCGGCGTTGATGAACTCCGCCACGCGGTCGTGGGCCTCCTCGTACATGATGGAGGCCTCCTGACTCAGGTGGTGGATCCCCCGGTGGATGTTCGCGTTGGACTCGCGGTAGTAGTCGCTCATCGCGTCGACGACCGGATCGGGGGTCTGGGTCGTCGCCGCGTTGTCGAGGTAGACGACCTGCTGGCCGTCGAACTCCCGCTCGAGGATGGGGAACTCGTCGCGGATGGCCTCGACGTCGAGCGCCTCGAGATTCTGTTGACTCATTGGCGACTAGGAGGGACCGCAGGCAAAACACTCCTTCGGTCTCGTCGATCGAACCGGCGTTCACGACGGTGGGTGCGGGGAGTTGGGGCCAAAAACCGGAGGCGGGAGGCGGATGCGGTGGGAGTGGTGGGTCGGTTGGTGGGTGGGTGCCTCGGCAGGGATCTGGTCAGATCGTCCAGTAACCTGCCCTGCCACTTCGGTGTTCTTGGGGGAGCGACATATCGATGTCTCCAAACTATTTTGGTACTACTGCCGGCCGGGTGACCCGACACCCGCGTGATTGACGTTCAACGAGGGGCGATTACGCCGCAGACGCCACTCCGAACGGGTCTGGCGCCGCGTTGAACCACGCGGGTCGGAACTTCCGACTGTGAAACTGCGGCCCAGCGGTTATGTGTCTCTCGCGTGTTGGCTGAAGTACATGACCGCGATAGAGACGACCGGATTGACGAAAGCGTACGGCGACCTCGTCGCCGTCGACGATCTCGACCTCGCGGTGGAAGCGGGAGAGGTCTTCGGCTTTCTGGGCCCCAACGGCGCCGGGAAATCGACGACGATCAACATGCTACTCGATTTCACCCGGCCGACCGCGGGATCGGCGACGGTACTCGGCCACGACGCACAGACCGAGATCGACGAGATCAGCCCCCGCGTCGGCGTCCTGCCGGAGGGGTTCGACATCTACCCGCGTCTCTCGGGACGTCGGCACATCGAGTTCGCGATCGAGACCAAAGACGCCGCCGACGATCCGGACGCGATCGTCGAGCGCGTGGGCCTCTCCGCCGCCGACGCCGACCGACCGGCCGGCGACTACTCCAAGGGGATGCGTCAGCGGCTCGCGACCGGGATGGCCCTGGTGGGCGACCCCGACCTGCTCATCATGGACGAGCCCTCGAGCGGTCTCGACCCCCACGGCATCCGCGAGATGCAGGACCTGGTCCGCTCGGAGGCCGAACGGGGAACGACCGTCTTCTTCTCGAGTCACATCCTCCAGCACGTCGAGGCGGTCTGCGATCGCGTCGGCGTGTTGAACGACGGCGAACTCGTCGCCGTTGACACCATCGCGGGGCTCCGCGAGGAGATCGGCGGCGGCGCGTCGATGGAACTGATCCTCGCCGACGGCGCCGCCGACGTGCGCGAGCCGGCCGCGTCGGTCGCCGGCATCACCGACGTCGTCGCGTCCGACCACACCCTCGAGTGTACCGTCACCGATCCCGCGGCGAAAGCCGACCTCGTGATCGCGCTCGACCGCGCGGGGGCGACGATCGCGGACGTGCGGATCGAGGACGTCTCGCTCGAGACGCTGTTCACGGCGCTGACGAGCGGCGACGAGGGCGAGGCGGAGCCCGACGCGACGGCCGCTCCCGTGACCGCCTCGGAGACGGAGGTGAGCCGATGAGCGGCCACGTCGGCACCGTCGCCCGCAAGGAGTTCGAGGACGCCGGGCGGTCGAAACTGCTCTGGGCGCTGATCGGACTGCTCGTCGGACTGGTCACGATCGGCTACGTCGCGATCTGGTACACGGTAGACGACGTCAGCGGGGCGGAAGTGCTCAGCTTCGTCGCCACGCCGCTGCAGGTGATCCTCCCCATCGCGGCGCTGATCGCCGGCTACATGGCCGTCGTCGGGGAGCGCCGCTCGGGAAGCATCAAGCTCCTCCTGGGCCTGCCGCCGAACCGAACCGACGTCGTCTTCGGGAAACTGCTCGGTCGGACGGCCGTCGTCACCGTCGCCGTCGCGCTCGCGTGTCTCGTCTCGCTCGTGCTCGGGGCCGTCCTGTTCGGCTCGGTCCCGTTCGTCGATTGGCTCGGCTTCGCCGCCGTCTCCGTGCTCTTCGGGGCTGCCTTCGCCGGACTGGCCGTCGGCACCTCCGCCGCCGTCTCCACGCGGGGCAAGTCGATGGCGATCGTCGTCGGGATCTACATGATCCTCATCGCGCTCTGGGAACTGCTCACGGCCGGTCCGTACCACCTCATCTACGGCGAAGGACCGCCGGTCGAGGCCGAGACGTGGTACCTCGTCGTCGAGCAGTTCAATCCGATCTTCGCCTACACGAATCTGGTCAGCAACGTCGTCGAGGGGTCGGTGTTCCCCTTCCAGTTCCAGTACGGCCTCCAGTCGATGGAGGCCTACGGGATGACGCCCGCCGAGCGGTATCCCGGCGACGCGCCCTTCTACCTGCAGGACGAGTTCGGCGTCGTCGTCCTGCTGGTATGGCTGGCCGTTCCCGTCGCGATCGGCTACTATCGGTTCCAGCGGACGGATCTGTAGTCAGGACCGTCCCATCCGCAGCAACTGGGCGTGCAGCGTCGAGCCGACCTCGAGGACGTTGGCCTCGTCGACGAAGCCCTCCTCGATGGCCAGTTCGACGGCCTGCCGACCGACGATGTTGGCGACGTCGGCCCGGGCCAGGCTCTCGACGGTGGCGCTCTCGTCGACCGCGTCGCCGCCGTAGAACTCCTCGGTGACGGTCAGCGAGACGCCCTCGCCCTCGAAGGTCTCGCCGAGGACGTCCTCGTCGCAGACCGCGACGAGCAACCCTTCCGGCGTCTCCCGTTCTGTGACCAGCATTCGTTACTCGAGGCGCCAGTCCTCTTCGTCGCGGTCGGACGTGCGGCCGGGATCCGTAACGTCGGCCCCGCCCTGTGGGTCCCGTCGCTGCTGGCCGCCGCCGGCCGACTCGGGGGTGTGCCCCTGCATCTCCCGGCGTTCCTCGACGAGGCGCTGTTCGGCGCTCTCGCGCAGTTCGTTCGCCTCGTCGGCGATTTCTTCGGCCTCGTCGTACTCGCCGAGTTCCTCGAGGATCTCGGCCTTCTCCTCGAGGACCCGCGCGTTGCGCATGCCCAGCCGAATCGCGTTGTCGATGCAGTGCAGCGCTTCCTCGGCCAGCCCCCGCTCGGAGAGGAAGAAGGCCCGGTTGAACCAGCCCTGGGCGAAGCGCTCGTCGATCTCGACGGCGCGCTCGGCGTGCTCTAAGGCCTGTGCGGTCTCGCCGAACTCCCAGAGCGCGTAGGCGAGGTTGGTCTCGGCGGTCGCGGCGTGTTCGCTCGTGTCGTCGAGCCGCAGCGCCTCGCGGTGGGCGCCGATCGCCTCGTCGTACTCCTCGAGTTCGGCGTGGGCGACGCCCTTGTTGATCCAGGCCTCCTGGGCCGTGTGGTCGTCCTCGGCGAACTGGGCGGCCCGCTCGAAGGCTTCGGTGGCCTGCTCGTAGCGGTTGATCTGCATGTAGTTCAGCCCGACGTCGAGCAACTCCTCGGCGTCGACGTCCTCGCTGTCGATGTTGTGCTTGTCGAGCGTGTCGGTGACGACGCGGGAGTCGACCGGGTCGACCTTCGAGGGATCGACGCCCAGTTCCGGCGGATCCAGATCGAACTCCTCGTAGGAGGGGTCGACCCCCTCGCCCTCGGAGAACCGGTGATCGCGGTCGTCATCGCCGTCTCGGTCGGTCATTGTCGGAAACTAGCGGCGACGACTGTTAAGGGCTGCGACCTCGGGAATCGCCAGCCGCGCACCCGACGGCGGGCTCTACCCGAGTCCCCGACGGCGGATCGAACTCGAGTCTCCGGATCCGATTCTCGAGCGCTTCCTCGCCCGGACGGGGTCTTCCCGAAATGTCGACGGACCCGTGACGAGCGGCCCGCTATTACCACGACAAACGTGTCAACAGAAAAGTTTTTATCCCCCTTCCTGATAGCGGCGACTAGCATGACCACGCCAATCGACCGCCCTGACTCGACAGGTACGCCCGCCTCTCCCGACCGAAACTCCGGACTCGTCTCCCGACGGACGTTCGTCGCCGCCGGCGGGACCGCGGCGCTCACCTCCCTAGCCGGCTGTTCGGCGCTCGTGGACTTCGTCGCGGACTTCGCGCTGAAGGAGGTGAACGTCTTCAACGGCGCCAGTCGGCCGGTCAACGGAACTGTCGAGATCGTCGACCCCGCTGGGGACGTGGTGTTCGAGGAGTCGTTCGCCCTCGCGGCCAATAAGGGAGACGACGGCGCCGAGGCCAGCGACGACGAGTCGGCCGCGCTCTACGACGACGTCTGGACGGAGACCGGCGACTACGAGGTCAGCGTCGAACTCGAGGAACGACTCGAGAGCACCTCGAGCGACGACGGGGACGCCGAGAACGGTACGGACACGAACAGTACCGCCGAGGAGAACGGCTCCGCCGAGCAGGACTCCGCGGACACCGGCGCGTCCGGGTCGGGGACGTCGGCAACCGACACCGTCACGATCGAGAATACCGAGGAAGAGCGGCTCGTGATCGGCCTCGCACAGGACGATCCGGACGAACTGATCGGGTTCCACGTCATTGAGGATCTGAGCGACCTCGAGGACGAGTCGAACCAGAGCGCCCAGTAAGTCGCCG
The DNA here is from genome assembly GCF_017352155.2 of Haloterrigena alkaliphila. Lineage (NCBI taxonomy): Archaea > Methanobacteriati > Methanobacteriota > Halobacteria > Halobacteriales > Natrialbaceae > Haloterrigena > Haloterrigena alkaliphila. Next base: position 1,574,637 of record NZ_CP071462.1, read on the forward strand.
ATTCGACCGCGACGATTCGGCCGCGGCGGTCCAGCCACCACGTTCGGGCCTCGAGATTGCGTCACTCGGTTGAACCGACACCCGCCGTAGGCGGACCCATCGTTGAAGGAGCCTCCCGTCCGAGAGCTGTACATGCGACTGTTCGTCGGCGTCGACTTGCCCGACGACCTCGCGAAACCGGTCGCCGACCTGCAGGCCGAGTTCGAGGGGGCCAGCGGGCTGAACGTCACGGATCCCGAGCAGGCCCACGTGACGCTGAAGTTCCTCGGCGATGTCTCGGAGGACCGCCTGCCCGACCTCGAGCGCGAACTCGCGGCCGCCGTCGACGACGCCGGCGTCGACCCCTTCACGGTTCGCTACGGCGGGCTGGGAGTCTTCCCGAGCCTGGAGTACATCAGCGTCGTCTGGTTCGGCACCGAGACGGGCGGCGAGGAGCTCACCCGGTTACACGAGACCGTCGAGGATCGAACGACGGCGATGGGCTTCGAGGCGGAGTCCCACGACTTCACGCCTCACGTCACGCTCGCGCGGATGGAACACGCCGGCGGGAAGGAGCTGGTGCAGGAGCTCGTCCGCGAGCGGGACCCGACGGTCGGCGAGGCCCGCGTCGAGGAGATCCGACTCACCGAGAGCACGCTGACCGATTCGGGCCCGGTGTACTCGACGGTCGAGTCGTTCCCGCTCGAGTGACCGTTGGGCCTCGAGGACCGACCGGTACAAAACCCGACCGGCGTTTGCAAGGCAGAAACCGATTGCGGGACTTGTGGTAGCGATCGAGTAGCACGGCGATCATCGCCGTCGATCCCTCGTGATACCGTCGCTCCCGTCCCCATCGACCGCAGCGACCGCCAGCGCCGCCTCCGTCTCTCGCAGAGAGGTGCTGGCCGCCGTCGGCGGCGCGGCCGGCGTGGCCACCGTCTCCCGAGCCCGAGGCGCCGAACGACCAGTCGGCGACGCGGCGCTGCACGTGCGCGTCTACCCCACCTCGATCCCGCTGCGCGTCCGACTGCAGGCGGGCGTCGCCGGCCTGCGAGGCGACTGGACGACGCCCCACCGGGAGGCGCTGGACGCCGTCGACGGTGCGCTCGAGCAGGTCCTCGAGTACGCACGCGAGCGCTCGCGCCTCGAGGACGCCGAGGTCCGCGTCGAGCGCGGGGCCCCGGTCAGCCTTCCGCTGTCTACGGTTCAGCGGCCGTCCGGCGTGGTCGTCCCCTCGCTCGAGACCGTCCTCGACGGCTTTCGAGAGCGACTCCGGGAGCGGGACGCGCTGACGGGGTCGACCTGCCACCTGCTGGCGTGCTGGGCGCCGCTGAACTACCGCGTCGGCTACGGCGGGACGCTGTCGCCGAACGCGCGGGTCGGGATCGACGCCGGGGGCACGAGCGGCGACGCGCTGACCGTCGCGAACCTCGGGGCGACCGAGCTCTGGGACTCGCGGGCGGTGACGGCGAACATGGCGATCCACGAGACGCTGCACACGTTCGTCTCGAGCGACGTGGCCCAGTCGGTCGTCGGATCGGGCTGTAATCACCACCTCGGCACCGCGGTCCGGACCGACGAGGAGACGCTGCGGATCTCCCCGATGGCGTCCGCCTACGCCGGGCGGGCCGAGTTCGGTGCCGGCACCCGATTCCACGGCAGTGGCTGTGCCGACCACGACCGATTCGCCCGCCACGACGGCTCCGAGGGGGTCGAAAACTGGGAGTACACGACCACGCTCAGCGACGCGACCTGTGAGGCGGTTACCCGGTACCTCGAGCGCAACGGGCTCTCGTCGGATGACGACGGGGGTTCGACGGAACACGACGGACGCTCGTCGGAGTAGAACGGACGCTCGTAACCGTGGCCGATCCGTCGCCGATCGATCGCGCTGTGAGTCCCGGCGGTCGAATCCGCCGCCCTCCGGCCTCGTCGGCGAGATGGACAAGATTTTATGCCAGCGTAGGCTACGTGCGGCTACTATGGGTAAGAAAACGAAGGGCAAGAAGAAGCGACTTGCCAAACTCGAGAACCAGAACAGCCGCGTGCCGGCCTGGGTCATGATGAAGACCGACATGGACGTCCAGCGAAACCCCAAGCGCCGCAACTGGCGGCGCAATGACACTGACGAGTAACGATGAGCGCAAGTGATTTCGAGGAACGCGTCGTCACCGTTCCGCTGCGCGACGTCAAGAAGGGGGCCAACCACGAGGCCGCCGACTACGCGATGCGACTCGTCCGCGAACACCTCGCGAAACACTTCGCCGTCGACGAGGACGCCATCCGACTGGACCCCTCGATCAACGAAGAGGTCTGGTCGAACGGCCGAGCCAACCCGCCGCGAAAGCTGCGCGTCCGTGCGGCCCGCTTCGACGAAGAGGGTGAGGCCGTCGTCGAGGCCGAGGTCGCCGAGTAAATTTGCTGCGTCTCGCCTTCGCCGGGTCGGCCTACGTCGGCGTCTTCGCCCGCGCGACCGACTCGTGCGTGCTCGTTCGCCCGGACGTCGACGACGACGTCGTCGCCGACCTGACCGACGAACTCGAGGTGCCCGCGGTCCAGACGACCGTCGGCGGCTCCTCGACGGTCGGCGCGCTAGCGACGGGTAACGAGAACGGCCTGCTCGTCAGTTCCCGCGTCCTCGAGTACGAACGCGACCGCCTCGAGGAGGCGGTCGACGTCCCCGTCGCGGAACTGCCGGGGAACATCAACGCCGCGGGCAACGTCGTGCTGGCGAACGACTACGGCGCGTACGTCCACCCCGACCTCCCACGGGAGACGGTCGAGATCGTGAAAGACACCCTCGAGGTTCCCGTCGAACGCGGCGACCTCGCCGGCGTCCGCACCGTGGGAACGGCCGCCGTCGCGACCAACACCGGGGTGCTCTGTCATCCGAAGGCGACCGACGAGGAACTGGACGTCCTCGAGGAGGTTCTGGACGTCCGGGCCGATGTCGGCACCATCAACTACGGTGCGCCGCTGGTCGGCTCGGGGCTGATCGCCAACGAGGCCGGCTACGTCGTCGGCGAGGACACGACGGGGCCGGAACTGGGCCGGATCGAGGACGCCCTCGGCTATCTCGACTGACCGTCGACCCCCGCTCTCGAGTCGCCCTGACTCCCGTTTTCACCGTTCGATCGCCGGTTCTCGAGCGATCCGTTCGTATCGTCCGAGGCCACGCTATCGCTGTGGCCTGATAACCAGTTTCCCGACCTGCTCCCGGTCGTCCATATTGCGGAACGCCCGCGCCGTCTCCGCGAGCGGGTACTGCTCGGCGACGACCGGTTCGAGGCGGCCGTCGGCGACGAACCCGACGAGCCGCTCGAGGTCGGGCTGGGTCCCGAGGGTGCTCCCCAGGATGCGTTTGTGGCCGTAATAGAGGTCTCGAGCGTCGAACTCGGGGTACTGGCCAGCGGTGCGTCCGCAGATGACCATCGCGCCGTTCGTCCGGAGGACTTCGGCGCCGACGCGGGTGTAGGGGCCGCCGAGGTGGTTGATCGTCACGTCGACCTCGCCGACCCGTTCGACGGCCTCCCGGATCTCGTCGGGATCGCCGGCGTGAATCGCGTGCTCCAGCCCCTCCCGTTCGACGCGCTCGAGTTTCGTCGCCGACGTCGAGGTGCCGATCGTCTCCGCGCCCATCAGCGACGCGAGTTGCACCGCAGCGATTCCGACGCCGCCGGTCGCGCCGGGGACGAACACGCGGTCGCCCGCGCCGGTATCGCCCCGCTCGAGCATCCGGTAAGCGGTCACGTAGGCGATCGGAAGCGCGGCCGCGTCGACGACGTCGACCGCGTCGGGAAGCGGGACGAGGCGGCTGGCGTCGACGAGCGCTCGCTCGGCGAACGCCCCGTCGTAGCTGCCGTAGTTCTCGCACATGTTCTCCGGGCCGTCGCGACAGAACCGACACTCGCCGCAGGTATTCAGGGGGCAGAGGACGACCCGATCGCCCTCCGCGACCCTCGAGACGTTCGGGCCCGTCTCCGCCACGGTGCCGGCGAGGTCGCCGCCCGGAACGAACGGGAACTCCTCGTCGCCGAGCCGCCCGTCGTCGTGGATCTTCCAGAGATCGCGGTGGTTGAGCGCCGCCGCCTCGACGCGGACGACCGCCTCGCCGCGCTCGGGCGTCGGATCGGGACGCTGCTGCACCTCGATTTCGTCGATACTCTCGCCGGCAGTGAACGCCGCGACACGCATGCGATGAGCTATCGAGTCTCGAACGGATAGGTGTATTCGCCGTCCCGGCCGCCCGACGCTTACCGGGGTTCGAACCGGTGGCGGACGACCTCGCTGTCGTCGTCCCACTCGAAGTTCTCGTGGGCGCGCTCGAGCATTCGCCGATATCCCTCGAGGTCGTCCATCCCCTCCGCCTGCGCGTCCTCGTCGGTCAGGTCGCCGAGCCGGCGCTCGGTCACGTCGGTCACCTCGAACGCGGTTCCGTCGATGGCGAACGTGTCGCCCTCGTCGGCGTACCGGTGGCCGCGGTGGATCTGGGTGACGTCGCCCTCGAGAGCCTGGCTTCGCATTCGCTCGCTGGGCAGTAACTCCTCGGACTCGAGTTCGCTCATGGGAGGTCGTACGTGATCGCACGCAAAATCGTTATGGTGCGGATATCGTCGACGACCGCGCTCTCCCGGTACGCTACGGACGGATCGTCGGACCGGCGGCCCGGCCAGATATCGCGCGTATCGACGGTATTTCGCCCCGATCGAGATCCTGGCCTGCCTCCGACGGAAAGGAACATTCTTCCGACTGCCTGCCGGAGTGTGTGCCATGAGTCAGTTTACGGTCACCGGTCGTTTCGAGAATCGCGACGGGTACGCGCCGTTCGAAACGTCGGTCGACGCCGAAAACGAGAACGTCGCCCGCGAGTACGTTCTCTCTCGACTCGGCAGTCAGCACGGACTGAAGCGGACGCAGATCGAACTCGAGGAGGTCGACCCACAATGAGTCAGCAACAACTACAGCAGCTTTCCCAGGAGCTTCAGGAGATCGAAGAACAGATCGAGGCCCTCAACGAGAACGTCGAGGCCATCCAGCAACAGAAGAGCGAGACCGACGAGGCCATCGAGGCCCTCGAGACGCTCGAGACCGACTCGACGGTACAGGTCCCGATCGGCGGCGGGGCCTACCTCCGTGCGAGCATCGAGGACATCGACGAAGTGATCGTCGAACTCGGCGCCGACTACGCCGCGGAGTTCGAACAGGACGGCGCTATCGACGCCCTCGAGAGCAAGAAAGAGAACCTCGACGACCGCATCGACGAGGTCAACTCGGAGATCGCCGAACTCGAGACCGAGAGCGAGGAACTCGAGCAGCAGGCCCAGCAGCTTCAACAGCAGGCGATGCAACAGCAGATGCAGCAGATGGGCCAGGGTCAGCAACAGCCCGACGAGTAACGAGGGGCCTTCTTTCCCACCATGTTTGACAACCTGAAGGACAAGCTCGGGAGCTTCCGGAAAGACGCCGAAGAGGCCGCCGAAGAGAACGTCGAGGACGTCGACGAGGACGACCTCGAGGCGGCGGAACTCGAGGACGCCGAGGCGGCCGACGCCGACGGTGCGGCCGACGCCAGCGAGGCGGCGGCGCCGACCGACGCCGAAGCCGAGGTGACGACCGACGACGCGACGGCCGAACCCGACGCTCCTGATACTACCGGTGAACCGGTCGACGACGGCGTCGACGAGCCAGCGAGCGACCGCGAGGCCGAGACGGCGGCGACCGAGACGCCGGAGCCGACCGAGACGGCGGAGGTCAGCGCCGAGGCGGAGGCCGACGCCGGGACGGAACCCGCGTCGTCCCCTGCAGGAGTCGAGGCCGAGACGTCGTCGACGGACGAGCCGTCGGCCGCGGAGCCGGCGACCGAACCCGAATCGGACCCCGAAGCCGAGTCCGAGGCGGAATCCGGACTCGACCTCAAGGGGATGATCGAACGGGGCAGCGAAGCCGACGAGTCGACGGACACGGCCGATACGGACGAGCCGGCCGGTCCAGTCGAGACGGACGAACCGGCGGACGCCGAGGCAGCCGAGACGGCCGACGCTGCGGCGGCCGAGGACGACGCCGACGAGAGCTCGACCGGCTTCGGTGCCAAAGCGCGCTCGCTCGTCAAGGGGAAGTTCGTCATCGAAGAGGAGGACCTCGAGGGCCCGCTCCACGAACTCGAGATGGCGTTGCTCTCGAGCGACGTGGAGATGGGGGTCGCCGAGGAGATCCTCGACAACATCCGCGACGAACTGGTCGGCGAGACGCGGACCTTCACGACGTCGACCGGCGAGGTCGTCGAGGAGGCCCTGCGCGACGCCATCTACGACGTGATCAGCGTCGGCCAGTTCGACTTCGACGAGCGCGTCGCCGACGCGGACAAGCCGGTCACCATCGTCTTCACGGGTGTCAACGGCGTCGGGAAGACCACCTCGATCGCCAAACTGAGCCGTTACTTCGAACGGCAGGGCTACTCGACGGTGATGGCCAACGGCGACACCTACCGCGCCGGCGCCAACGAGCAGATCCAGGAGCACGCCGACGCCCTGGGAACGAAGTGCATCAGCCACGAACAGGGTGGCGACCCCGCGGCGGTACTCTACGACGCCGTCGAGTACGCCGAGGCCAACGACATCGACGTCGTGCTGGGCGACACCGCCGGTCGCCTTCACACGAACGAGGGACTGATGGATCAACTCGAGAAGATCGACCGGGTCGTCGGTCCCGACATGACGCTGTTCGTCGACGAGGCGGTCGCGGGCCAGGACGCGGTCAACCGCGCCCGCGAGTTCGACGAGGCCGCCGAGATCGACGGCGCGATCCTGACGAAAGCCGACGCCGACTCCAACGGCGGTGCGGCGATCTCGGTCGCTCACGTCACCGGGAAGCCGATCCTCTTCCTCGGCGTCGGGCAGGGGTACGACGACATCGAGCGGTTCGATCCCGACGAGATGCTCGACCGACTGCTCGAGGAGGAGTAGTCGCCGGTCGCTCACTTCGACGCCACTCGTCGGCCCCGTTCGACGCGAATCCGGTTATTCTACAACCTCTACCGAAGAATACGAAAAGTACATATAATGTCTCTTTGACATTACGGTATGCGCAGGCCCCGCTCTCGCCGTGCCCTCCTCGCCTCGCTACTGCCGGTTACCGCCGGATTGACGGGCTGTTCCGACAGTCAGCTGCCGGAGTCGGACGAACCGCTCGAGTCCGGCGTCGTGCCGGTCGACGCGTACGACTGTACCGACACCGAGCGTCCACGACCGGCTACGCCGCCCGTCGACGACGCACTCGAACCGGCATCCTACCCCGACCCGTCGGAGCCGTTGCTCGACGACGTCGATCAGTTCGTCCGCGACTTCGAAGCGACGTACCGGCGAAACGCCTTCATCGAGGCGTTCGGGACGGAGACGCGAGCATTCGACTTCCGGTTCGGAACGCGCCGGACGGACGAGGTCGAGTCGGAGTCCGACCGCGACGCCGCGCTGGTGTCGATGGTCTACCACCTCGAGACCGAGACGGCAACGGGGGGCGAACGACCGGAGTGGGCGACCCGCGTCACGTACTACGTCGACGAGAATATCGTCCTCCGGGCGCGCTACGACGGGATCGCGAACGGCCCCGAGTTCGAACCCGATCCGCGGAGTGCGGGCGAACCGGTAGCGTGTTTCGACTGAGCGCGATCGTTTCGGAGCGCGTGGCCGGCCGTCCCCGTCGCGACGCGACTCAGTTCGCGTCGGTCGCTCGGATCTCGGATAATGTGGCCGCTATCGGTGACGCGTTTCGAGACGGTGGTCTGTCGCCGCCCGTCTGCCACCCTCACAGGGATTATCTCCTCGTGACCGACCGCTGGGGCAGCCACGATGAGGCAATATTTACTGGTGCAAACGACCCTCGTCATGATTCGCCCCTTTGCAGGGTGGTATAGGCTTCGGGTGATACTACCCGCTAAACGATGGCTCTTTACGATAGTGTGATCGCTCTGCTGGCGACTGGCGACGCTTCCCAGTGGTGGTCCGAATGAACACGACGGAACAGTACAAGCAGAACAAGCACCCGCTCGACGTGATCGACGACGTCTACGACTACGCCGAGGACGAACTCTCCTTCGAGGAGATCGAGGAGCGCGCCGGCGGCGGCGAGTGGGAGCGCCTGAAGTGGGCCGGGATGTACGCCCAGAAGCAGGAGGGCTACTTCATGATCCGGACCAAGGTCCCGGGCGGGAAGCTCACCCCCGAACAGGCCGAGGTCATCGGCGAGGTCACGGACGACCTCGCCGTCGCGCCCGACGAGTACGGCGGCGCGGAGCAGAACGAACTCTGGGGAGACGCCTACCTCGACATCACGACCCGACAGGACATCCAGAAACACTGGATCCGCGTCGAAGACGTTCCCGAGATGTGGGAGCGCTACGACGAGGTCGGCCTGACGACGGTCCAGGGCTGCGGTGACTCGGCCCGGAACGTGCTGGGCTGTCCCGCCGCCGGACTCGACGACCACGAGTGTTTCAACGCCCAGCCGGTCATCGACGCCGTCTCCGAGTTCTTCACGAACAACCGCGAGTACGCCAACCTCCCGCGGAAGTTCAAGATCACGATCACCGGCTGCGCTCACGACTGCGCGCAGTCCCAGATCAACGACGTCGGACTGGTTCCCGCGAAGAAGGAGATAAACGGCGAGCACCTCTACGGCTTCCACGCTCGCGTCGGCGGCGGCCTCTCCGACGGGCCGCGGATGGGCTCCGAACTGGACGTCTTCATCAGGCCCGAGGACGCCGTCGAGTTCTGTCGCGCCGTCGCCCAGACGTTCAAGGAACTGGGCGACCGCAACAACCGCGGCGTCTGCCGCATGCGATACCTCGTCGAACAGATGGGCCCCGAGAAGTTCGAGGAGGCCATCCGCGACCGCTGTACCGTCGACCTGCCGACCGGCGGCGAGAACCTGACCGTCGGCTACCAGGGCGACCACGTCGGCGTTCACGAGCAGAAACAGGACGGGCTCAACTACGTCGGCTTCAACGTGATCGCCGGCCGCACGGGCGGCGACGAGTTCGCCGCGGCCGCCCGCGCCGCCGAGAAGTACGGCACCGAGGACGCCTCCGTGCGCCTCGCGACCGATCAGAACTTCCTCATCACCCACATTCCCGACGAGAACGTCGACGACCTGCTCGCGGAGCCGTTCGCACAGGAGTACAGCCCCGATCCGGGGCCGTTCTCCCGCGGCGCGGTCGGCTGCACGGGCAACGAGTTCTGTAACTACGCGATCATCGAGACGAAGAAGCGCACCAAGCGCTGGGCTCGCGAACTCGACGAGCGCATCGACGTCCCCGACGACATCGAGGCCATCCGGATGCACATGTCCGGCTGTTCCGCGTCGTGCGCCCAGCCCCAGATCGCGGACATCGGCTTCCGCGGCGAGACCGTCAAGGTCGACGACGAGAACAGCACCAACGCGGAGGGCGACAACATCGTCGAGGGCATGGACTTCGGACTCGGCGGCTCGCTCGGCGCGGACAACGAGTTCCTCGACTGGGTCGAGAACGCTGTCCCCGCCCACGCCGTGATCCCCGCCCTCGAGCAGCTGTTCGAGGCCTACAGCGAGGGCCGCGAGGGCGGCGAGAAGTTCTACGAGTGGTGTCGCCGCGTCGACAACGAGCGACTCCGACAGATCATGCAAGGAGCCGACGCGCCGGTCGCGCGAGGTGTTGCTCATGGGGACTAACGGCTCCAACGATCCCGATGAGCGCGTCTTCCCGACCGTCCCCGAGTCGAACACGGACGACGACGAAGCGGTCATGTTCCCCGAAACGGGCGACGCCGCGCCGCGCTCGCGCGAGGGAACGGAGCACGCTCGAGACGGCGCCATCGCGACGGACGGCGGCGCTAACGACGACAGCTGCTCGCCCGACACCTGCACCTGCGGCGAGAAGACGGCCGAGCCGACCGCCGAATCGGCCGGCGATAAGCGCGTCGCCACCGACGGAGCGGGCGCCGCCAACGTCGACGAGATGGGCGAACTCGGCGAGCTCGAGTTCACCGAGCCCGCGGAGAACGTCAGCCAGGACGTCTACGGCGACGCGCCGGACACCCGCGTCGGGGTTCCGGAGGGTGTCAATCTCGAGACGCCGGAGTACTCGATCCGGTCGCGGATGAACGACATCGAGACGCCCGACGAGAAGACCTGGTTCATGGAACTGGACGAGGCGGTCATCGACGAGGGCCGCTGTATCCAGTGTGGGACCTGCGTCGCCGCCTGTCCCTCGGACTCGATCGGCGTCGGCGACGACGACCTGCCGGAACTGGTCAAGATGTGTACCGGCTGTTCGCTCTGTTGGGACTTCTGTCCCCGCGGCGGCCTGCGCTACGAGCGCCAGTGGAAGATCACCGGCGGCGAGGACAACGTCAAGGGCGCCGGCGACCCGATCACGGAGTTCTCCGCGAAGGTCGAGGACGACTGGACCGACGGCGCCCAGGACGGCGGCGTCGTCACCGGTATCCTCGCGACGCTGCTCGAGGAGGGCGAGATCGACGGCGCGCTCGTCGCCACCGAGAGCGAGGAAGAGGAGTGGAAGGCAGAGAGCTACCTCGCGACCACGACCGAGGAACTCATCGCGAACGCCGGCACCGTCTACAACCAGACGCTCGCGCTGGGCAACCTCGACCTGAAACAGTGGGAGCACAAGCTCCCCGACAAGGACTGGGACGACCTCTCGCTCGCGCTGGTCGGCACGCCCTGCGAGATCGAGGGCATCCGCGCCCTGCAGGACTTCGAGTGGGACTACCAGGCCCAGAACGAGGGCATCCGCGCGGTGGACTACACCATCTCGCTGATGTGTACGAAGAACTTCAACTACTACAGCCTCATGGGCGAGCAGTTGGAGGAAAAGCGGGGCATCTCGCCCGAGGAGATCGGCAAGATGGACGTCCTCCACGGCAAGATGATGGTCTACGGCCACGACGGCGAGATGATCCTCGAGGAGGACGTCGAGAACTTCCACGACGCCGCGCTGAAGGGCTGTGACGAGTGTGCCGACTTCACCGGCTTCTGTTCGGACATCACCGTCGGCTCCGTCGGCTCGGCCGACGACTACTCGAGCGTCATCATCCGGACCGAGCAGGGGATGAAGGCGTGGGACCTCACCGAGCCGAACCTCGACTACCACGACTTGGAGGACAAGTCCGCGGTCGGCAAACTGCAGGGCTGGGACAAGAAGAAGGCCTTCGAGAGCCTCGAGCGTCCCTTCGACCCCGACGCGCCGCGCTTCATCGACTACACCGACCACGCCGAGAACTACGGCACGGCGCTGAACCCCCACGACCAGGGCCACTAGGTCGGTTCGCCGCGATTTCTTCTCCGATTCGTTCGATAGCGGTTCCCCGGATCTACGTCACGAGCGCCGCGTACGCGTCAGCAGCGGACTCAGGTCTCGATCGTGTACGTCGTGACGTCCGCTCCCTCGTCGACGGTGACGGCGACGGACTGGCCCGTCGGTCGGAGGATGTCCGTGACCGCGGCTTCCGGCCCGGGCGCGAGTTCCGTCGGGAACGCGAGTTCGACGGTTGCGTCGGGGACGTCGTGGCGTTCCGCGGTGGCCTGCACGACGTCCCCGTCGTCGACGTGGACCGTTATCGCGACGTCCGGTCTGGGGCCGTCGTCCGTCCCGTCCGAAACGGTGACTGCTCGAACGCCGTCGTCGAGTTCGAACGCACGGGGCTCGTCGGTCGCCACCGTCTCGTCGTGTTCGTCGGCGAGATACGCCTCGAGGCGGGCGACGTACTCGGTTTCGAGTGCGAGTTTCGCGAGCCGCGCTCCCTCTTCGTCGTCCAGCGCCGTCGGTTGCCGGGCCTGCTCGTCCATACCAGTCGCGGTACCGGCCCGGACGAAAAGAAATCGTCTCGTAACGTTCGCGACGGCGGGTTCTCCGTCGGTGGCTCGCCCCGCCCCCGCGTTTTCTTCGCGCCGCGACTCGAGCCGCGGCGAGCCGACACCGATTAGTGACCCGTCGGCGTAGCGTCGACCATGTCCAGGGGCATCGGCGCGTTGCCGGCGATTCAGGAGCTCGTCCCCGAGTGGGCGGTGCTGCTGGTCGCCCTCGTGACCCAGCTGGGAGACGTCTGGTTCCTGACCCTCCTCGTCGCGGTCGTCTACTGGGTTCGGCCCGACGACCGCGAGGACGCCGCCGTCGTCGTCGGGCTGATGCTGGCCGGGTTCTCGCTGATCACCGCCCTGAAGTACGCCTTCGCCCTGCCTCGTCCCGGCCAGCCGCTCGCGGAACTCGAGACGCTGGGACCGCTGGCCCGGTCGCTGTACGAGGCGACGGGGACGGCCGACGGCTACGGCTTCCCGAGCGGACACGCCGTCCTGACGACGGTCGTCTACGGCGCGCTCGCCGGGCGACTTTCGGTCGGGACGGCCCGCCAGCGCGCGCTGGGCGCGGCGACCGTCGTCGCGCTCGTCGCCGCCTCGAGGGTCGCACTGGGCGTTCACTACCTCGTCGACGTCGTGGCCGGAATCGCCGTCGGACTGGCGTTCCTGTTCGTCGCGAACCGGCTGACGGCGCGCTACCCTACCGACCGGCTCACGGTCGCGTTCTCGCTGGCGATCACCCTCGCGATCGTCGCGCTCGTCGTCAGCGGCGGGACGATAGACGCCGTGTTGCTGCTCGCCGCCTCGTTCGCCGCGTTCGGGGGGCTCGAGCTCCGACGGCGCGTTCGCGACCGGACGTCGGTCTAGCGCGTTCCGTCTTCGATTTCTCGAGACGCAAGCGGGGACGCTCAGAGCACCGCACCCGACTGCAGGATCGCGATCAGGACGGTGAGCACCGGGATCGAAAGCAGCGTCGTGAGAAAGACGCACGTCGAGACGTACTCGGAGACGAGCACTCCCTCGGAGCGCGCGCTGCCGGCGAACTCGATGACGAGGATCAGCGGCGTCACCGCGGCGGGCATCGCGGTCTCGAGGACGAACACGCGCGCGACGGTCGGATTCTCGAAGCCCACGAGGAGCGCGATTCCGAGTCCGACGACGGGGGCGACTCCCATCTTGAGCGCCGTCGCGGGCCAGGCGCGGGAGACCGCCGACGCGGTGTCGGTTCGCGCGAGTTGAATTCCGAGGATGAGCAACATCAGCGGGATCGAGGCGTCGCCGACGAGTTGCAGCGTCTCCATCGCCGCCGTGTCCGCGGACGGGACCAGATCTAGCGCCCGCGCGGCCAGTGCGGCGACGACGGCGTAGGCCAGCGGGATGTAGAACACCCGTCGGACGCCCTCGAGGCCGGCGGAGCCGCTGCTCCGGGAGGCGACGTAGACGCCGAGGGTGTACATCAGCACGGACTGGACCGAGAGGAAGAGGACGGCCGTCTGGCGGCCGACCTCGCCGAACGCGAAGTCGGAGACGGGGATCCCGAGGTTCCCCGAGTTGGTGAAGATCGCGACCAACACCAGCGCGCTCAGTGCGGGCTCGCGCTCGCCGGTGGCGCGCCCGACGAGTTCGGCGACCGCCCACATCGCGGCCGTGAAGGCGACGATGCCGACAGCCACCCGCGCGAGCGTCGCCGCCGCGAGTCGCGTCACCGCGAGGCTGTGAAACACCAGCGCGGGCGCCAGCACGTAGACGACGGCCGTGTTCAGCGGTTCCGGATCGATCTCCTTGACGGTCGCCAGCACGTAGCCGACCCCCGCGATCGCGACGATCGGGCCGATCGCCGAGGCGAAGATGCCGACCAGATCGGCCATCGGTCACCGCTCCCCCGATCGGTCGGAGGATCGACTCGAGGGACTCGCCGAACTCGGAACGATCGCTCGCATCACGGCACAGATACGCTTCGTCGTCGATATGGGAGTTACGATCGGTGCGTCGCGTGTCGGTCGCCCGGGGCGTCGCCTTCGTTCTTTAAGTGCTTCTGGTCACAAGGTAGAGCTATGACGGGACGACGCCGTTCTCCGGACTGCTAATCGGATAGTCGCAACACCGTCTTTCTCGGCTATTAGGACTGGATTCCGTACCTCCTTTAAGTGCTTCTGGTTACAAGGTGAAGCTACGACGGGAGAACGTCCCCTTCTCGCGGTGCTCGATCGATTAGCGGCGCGTGTCCGTCGCGTTCGTTTCAGCGGACTTATCTCGCGAGACCGGAAAGCGGAGCCGTATGACAGCCGACGCGCGGATTCGAGTCGCGACGCCGGACGACGCCGGCGCCGTCCGCGACATCTACGCCCCCTTCTGCGAGTCGACGGCGGTCACGTTCGAGGAGACGCCGCCGACCGCAGCCGAGATGGCCGACCGGATCGAGTCGACCCTCGAGCGCTATCCGTGGCTCGTCTGCGAACGGGACGGGCGGGTCGTCGGCTACGCCTACGCGAGCCGACTGCGCAAGCGCCGGGCCTACCAGTGGACGGTCGAACTCTCCGTCTACGTGGCCGACGACGCCCGACGGTCGGGCGTCGGGCGCGCGCTTTACGCGTCGCTGTTCGCCGTCCTCGAGCGCCAGGGCGTTCGCGACGCCTACGCCGTGACGACGGTTCCGAACCCCGACACCGAGCGGTTTCACGAGCGGCTGGACTTCGAGCGCTGCGTCGACTTTCCGACCATCGGCTACACCGAGGGCGAGTGGCGCGACGTCGCGTGGTGGCGCCGATCGATCGGCGAGAAGACGGCCGATCCCGATCCGATCACGCCGCTGCCCGAACTCCGGGACCGGCTGGACGACGCCGACTGGGACGCGCTCGTTCGGGCCGGTGAGGACCGCCTCGAGCGACCGTAAGTCGTTCACCGCTCGAGCGCCGTTCAACACCCGAGCGCCGTTCAACACCCGAGTCGCTCGGCCAGATCGGCCAGCCCCTCGCAGACGAGGTCCGGTTCGGCGCCGAACGGCTCCCGCGGGTTCCCCTTGCGGTCCAGCCAGACGCCCTGCATCCCGGCGTGGATCGCCCCCTGCACGTCAAACCACAGCGCGGAGACGTGGGCGACCTCCTCGATCGGCGTTCCCGTCCGGCCCGCGGCGTGGCGGTACAGGTCGGGGTCCGGTTTGAACCGCTCGAGTTCGTCCGCGCTGATCGTGTCGACGAGCAGGTCCCCGATCTCGGCGCCCTCGACCATCGACTCGAGCATCTCGGGGTTTCCGTTCGAGAGCACGTAACAGTCGTAGCCGCCCTCGCGAAGGCGTTCGACGCTTTCCCGAACGTCGTCGAACACCCGCAAGTCGTGGTACGTCGAGAGGATGTCCTCGCGTTCCTCGTCGGTCGCGTCGATATCGTGGGCCGCGAGCGCGTACTCGAGGGCGTCGCGGTTGACGTCGTAGAACGGCTCGTAGACGTCCGTCTGGTTCCCGACGAGGGTGTACTGCATCGAGCGGCTCCGCCACAGCCGCGAGATCGGCTCCGGATCGTCGACGCCGGGGTGGTCCGCCAGCGCCGTTTCGACTGCGTCGACGTCGACGAGCGTGCTGTAGGAGTCGAACGTGACGGTCGTCACGCGGTCGGGATCGAACGCCATAGCTGGGGTTACGGCCTCGAGGGCCAAGAAACGGGGCCGTGAACGGGCCGTCAGCGGGATCGACTCCCAGGTATTAGCGCGATCCGGCACCCCGCCGGTCGATCGACCGAAGCCGCTTAGTGGCTCAGAACCGCCAGTTCGCCCATGGATCCCTCGAACTACGGCACCTACCTCGTCACCCAGCAGTCGCTCTCCGAGGACCGGTCGACGCTCGAGATCGTCCGCGCGGCGATCGAGGGCGGCGTCGACGTCGTGCAACTGCGGGAGAAGGAGACCGAAGCGCGCTTCCGGTACGACCTCGGCCGCGAACTGCGCGAGGTGACCGCCGAGGCGGGCGTGGACCTGATCGTCAACGACCGCGCGGACGTCGCGGAGGCGATCGACGCCGACGGGGTCCACGTGGGTCAGTCGGACCTCCCGGTCGGCGTCGCGCGGGACCTGCTCGGTTCCGACGCGGTCGTCGGCTGTTCGACGTCGGCGGTCGAAGAGGCGCTCGAAGCTGAGGCCGCAGGTGCGGACTACCTCGGCGTCGGCGCGGTTTACGGAACGTCTTCGAAGGACGTCGCCGCCGAGGAGGACGGCATCGGTCCCGAACGGATCGCCGCCATCGCGGACGCGGTCTCGATCCCGGTCGTCGGCATCGGCGGGATCACGGCCGACAACGCGGGACCGGTCGTCGAGGCCGGCGCGGCCGGCGTGGCCGTCATTAGCGAGATCACCGCGGCCGACGATCCGCGGGCCGCGACCGAAGCGCTCGCTGCCGCCGTCGAAACGCCAAAGGACGTCGGTCGCGGAGGAGAAGAGGAATGAACGTCACTGACATCGCCGCCGCCGACCTCGCCGACTCCGTTCGGACCGTCCGGGAGACGGAGCCGCTCGTCCAGCACGTGACCAACACGGTGACGATCGACGACGTCGCGAACCTGACGCTGCACTGGGGCGGGCTCCCGGTGATGGCCGACTCCTTCGGCGACGCCGGCGAAATGACCGCGGCCGCGCGCGCACTCGTCATCAACATCGGCCAGGTGCCCGACGACCGCGTCGAGGCCATGCACGAGGCCGGCCGGAAGGCCAACGAGCGCGACGTTCCGGTCGTCCTCGACCCCGTCGGCCTCGGCTCGACCCCCTCGCGCGAGGCGGTCACCGAGAGCCTCCTCGAGGCGGTCGACTTCGCCGCGATCAAGGGCAACTACGGCGAGATAAGCGCCTTGGCCGGGGTCGAAGCGAACGTCGAGGGCGTCGAGTCCATCGGCGACTACGAGGAGATCGAGGAGACGGCCCGCTCCGTCGCCGACTCGACCGGCGCAGTCGTCGTCGCCTCGGGCGTCGAGGACGTCGTCGCCGACGCCGACGGCGCGGTCCGAATCACCGACGGCCACGAGATGCTCGGCGAGATCGTCGGCACCGGCTGCATGCTCGGCGCGACCGTCGGTACCTTCGCCGGCGCGCTCGAGGACCCCCGTGAGGCTGCCGTCCACGGGACGCTCGCGTTCGGGCTGGCGGGCGAACGCGCGGCCGAGATGCCCCACGAGGGGCCGGCCAGCTTCCGCACCAACTTCCACGACGCGGTCGCCGGATTCGATCCCGACGAGGCGGCCCAACTGGACCTCGCGGGACGGATCGAACGCGTCGACTGAGGCGATTCGCGTTCGCGGCCGCGTTCACGTCTTCGTCCCCGTCCGATTGCAGCGCTCGAGCCGTTCCACCTCCGGAGCGATTGAAACCATTTTAACGGCCCCGGATGAACGATACCGTATGGCACGAGAAAACCTCGACGACGCGGCGGCGACGCTCCGGGAGGCCGCCGACGCGGCGTCCGACGACGAGACGCGCGACCGACTCGAGAATCAGGCGAACGAATTCGCCACCCACGCCGACGCCGACCGCGGACCCGACCACGGGAAACTGGCCCGACACGAGCACATCCTCACCGATATCGCCGACGACGAGGGCGGCGAGGTCGCCGACCGCATCGAGGACGCTCTCGCGTCGATTCGGGCGTTTCGGGAGACGGTAGAGGGCGTTTAACGACCGCGAAAAACCGTTTATCCCGTTCAGCAGACCGGCTTTGGATTCGCGCCCATCGCCTCCAGATTCTCGACGTACTCGTCGTAGGCGGCCTGGATCGCCCCGTCGGCGGCCTCGCGGGCGCGCTCCAGATCGTCGTCGCTCTCACAGACCGCCTCGAGCAGCGCCTGCGCGCGCTCGAGCTGGTCGTCAAGGTCTTCGCCGAACTCGCGGAAGACGCCGGCGGTCTGGGGGTCGGCGTCGCCGACGAAGTAGCCGACGACCTGTTCCTTCGAGCGTTTGCTGGCGAGGATCCGACCGATAAGGGCGCCGACGCGCTCGACGGTCGATTCCCGGTCCCGCAGGTAGTCGTGGAGCTTAGGGACCCGGTCCGGCTCGTACTCCTCGTTCCCGAGGTGGTCGAGCGTGATCTCGTAGTGGCTCTCCTCCTCCGCCGCGGTGGTCTCGAAGGCCTCGCGGGCCTCGTCGTGGGTCTCGCTCTCGATCCACTCGCGGAACGTCTGCCAGGCCGCGTGTTCGGCGTCCACCGTCGCCTCGAGGACGGGTTCGGTGTCGATGTCGCCGCCGGTGTCGGCGTACAGCGATTTCGACGACCCGAGTCGCGAGAGGGCCGTCTGATTGTCCTCGCGCACGGTCTCGACGAACGCTTCGGAATCGTTCATAACCGCTTCTTCAACCGGCCTCGAGTTAGATCTGTCGCGATGGGTCCCTCGTTGTGCTCTGGTGCAACCGTCGGTTCGTTCCGGTCGACATGAACCGATTATTGTCCGCATAACCGGACTCTAACGAGTCTATAACAATCACTACTTGGCGGATTTTTGCGACTGGAATGAAACGACGAGCATACCTCACGACAGCCGCCGCGGTCACGTTCGCCGGCTGTTCCGCCCTGAGTGATTCGGAAACCGCTGAAGACGACGGTAACGGAAACGGTGACGACAGCGGCAACGGCGGCAACGGGTCGTCGGAGCCGGTCGACGAGGAGCCCGGCTCGTTCGACGACTTCG